>NZ_JBICUP010000017.1:0-130010 GCF_043198215.1 Micromonospora sp. NPDC048830
TCAAGTTCCTGAAGCGGCAGATGTACGGCCGAGCCGGCTTCGCGCTCCTACGACAACGAATCCTGCTCGCATAGACCAGTCACCCCGACCACCGTCTCTGTGTCAGAGCCGAAAATCGGACAGGCCCCGTCGGGGTGCTGCCCGTCGTCACCGGCATCGCCGTGCACGACGGCTACACCCCCTACCGCCGCCACGGCCTCGCTCACCAGTTGCAACGCCCACCACCTGCGCGAACTCGCCGGGATCCCCGATACCGACCCGGGACAGGTGTGGGCCGAGCAGATGATTCGGTTGTTGTGCGAGATCAACGACACCACCCGGTACGCCCGAACCGTCGGCGCCCATGCCATCGACGATCGGCTACTGGAAACCTACCGACGCCGCTACGGCACCATCATCGCCGCTGGCAGGGCAGCCAATCCCCGCCCGGCCGGACACGGGGCCCGGTCCCCGGCGGTGAACCTGCTCGCCCGTCTCGGCGGGTTCGCCACCGACGTGATGCGCTTCGCCCACGATCTACGCGTGCCGTTCGACAACTCCCTCGCCGAACGGGACATCCGCATGGTCAAACTCCGACCAGCGGCGGGCTACGTACCTGGACCGGAGCCCAGACGTTCTGCGCCATCCGCAGCTACCTGTCCACCGCCCGCAAACAGGAAACAGCGCTCTCGACGCCCTCACTCAACTCCACAACGGACACGCCTGGACCCCCGGAACCAGCTGAACAGTTACGCTCGTTCCGCGAGCAGCAGGAGAGTGTGGCGAGCGATCCGCACGGCAGGTCGCGCGTCATCGACGCGCCATGCAGCACGCAGGTGCACATCCGGCATCCGCTCCGCGTCGCTCTCGGCGAGCGGGAGGAAGACGACGTCAGGGCTGCCCAGCCGCTGCCCGACCGACGACAGCGCCAGGTGGAGGCCGACGCCCGCGCTCACCAGGGCAATGCACGAATGGGTGTCGGGCGCAAACTGGACGCGATCGATCGACGAGCCCGTGGCGTACGCCAGCCGCCGCAGCCGATCGGTCGTGACAGAGCCGCCGGCGGCGGGCAGCGCCACGAACGACTCGTTCTTGACCTGCTCGAACGACACTGCCGCCATGGCCGCCAGTCGATGAGCGGCGGGAATCGCGATGGCCAGCCCGTCGCGGCGCATCAGGTGTGTACCAATACCGGGCGGAGTGTGGTCCCATCGGCCCAACGCGAGATCGATCTTGCCGTCGATCAGCCGCTCCATCGAGGGACGCGACAGCGTCTGCGACGACAAGTCAAGCCGGACGCCGGGGTGGTTGCGCTTCATCATGCGCGCGAGCCGGGCGATGATCGGGTGCGCCGCGACCCCGCTGAACTCGATCGCAACGCGCCCGATCTCGCCGCTGATCGCACCACGAACCGCCGCCTCGGCACGATCCAGCGCCTCCAGCGCGGCAATCGCCGGCTCGCGAAGCGCCTCGCCCGCGGGCGTGAGCTCAACCGAACGCGTGGTGCGCTCGAACAATGCCGCGCCGAGTTCGTTCTCGAGGCTCTTGATCGTGCGGCTCAGCGGCGCTTGGGCCATGAAGAGACTCTCCGCGGCCCTACCGAAATGGAGTAGCTCAGCGACCGCAAGGAACGCCCGCAGTTGCCTGACCTCCATCGTCCCTCCTCCGCACCCGCGTCGACGTTCCATCCTGCCGCGCGAGGCGCACGCATACGAGAGCGCATCTCGATTCTTCCGCAAAAGACAACGGATTATAACCGGTTGCGAAAGGGAACGGGACGTCACGCCAGGAGGCAGGAGACTCGACTGACGCACCGATGGGTTCGTCGGACGCCGAGCACCGAAGCCATTGCCACGGACCCCACCGAAAATCCAAAGAAGGCCAGATGTCTCAGACGCACAGCACAACGACTGTTACGCAGGAGAGGCTCTCCGGCGTGATCCTCGTCGCCCCCCATCAGTTCCCCGGGCTGGAACGCGAGAAGCGCCTCGCCGAGGAGTTCGGGATCGAACTCGTCGCCGCTCGCGACGTCCAGGAGTTCCGAGCGAGGATCCCTGAGGCAGCGGTGATCCTTCTGACCCCGTACGCAAAGATCGAGGCGCGGGATTTCGAAGCCATGCGCCATTGCCGCGCCGTTGTCCGCTACGGCATCGGCTACGACAACGTCGACGTCGACGCCGCTCGCCGTGCCCGTGTTCCAGTGTCGATCGTCCCCGGAGCATCGAGCCTTGAAGTCGCCTCACACGCCCTTGCGATGGGCATCGCCCTCGTGCGGCGGATTCCACAAGGCCAGAACGCCATCGCTTCAGGTGGATGGGCCGGGAATCTCGCGTTCGACGCCCCAAAGCTCGACGAGCTGAGGGTGGCGGTGATCGGCATGGGCCGCATCGGCCGACAGGTCGCGCTCTGGTATCGCGCACTGGGCGCCGACGTCCGCGTCTACGACCCATTCATCGAGGTCTCGGACTTCCCGGCGGCTCCACTCGACGAGTTGCTCGTCACATCCGACATCGTCTCGCTCCACGTCCCGCTGAGCAAGGACACTGCCAGCCTCATCTCAGCGGACGTGTTGACCCGGATGCCACGCGGCGCGGTTATCGTGAACGTCTCACGCGGCGGCCTCATCGATGAATCCGCGCTCGCCGAAGCTCTACGAACCGGGAGAATCGCCGGCGCCGGCCTCGACACCTTCGGACAGGAGCCTCTCCCCTCCGAGCATCCCCTGCGATCGGCGCCGAATCTCATCCTCACCCCGCACATGGCCTGGCGCTCCAATCGGGCACTCGACGCGCTACAGAACGGCGTGATCGAGAGAGCACGGAAAGCGCTCCTCGGAGAGCCGCTTCTCGACGTGGTCACCTGACCAGTCGGCGCCCACTCCATTCCCAACTGGATCTCTAACCTGCGCGGCGCGGCCGGGAATTGGTGGATTTCTCCTTCTCGGGGGTCGGTTTCCCGGCTTCGCTTCTGGTGACGGTGTGGACATCGCAGCGGCGGGTGGGTTGGCGATTGGGCGATCCGGGTGGCTGTCCGGGTCCTGGCCGGGCGGGTTTCGCGCGGCGGCGGTTCAGGCGCGAGCCTGTCGCACAGCTTTCGATCTTCAACTGTCAAGTGGTCCTCTGTCTGGCGTCATGGCGAAAGATCCTGTTCAGGTTGTGTACCGCGTCGAGGAGTTTGATCTCAGTGTCGACGGCGGCAATCACGCCCTCTTGACTGGCCACGGAGACCAGGGCGTCGGCCCGTACCCGCTCCGGGGCAGGGCGCCTTCCCACAGCATGGCCACGACCGCTTCCGTGGTCAGACCCGGATCCGCGGATAGCAGAGGCATGATCGGGATAGATGGGCGGTGGCTGATGAGTGGTGTGGTGTTTCGGTCGGCGGGTATGCCGGTGGCCCGGGTTGCGCCGGGTTCGCTGGTCTCCATGGGCTGGGTCGAGGGCCGATAGGGGCGGGTGGTCAGGTCCAGATGGGTAGCCGGCGTAGTCGGGCCAGGACCTGGGCCAGTAGTTGTTGACCGGGTGGTAGCCGGAGGGTGATCTGTCCGGCGTGGCGGACCAGCCGGGCCGGCACGATCAGCAGCCGGTGGCGCAAAGTTCCCAGGTGTGCCCGGCTGCGGCCGTCACCGCCGTCAAGGCCTGCCAACTCCTGTAACCAGGCGGACAGGTTCACAGCCAGCAGCGCGCCCCACATCCACACGGTGTTGGCCGTCCGGCTGGCCGAGGGCAGGTGCCGCAGTGCAGCGCCGTGCTTGGCATCGCGGATACGATCCTCGATGTCGGTGCGCATCCGGTGCCAGGCCTCGGCCTCGACCGCCTTGGCGGGAGTGGACACGTCCAGGTTGGTGGCGATGAACGAGTACGCGTACACGTGCTCGACCAGGCCGTCCAACGCCAGGGCGAGCTGGCCCTTGGGGATGGTGCGCCGGCGGCGGGCGCGCGGGTCGGTGGAGATGTCCCGCGCGCGGACTTTCACCCGCCGCACCACGCACACGGTGCCCGGCGGCCAGCCGGCCGGTGCGTAGTCACACACGGCGACCTGGGCGCCTTTCATCCGCTTGGCCTTGCGCCACGCACGATCCGGGATCGCGGCGGCGGCCCGCCAAGCCGCGGGGTTGCGGGTCACCCCGAGAGAGAAGTCGCAGCCAGCCTTGACCGCGGCCTGCGCGATGTCCTTAGCGAAGTAGCCCACATCACCGCGGACCCTCGGCCGGACAGTGCCCCCGGCCGCGCGCAGCGTGGCCACACTACGTTCGATCAGCGACCCTGCCCCGGAGCGGGGATCCTCATCGCCGGCAAGCAGGTCCGCGGCGGTCACCACCCCGGCCTCCGCCCAGCAGGCCACATGCGGCCGCCCGGCCCGGGCGCCCTTGTAGCTGTAGGCGATCCCTGCCTTCTTCGACCCGTAGCACTCGACGTCGGTGCCGTCCAGATCGATCGTGGCCGTCCCACCGCGCAGCGCGGCCCGACGGGCGGCCGGCAACAACCCCAGCACCCGGCAGACGATCTCCCCGATGCCTTCCTCGATGCCGGCCAGCTGCATCGGGCCGAACCGGCCGGCCAGACCCACCGCGGTCGTCGAGGCCGGCGTCGTCACCACCGACAATGCCTCCCCAGTCGTATCCGCCCGGCGACGATCCAACCCAGTCCAAAACTCGGCCCCGAACATCTGCGCCTGCGACACCGCGACCAGGAACCCGCCCGCGGGCAGGCCCCGATCCCGCTGCTTGATCACACCGACCGCGTCATCCAACACGGCGATCACACCCAGCCGACCGACCAACTCGGCCACCGCGACCACACCCGAGACCGGGGTCAACGACGCGTCCGGAGCGCCGATACCCACCCGGCCAGCCAAACCAGGTATCTTCCTCACCGAACGGGTGTCCTTCCGCAGCGACGGATTGGTGTCTCGACAATCCCAATTGTCCCTGCTGGCAAGGCATCCGTTCATCTATGCCACACGGTTTTGTCCTCCTAACCGCGGATCCGGGTCAGAGCGCCCCGGTCGAACCGTCGGTCAGCTCGCGCAGGATGTCGGCGTGGCCCGCGTGCCGGGCGGTCTCCTCGATCATGTGCGTGAGGATCCAGCGCAGCGACACCTCGCCGAGCTGCGGATGGGGCACGACGTGGTCGAGGTCGAAGCGCGCGGCGATCTCCCGGGACCGGGCGCAGGCCCGCTCGTAGCCGGCCGCGAGCGACTCGATGGTGTCCGACCCGTCCAGGGCGAAGCTCGCCGTCGCCTCGTCCTCGCTGGTCAGGTAGACGTCGCCGGGCCCCGGATCGAGCAGGCAGACGAACCAGTTCCGCTCGACCAGGGCCAGGTGCCTCAGCAGCCCGGCCAGGGTGGTCGCCGACGGCACCAGTCGGCGCCGGGCGTCGGTGTCGGTGAGGCCGCGCACCTTGCGCAGCACGATCGCGCGGTGGAAGTCGAGGAACGATTCGAGCACGGCACGCTCGTCGCCGGCGCGGGCCCGCACCACCGGCTCGACGATGGGATCGACAGGTATTCCGGCCATTCCCGAACGGTAGCCCAGCGGCACCCGGCGGCGGCACGGCCATCACCCTGCGGGGCGACCGCCGCCGGGGCAGGATGGGCCCATGGCATCAACGGCAGAGATCCCGCTGGCGGGCGGCGCGGCCGACGGACAGACGGTCACGGTCGAGCTGGACAGCAACGGCCGCCCGCCGCTGACCCACCACCACGTCGGGGAGCGGGGGCTGGCCGAGGCCGACATCTACGAGCTGGAGTCGGTGGGCGACCGGGACGGGTGGCTCTACCGGTGGCGGGGCCCTGCCGTCTGATCCGGCGCGTCCTCCCCGCTCCGCCCCGGCCTCAGCTGCGGCTCGGCACCGCCAGCCGCCGGGAACGCAGGCTCTCCAGCACCGCGCCGGTCACCTGGGAGGTGCCCCGGGCCTGGTCGCAGACGTCGGCCACCCGGCGGGCGGTCTGCGCGGCGCGCTGCTCCCGCTCGTCCCAGAGCCGGTCGACCTCGGCCAGCAGCGGCCCCTCCACCTCCCGTTCCACCCCGCGCAGCGCCGGCACGCCGAGCCGCTGCGCCAGGTCGAAGACCTTCCCGGCGTACGGCAGCGGCAGGAACGGCGTGTTCACCATCGCCGCGAAGATCAGGAAGTGCAGCCGCATGCCGACGGCGAGGTCGAAGTGCCGCATCAGCCCGAGCACCTGCCGGGGCGAGTAGTCGCCGTGCAGGACCCGGCCGCGTTCGGCGGCGGTCATGTGCGACATCACCCCGTGCGAGTGCCGGATGTCGTCGCGTTCCATCGGCACGAACAACACGTACGCGTCGATCCGGTTGATCAGGAAGTCGGCGATCTGGGCGATCAGCCGGTGGTAGCCGTCCACGTCGAGCCGTTCGGCGGCGCGGCCCGGCTCACGGACGCTCATCCCGACCAACCGCTTGCCGGCCGGCACCCCCTCCTCGCGCAGCAGCTCCTCGGGGAACTCCTGCGGCTCCAGCAGGAACGCCGGGTCGGCGGTGACCGTGACGGGGTTGGTCAGCCCGGCCTCCTCCAGCACCATCCGGGACTCCTGGTCCCGCACCGTCACCTCCACGGCGCCGGCCAGCGTCTCCCGGACCATTCCGGTGTCCACCGTCTCGGAGAGCGGGCCTACCCCGACCGCGTACGTGAGCAGGGGCAGCCCCCGCTCCTGGGCGACCCGGACCACCCGCAGGTAGCGGCGGGCCTCCCGGTCGTAGAGGATGCCGCCGCCGCCGAGGATCAGCAGGTCCAGCCCGGCGAGCACCTGCGCCGAGTCGACCCGGCTGACCCCCTCCCACGGCACCGCCTGGACGTCGGGGTGCTCCCTGGCGGTGTGCTCCGGGTTGCGCGAGAAGACGACGATCCGCGCGTCCGGTTCGTGGTGTCGCAGGTCGGCCAGGAGGCCGGTGAGGATCGCCTCGTCGCCGAGGTTGCGCCCGCCGTACGAGCCCAGCACACCGATCGTCAGCCCGGTGCGGTCCGCCATCGCCTCGCTCCTCCCAGCGGGGTGCCTTCCGGGTGGCGTTCCCGCTGCGCCCGGGGGCATGCCCGGGGCGGTCAGCGCGGCGGCGCCCCGCCGAAGTCCGGGGTGAGCGGCTTGCGCATCTGCTGGTTGGTGACCTCGAAGCCCAGGCTCTCGTAGAGCCGGATCGCCCTGGTGTTGTGGGCGAAGACGTTCAGCCCGAGCTGGTCGTGCCCGAGTCGGCCCACCTCGGCCTCCGCGAGCGGGATCATCCGCCGTCCGTGTCCGCGTCCCCGGTGCGCCGGATGCACCTCGATGTTGTGGATCCAGGGCGTGCTCGGACGGGCCCGGGGCCGGGCAGGCTGACCCAGATCCAGCCGACCTCCACCCCGTCGTCCAGGGCCACCCGCAGCAGCGTGCCGGGGGTGGCCACCCCGTCGGGCAGCAGCTGGCCGATCCGCAGGGCGGCCTCGGCGCCGGTCATGATGCGCCACGTCGCCGGGTCGTCAGGCGGGGCGGCCCGAGACAACCGGAAGCGCCCGCCTCGGGCGGCTAATCGGTTGCCCCACCGGTGCAGCCTGCGCCACGGTGGCCCGATGGGCGAAACGACGCGTACCCGGATCGGCTGGACGGACCTTCCCGAGCACGTGCGGGCCGGGGTGGAGCGGATCATCGGCGACCGGGTCGTGGCGGCGCAGTCGCAGTCCGGCGGCTGGTCCCCCGGCAGCGCCGACCGGGTGCGCACGGCCGGCGGCCGGCGGGCCTTCGTCAAGGCCGTCAGCCCGGCGCAGAACGACCGGAGCCCGGGCATGCACCGCGCCGAGGCGCGCAACGCCGCGGCGCTGCCCGCGTCCGCCCCCGCGCCCCGGCTGTGGGGTTGCCACGACGACGGCGAGTGGGTGGCCCTGGTCTTCGACGACGTGGCGGGCCGGCACCCGGCCACCCCGTGGAGCGGCCCGGAACTGGACGCCGTGCTGACCGCCCTGGAGGCCATGGCCACCGCGCTCACCCCCGCGCCGGTCGCGCACGCGCCGACCGCCGCCGAGCGCCTCGGGTACGACTTCGCCGGCTGGCACCGCATCGCCGCCGACCCGCCCGAACGCCTCGACCCGTGGGCGCGGGCCCACCTCGACGAGCTGCGTGCCGGCGCCGACCGGGGTGTCGCCGCCCTGGCCGGCGACACGCTCTGCCACTGCGACCTGCGCGCGGACAACCTGCTGATCGGCGCGGACGGCGGGGTGAGCGTCGTCGACTGGCCGTGGGCGTGCCGGGGGCCGGCCTGGCTGGACACCGTCCTGCTGCTGGTGAACGTGCGGCTGCACGGCGGCCACGACACGGAGGCGCTGCTGCGCACCCGGCCGATGACGGCCGACGCCGACCCGGCCGACGTCACCGGCGTACTCGTCGGCCTGGCCGGCTTCTTCGTCGACGCGGCACGGTACCCGGCGCCGGCGGGCATCCCCGGCCTGCGGGCGTTCCAGCAGGCCCAGGCCGACGCCCTCCTCCCCTGGCTCGCCGCACGTCTCGGCTGACCGCACGTCGGCGCCACGCGGCGGCCCGGCTCAGGCCGGCTCGCGCACCTGGGTGGTGAGGAACGGGAGCACCACGGCGGGTAACGCCGGCGAGCGGACGATGTCGTAGTGGGTCAGCCCCGGCAGCACCGCGAGGCGGGACGCCGGCCGGGCCGCGCCGTCCCCGCCGGCGTCGCGCCGGCCGCCGCCGAGCAGCCCGAAGAACTCCACCACGTGGGCCGTGGAGACCGAGTCGGCGTCGGCGAACACCAGCAGGACGGGGACGGTCAGGGCGGCCACCTCCGCCGACCAGTCGTAGTCGCGGCGGAGCAGGTCGCCGGACTTGACCCAGAGCGCCGGCCAGTCCTCGGGACGGGGGGCGATCCGGGCGTACAGCTCGTGCGACGGGGTGCCGCGCATCCGCTCGGCGGCCTGCTCGTCATGGGCGGCCATGGCGGCCAGCACCTCGGGATACCAGCCCTGGCTGCGGCAGGGCGCGGAGACCACCACCAGCCGGCGCACCAGCGCGGAGTGCTGGATCGCCACACGCAGGGCCACCCCGCCGCCCAGCGAGTAGCCCATCAGGTCGACCTCGCCGAGGTCGAGACGGCGGATCAGCGCGGCGACGTCGTCGGCCATCGACTCGTACCGCAGCGGGCGGTCGACGTCGGCCGTGCGGCCGTGCCCCTGGAGGTCGACCGCGATCACCCGCCGTCGCCCGGTCAGGGCGGGCAGGACGGGCGCGAACGTCTCCGCCGCGCCGAACCCGCCGTGCAGCAGGACCAGCGGGCGGCCGGAGCCGTGCACCTGATACCACAGCGACAGCCCGTTGACGTCGGCATGGGGCATCGGGGCACCTCCGGCTCCGGCGGGTAACTCGTCGGGACCGATCCAACACCAGCCGTACGACGTCCGGGCCGACCGCCGGCCGCGTCCCGCCCCGACCCGTCCGAACCCGCCGTGCGGTGGCGGCGGCCGGCCGACGGCTGGGGCATGATTCTCAGGATGGACGACGAGCCGGGCCGAGCCGGCCCCGCCGCACTGCCGGCGCGGGGCCCCGCCGGGCTGTCCACCGAGAGTCTTCGACGAGCTGCTCGACCGGGTCCGTGACCTGCAGCACGTCGACCGCCGCCATCCTCCTGCTCGACGTGCACGCCCGTCAGCTCGTGGCCACCGCCGCCAAGGGGCTGGAGGAGGAGGTGCGACAGGGCTTCCGGGTCTCCGTCGGCGGTGGGTTCGCCGGCCGGATCGCCCTGGCCCGCCACCGGTCATCATCGAGGACGTGACCCCCGACCGGGTGGTCAACCCGATCCTGCTGGAGACCGGCGTCCGGTCCCTGCTGGGCGTACCGGTCTTCGCGCACGGCGAACTCGCCGGCGTCCTGCACGTCGGCACCCTCACGTTACGCCGGTTCACCCCCGACGAGGTCCGGCTGCTCGAACTGGTCGCCGACCGGGTCGGCCAGGCCAGCCGGGCCCGGGCGAACAGCCTGGACCACAACGCCGCCCTGGCCCTGCAACGCAGCCTGCTCCCCACCGAACTGCCCGACGTACCCGGACTGGAGATGGCCGCCCGTTACGTGCCCGGCCACGTCTCCGGAGTGGGCGGGGACTGGTACGACGTGTTCACTCTCCCGTCCGGTTGGGTCGGGGTGGTCATCGGTGACGTGTCGGGCCACGGGTTGCAGTGGGCGGTGGTGATGGGCCGGATCCGCAGCGCGCTGCGCGCGTACGCGCTGGTCTGCGACGACCCGGCGGAGGCGCTGAGCCTGCTGGACCGGAAGGTGGTCCACTTCGAGACCGGCAGCCTGACCACCGCCCTGTACGCGATGATCTCTCCCGACGGCGCGACCATCCGCATCTCCGTGGCCGGGCACCTGCGCCCGGTGCTGGTCGCGCCCGACCGACCGGCCGCCCTGCTCGCCGCGCACGTCGACCTCCCGCTCGGCACCGGCCGACGGCCGCCGGCCCGGCGCACGGCGGCCCTGGACTTCCCGCCGGGAGCGGTGCTGGTCTGCTACACCGACGGGCTCGTCGAACGCCGTGGCGAGCTGATCGACGCCGGCCTCGCCCGGTTGCGGGCCGCCGTCCCGCTGGCACCTGCGGACCAGGTGTGCGCGGCCGTCATGGCGGCCCTCGACACCGAGCGTCCGACCGACGACATCGCCATGCTGGCCATCCGCCGGGTGTCCGACCAGGCCACCACGGCCGGGGTGCTGGTGGTTGGTGGTGGGCGCGGCAGGTTTCGAACCTGCGACCCCTCGCTTGTAAGGCGAGTGCTCTCCCACTGAGCTACGCGCCCGGAACGCCCCGCGCGGCGGGCCGGAGTCCGGCAAGTTTACCTGCCGGGCCCCGGCCCGTCGCAACGGCGTATCTGGGTGGGATCAGGCGGCCGCGGCCTCCGCGAGGGCCTTGCGCCAGCCCTGCTGGTCACGCGCCTCGCCGGGCATGTTCATCTCGGCGAAGCGGACGACGCCCGCCTTGTCGATCACGAACGTGCCCCGGTTGGCGATGCCCGCGACGTCGTTGAAGACGCCGTACGCCTGGGCCACCGCGCCGTGCGGCCAGAAGTCCGCCAGCAGCGGGAACTGGTAGCCCTCCTTGTCGGCCCAGATCTTGTGGCTGTAGACCGAGTCGACGCTGACGGTGAGCACCTGGACATCGTCGTTGACGTACTCGTTGAGGTTGTCCCGCACCTCGCAGAGCTCACCCTGGCAGATGCCGGTGAACGCGAGCGGGTAGAAGACCAGCAGCACCGTCCGCTTGCCGCGGTAGTCCGACAGCCGGACCTCCTGGTTGTTCTGGTCGTTCAGCACGAAGTCCGGCGCCTCGGCGCCAACCTCGATCGGCATGGTACTCCTTGGGGGTGTCAGGTTTAGGGGTGGCGTCAGCCTGCCATACCCGGCACGCCCCGTCTACTGTGGCCCGGCCCGCGGAGGGGCCGGTACGCCGACTACTTCTTGGCCTTGGTGCCCCGGCGCAGCACGAGCCGGGCGCCGCTCCAGTCCCGGCCGGCGTTGACCGTGGACGTCTGCTGCAGGCCGGCGGTGGGCGCGGACTCGGCGATCTCGCTCGGCTCGACGTGACCCTCCCGCCCGGCCTTGGGCGTCAGCAGCCACACGACGCCGTTGTCGGCCAGCGGGCCGAGGGCGTCGACGAGGAGCTCGAAGAGATCACCGTCGCCGTCGCGGTACCAGACCAGCACCGCGTCGACCACCTCGTCGGTGTCCTCGTCGACCAGCTCTCCACAGCGGTCGGTCAGGGCGTCCCGGAGATCCTGGTCGACGTCCTCGTCGTACCCCATCTCCATGACGACCATCCCCGGCTCGATCCCGAACCGGTCCGCCAGGCTGCGTACCCCGTCGGCGGCCTGACCAGCGGTCGCGCTCACTGTCGCGTGCCTCCTCATCTCATCCCTGCTCGCGGCATCGCTGCGACGCCGTCAGGCAAAGTCCACACACTTGTGCCTCCCTGCGCAAGTGGCGCACCGGGTGGAACGGAATTTACCGCGCCAGCAGCGTACGGGCACCCTGGGTGATGGCTTCCTCGGAGACCAGCACCTGGCGGGCCGCCGGACCTAATGGTACAAACGAGTCAACTCCGGCAACTCGTCGCGCCGCGCCGACGTACCCGCCGTCGACCAGCGCCGCGATCACCCCCTCGCCGACCCCGCCGGAGCGGCGCGTCTCGTCCACGATCAGCACCCGGCCGGTCGCCGAGGCCTCCCGGACGATGTCCGCCACCGGCAGCGGAGCGATCCAGCGCAGGTCCACCACGCGGGTGCCGACCCCCTCGTCCGCCAGGGTCGCGGCGGCGCGCAGCGACATCCGTACGCCGTTACCGAAGGTGATGATCGTGACGTCCTCGGCCGAGCCGACCCCGTACACCCGGGCCCGGCCGACCGGCACGTGGGCGCCGGCCCACGCGCCCGGCTCCGCGTACCCGGCCAGCCACTCCCCGTCGCCGTCGGCGTACAGGTCGCGGGTGTGGTAGAGCGCGATCGGCTCCAGGAAGACGCACACGCTGCCGTCCACCGCGGCGCTGGCCAGGCAGGTACGCAGCATCGGCGCCGCGTCGTCCGGCCGGGCCGGCACCGCGATCACCAGCCCCGGCACGTCGCGCAGCACGGCGAGGGAGTTGTCGTTGTGGAAGTGCCCGCCGAAGCCCTCCTGGTACGCCAGCCCGGCCACCCGGACGACGAGCGGGTTGCGGAACGCCCCGGAGGAGAAGAACCGCATGGTGGCCGCCTCGCCGCGCAGTTGGTCCTCGGCGTTGTGCAGGTACGCCAGGTACTGGATCTCCGGCACCGGCAGCAGCCCGGCCAGGCCGGCGCCCAGCCCGAGGCCGAGGATCGAGGTCTCGTCGAGCAGCGTGTCGAAGACCCGGGCCGGGCCGAAGCGGTCGCGCAGCCCCTTGGTCACCCCGTACACGCCGCCCTTGGCGGCCACGTCCTCGCCGAAGACGACCACGCCGGGGTGGTCGAGCATGCCGTCGGCGAGCGCCGCGTTGATGCTCTGGGCGAGGGTGAGCGGGCCGGCCAGCTCGGGCGGCCTGCCGCCGAACGCCGCCAGGCGAGCCGCCGAGTTCGGCCCGCCGGCCCGCACCGCCGCGTCGGCCACCGCGCGGGCCACCCGGGCCGGCCGCCGGGGCGCGATCTCGGCGACCACGTCGGCCGCCGAGGCCAGCTTAGGCTCGCCGATCACCTCCTCGGCGATCCGGCGTACCTGCCAGCCGCGCTCGTCGTACCGGGCCAGCAACTCCTCCCCCGTGGCCACGCCGGCCGAGGCCAGCAGCCGCGCGGTGGCGAGCACCGGGTCCCGCGCCAGGTCCGCGGCGATCTCGCCGGGACTGCGGTACGCGGTCTCCGCGTCCGCCCCGGCGTGCCCCATCAGCCGTACGGTTGACAGGTGCAGCACGGCGGGCCGCCGGTGCCGGCGCACCCAGCCCGCCGCCTCCACGGCCGCCTCGTACGCCCCGATCGCGTCGGTGCCGTCGGCGGCGAAGTAGCGGATCCCCGGCTTGGCCCGCAGGGTCGCCTCCACCCAGCCCCCCGGCGAGCGGACGCTGATGCCCAGGCCGTTGTCCTCGCAGACGAAGAGCACCGGGATACGCAGTCCCGTGTGGTCGTACCAGCCGGCGGTGTTGAACGCGGCGGTGGCGCTGGCATGGTTGACGGAGGCGTCGCCGAACGAGCAGACCACGATCGCGTCGGGCGGCCACGGCGACCGGGGCGTCGCACCGTCGTCGCCCGCCCGGGCCGCCGCCCGCCGCGCCGCCGGATCCCGCCGGCGCAGCCGCTCCAGCGCCAGGCCCATCCCGACGGCCCGGGGCAGGTGCGAGGCGATGGTGGAGGTGGTCGGCACGACGGCGAGGTCGGCGTGGCCGAACACCTTGTGCCGGCCACCGGCGATCGGCTCCCGGGCGGAGGCGACCACGCCGCGCAGCACGTCCCGGGCCGCCCTCGCGTACGCGTCCTCGGGGCCGTCCCCGGCGACGGTGGCGCCGAACGGCCCGACGCCGGCGGGGGTGGACTCCCCGTCGCTCGCCGATCCGCCGGCGGCCCGGGCCCGGACGACGGCGCCCTCGGCTCCGGGCCCGGTGCCCTCCCCTCCGGGCCCGGCGCCCTCCCCTCCAGGCCCGGCGCCCTCCCCTCCAGGCCCGGCGCCCTCCCCTCCGGCCGGGCTCCCGTCCAGCGCGGCGGGGTCGCCGGATGCGGCAGGGTTCCCCGGGCCGGCAGGGCCTTCTGCCGGACCGGCAGGGTCCTCTGCTACGGTCGCGCCCCCGGCCAGCGCGGCGAGGTCGGGGGCGTCCCGGTCCCCGGCGGCGGCGGGCCGGTCAGGGCGGGGCCCGACCCCACCCCCACCCGCAGCGGGCCAGTCAGGGCCGGACCCAGCCTCGTTCCCGCCCACGGCAGGCCGGTCAGGGCCGCGCCCGACCCCACCCCCACCCACGGCGGGCCAGTCAGGGCCGGGCCCAGCCTC
Source organism: Micromonospora sp. NPDC048830 (assembly GCF_043198215.1). Classification (NCBI taxonomy): domain Bacteria; kingdom Bacillati; phylum Actinomycetota; class Actinomycetes; order Micromonosporales; family Micromonosporaceae; genus Micromonospora; species Micromonospora sp. NPDC048830. The sequence continues at coordinate 14,431 of NZ_JBICUP010000017.1, forward strand.
GTCCCCGCCCACGGCATCTCCGGTCGTCGCCGCGGCCGGCGGGAAGGCCACCTCGCCCGCGGACTGCGCCGCCCGGAGGCAGTAGAACGCGCCGGAGCGGTAGTGCAGCAGCGCCGGGTCGCCGGGGCGCAGCGCGGCGGCGACGGCCGCGTTGCCCTCGTGGCCGGCCGAGCCGATGGTGTAGAAGCCCTCGCCGAAGCTGCGCAGCCACCGCGCGGCGAGGTCGAGCTGCCGGCTGGTGACCTGGGCGTCGAAGAGGTCCAGCAACTGGGCTCCGGTCAACGGCGAGCCGTCGCGGACGGGCTCGGCGGGGTCGGCCCGCCGCGTCGCGGGCGCGAGCGCGCCGAGGGCCTCCCGGAGCCGGTCGTCGAGATCTTGCGGGGTGGTCACGTCGGACAGCATTACCGACGCGGGCTCACCTCGCCCACCCGGACACGATCCGCCCGGGACGGCTCAGGCTCGCTCCGGCCCGCCCTGCTCCGGGCGGGCGCCGGCGGAGACCTTGCGGACCAGCTCGCCGAAGATGGTCAGCTCCTGCTCGGAGAGCCCGGCGAGCAGTCGGGAGTCCGACATCACCTGATCGACGCGGCCGCCATCACCTGATCGACGCGGCTGCGCATCCGCCGCCCGGCGTCGGTCACCACCAGCGTCTTCTGCCGGCGGTCGACCGGATCCACCCGGCGCTCCACCAGGCCGGCCTGCTCCAGCTTGTCGACCAGACCCGTCACGTTCGAGCGGTCGCAACGCAGCTGCTCGGCCAGGTCGCGCGCCCGGCAGCGGGCGTCCGGGTCGAGCTGGTGCAGGGCACGGGTGACCGCCGGTGAGGCCCAGCTCGGCGATCTCCACGTCCTGGTGATGCCGCACGGCCGAGGCGACGTCCATGATCCGCCGACGGTTTCCCGCGCGAGGCCCACGCGGTCGCCCGCCCCGGACCCTGAGCTGCGAGAAGACGACGGGGCCATGCCGAACATCCTGCTGACGAGTAAGCGGAGCAGGCGCTCCGCTGGCGCCCGCCGCGCCCGTCGGGAAGCGACAACTTCGGGGAAGATGTTCCCTCGACGCGTCAGAATCCAGCAACTTCCCCGAAGTTGCGAACCCGGTAGGTGCTTTGCGCGGGAGGCTCGTCAGCCTGGGAGGAAGGAGAGGCGGACCTGGCGGGTGGGGTTGTCGCCGTTGGTGTCCACCAGGCAGATCGACTGCCAGGTGCCCAGCGCGAGCCGCCCACCCACCACGGGCAGGGTCGCGTACGGGGGGACGAAGGCCGGCAGCACGTGATCCCGCCCGTGGCCGGGCGAACCGTGCCGGTGCCGCCAGCGGCCGTCCGCGGGCAGCAGGTCGTCGAGGGCACGCAGCAGGTCGTCGTCCGAGCCGGACCCCGTCTCGATCACCGCGAGCCCGGCCGTGGCATGCGGCACGAAGACGTGCAGCAGCCCGTCGCCCTGGCCGGATACGAACCGTTCCGCCTCGGCGGTGATGTCCCGGACGGTCGGCCGGGACCCGGTCTGGACGGTGATCACCTCAGTGCGCACCCCCGCATTGTGCCGCAGCCGGCGCCTCGGACAGCGCCATGTGGCCGACATGCGGCCTCCCGGCGCCTCGGGCAGCGCCATGTCGCCGACAAGGAGGCCTCCCGCCGCCTCGGACACCCCCATGTCGCCGACATAGAGTCGATCACCGGCGACCACCGCCAAGGCCAGCCACCGTCCAGGAACGCAGGGCACCGCGGCCCTTCCGGTCACCAGCCGCCGCCACCGCCGCTGTCACTCCCGACCGACGAGCCGCCGCCCGACGAGCCGCCGACCGACCAGTCGCTCCCGACCGACGAGCCGCCGCCCGACGAGCCGCCGCCCGACCAGTCGCTCCCGACCGACCAGTCGCCGCCCGACCAGTCGCCGCCCGACCAGTCGCCGCCCGACGAGCCGCCGCCCGACGAGCCGCCGCCCGACGAGCCGCCGACCGACCAGTCGCTCCCGACCGACCAGTCGCCGCCCGACGAGCCGCCGCCCGACGAGCCGCCCGGGTAGTGGGTGTCGGCGCCGACAGTGCCGGTGGGCAGGCCCCCGCCGTACCAGCCCCCACCCGGGCCGCTGGTCGAGGTCGCCGAGGCGTAGCCGTACCGGGGCCGGCGGTCACCGACCGAGGAGAGGCCCGCCAGCCCGGCCGCCAGCAGGGCGAGCCCGAGCAGCCCGAGCGGGACCATCCCCGCCCTGCCGCCGGCGAGGCCGGCCACGGCCAGCGGGATGAGCAGCCCGCCGGCCAGCACGAGTACGCTCCCCACCGCCCGTCGCGTCGTCATGACCCGAACGGTAGGGGGGCCGGGCAACCCCGATGGGCGGGAGGACACCGCACCGCCCCCGCCCGACCGCCTGCCCGACCGACCGCCCAGCCCGACCACGCCCGACCGACCGCGCCCGACCGACCGCGCCCAACCGGCCGACCGCCCAGGCCGACCACGCCCGACCCACCGCGCCCGACCGACCGCGCCCAACCGGCCGACCGCGCCCAACCGGCCGACCGCGCCCGACCGACCGCGCCCGATCCACCGCGCCCGACCGACCGCGCCCAACCGGCCGACCGCGCCCGACCGACCACGCCCGACCGACCACGCCCGACCCACCGCGCCCGACCGACCGCGCCCAACCGGCCGACCGCCCAGGCCGACCGCGCCCGACCAACCGCGCCCAACCGGCCGACCGCCCAACCGGCCGACGGGGCCGACAGAGCCGAAGGGTCGACGGGTCGACGGGTCGACGCAAAGTTACTGGTGGGTACCTGTGTTCGACGTCGCGTCTGGGGGAGCCAGACGTGACGGGGGCCGCCGCGAGGGGGCAGGATGGCGCTAGAGACCTATCCCACACAGAACCGAGGGAACGCCTGTGGCTACGGAACGCAAGCGCCCGGTGATCACCGCTGGTCTGCCGAGCCAGCTTCCGGACATCGACCCTGAAGAGACCAGCGAATGGGTCGAGTCACTCGACGGTGTCATCGACGAGCGCGGAACCAAGCGCGCCCGCTACGTCATGCTGCGCCTGCTGGAGCGGGCCCGCGAGCGCCAGGTCGGGGTGCCGTCGCTGACCACCACCGACTACATCAACACCATCCCGCCGGAGCGCGAGCCGTGGTTCCCGGGTGACGAGCACGTCGAGCGGCGGCTGCGGGCGTACATCCGGTGGAACGCGGCGATGCTGGTGCACCGGGCGCAGCGTCCCGAGATCGGCGTCGGCGGCCACATCTCGACCTTCGCCAGCTCCGCGTCGCTCTACGAGGTCGGTTTCAACCACTTCTTCCGCGGCAAGAACCACCCGGGCGGCGGCGACCACATCTTCTACCAGGGGCACGCCTCCCCCGGGATGTACGCCCGCGCGTTCCTCGAGGGCCGGCTGAGTGAGGACCTGCTCGACGGGTTCCGGCAGGAGCTGTCCCACCCGGGCGGCGGGCTGCCGTCGTACCCGCACCCGCGGCTGATGCCGGACTTCTGGGAGTTCCCCACCGTCTCCATGGGCCTCGGCCCGCTCAACGCCATCTACCAGGCGCGGTTCAACCGGTACCTGCACCACCGGGGCATCAAGGACACCTCCCAGCAGCACGTCTGGGCGTTCCTGGGCGACGGCGAGATGGACGAGGTCGAGTCGCTCGGCGGAATCGGCATTGCCGCCCGCGAGGAGCTGGACAACCTCACCTTCGTGATCAACTGCAACCTCCAGCGGCTCGACGGCCCGGTCCGGGGCAACGGCAAGGTCATGCAGGAGCTGGAGGCGTTCTTCCGGGGCGCCGGCTGGAACGTCATCAAGGTGGTCTGGGGCCGCGAGTGGGACCCGCTGCTGGCCGCCGACACCGACGGCGCGCTGGTGAACCTCATGAACACCACGCCGGACGGCGACTACCAGACCTACAAGGCGGAGTCCGGGGCGTACGTCCGGGAGCACTTCTTCGGCCGCGACCCGCGCACGCGCAAGATGGTCGAGCACCTGAGCGACGACGAGATCTGGAACCTCAAGCGGGGCGGCCACGACTACCGCAAGCTCTACGCGGCGTACAAGGCGGCGATGGAGCACACGGGTCAGCCCACGGTGATCCTGGCCAAGACGATCAAGGGCTGGACGCTCGGCTCGCATTTCGAGGCCCGCAACGCCACGCACCAGATGAAGAAGCTGACGCTGGAGGACCTGAAGCTCTTCCGCGACCGGCTCTACCTGGACATCCCGGACAAGGTGCTGGAGGAGAACCCGTACCTCCCGCCGTACTACCACCCGGGCGAGAAGTCCGAGGAGATCGCGTACCTGAAGGAGCGCCGCCAGCAGCTCGGCGGGTACCTGCCGACGCGGCGGACCGAGCAGAAGGCGCTGGCCATTCCGGCCACCGAGCGGTTCTCGGACGTCAAGCGCGGCTCGGGCAAGCAGAAGATCGCCACGACCATGGCCTTCGTCCGCCTGCTCAAGGACATCATGAAGGACAAGGAGTTCGGCAAGCGCTGGGTGCCGATCATCCCGGACGAGGCCCGCACCTTCGGCATGGACTCGCTGTTCCCGACGCAGAAGATCTACTCGCCGCACGGACAGCGGTACACGTCGGTGGACCGGGACCTGTTCCTGTCGTACAAGGAGGCGACGACCGGGCAGATCCTGCACGAGGGCATCAACGAGGCCGGCTCGGTCGCCTCGTTCACCGCCGCGGGCACCTCGTACGCCACCCACGGCGAGCCGATGATCCCGCTGTACATCTTCTACTCGATGTTCGGCTTCCAGCGCACCGGCGACGGCTTCTGGGCCGCGGCCGACCAGATGGCCCGGGGCTTCGTGCTGGGCGCGACGGCGGGACGGACCACGCTCAACGGCGAGGGCCTGCAGCACGAGGACGGCCACTCGCTGCTGCTCGCCGCCACGAACCCGGCGGTGGTCGCCTACGACGCGGCGTTCGCGTTCGAGCTGGCGCACATCGTGGAGAACGGCCTGCACCGGATGTACGGCGAGAAGCAGGAGAACGTCTTCTACTACCTCACCATCTACAACGAGCCGATCCACCATCCGGCCGAGCCTGCCGATGTGGACGTCGAGGGGCTGCTCAAGGGCATCTACCGCTACGCCCCGGCGCCGCAGGTCGAGGGGAACGCGCCGCGGGCCAACATCCTGGCCTCCGGCACGGGCATGCAGTGGGCGCTGCGGGCGCAGCAGCTGCTGGCCCAGGACTGGGGGGTGGCCGCCGACGTCTGGTCGGTGACCTCCTGGACGGAGCTGCGCCGGGACGCGGTGGAGTGCGAGGAGCACAACCTGCTCAACCCGGGCACCGAGCAGCGGGTGCCGTACGTGGCCCGGAAGCTGGCCGACGCGGAGGGCCCGAAGGTCGCGGTCAGCGACTGGATGCGCGCCGTACCGGACCTGATCGCCCGTTGGGTACCGGGTGACTACACCTCGCTCGGCACGGACGGGTTCGGCCTGTCCGACACCCGGCACGCGCTGCGGCGGCACTTCCGCGTCGACGCCGAGTCGGTCGCGGTCGCGACGCTGCAGCAGCTCGCGCTGCGCGGCGCGGTGCCGGCCACCGTCCCGGCCGAGGCGGCGAAGAAGTACGCGATCGACGACGTCAACGCGGCCCCGGTCGGCGAGACCGGCGGCGACAGCTAGGCCGTACGACGGCGGGGCCCGGCGCGGTGCTCAAACCGCGCCGGGCCCTTCCTCGTCTCGGTCAGGCCCTTCGTCGCCGCACCGGGAAACGGTCGCCTCACCGGGAAACGGCGATGGTCCGGCACCCCTGGCGGGGGCGCCGGACCATCTCCGTCGCGGGTGACGCCGGGACCGGCCCGCCTCAGCCGACGGCGGCCAGGTCGGTCAGCCGGGCCAGCGATTCCTCCAGGTCGGCGCCGACCCGGCGGAGCCCGAGCCGGAGCAGGGCGGCCTTGACCGGGCCGGCCGGCCAGCGTACGACGATGAGCCGCACGATGGTCCCGCCCTCCTCCTCGTCGTCCGGCGTGAGCTGGACGTAGATCTCGGTGCGGGCCTCGGCCCGGGCACCGGCGCCCCTGGCACGCTCCCGCCAGCCGATCAGGGTCGGCTCCTGGTAGGCGATCACTTCGGCCTCGTGCGCCGCGCCGCGCCCGGCCTGGACCAGCTGCCGCCGGCCGAAGCCCTCACCCGAGAGCACCTCGGCCGCGCGGACCCCCGCCAGCCAGGCCGGCAACTGCTCGGCCCGCTGCACGACGTCCCAGACCGCTTCCACCGGCGCCGCCACGTGCGCACTGCGTTCCACGAGGATCATCTCTGTTCTTCCCCCACTGAGGACATCCGCGATATTCAGCACTCTATGCGCAAAAACGGACGTACTAGGACGGGACCGGAAAAGACACGCCGATCGACCTTGCGCGACGACCGCCGACGGCCTATGGCGCCGCCCGGGCACGCACCCCTGGCGGAACCCACTGGCCTGCCGCCGTAGGCTGGGGGACGTGACGGTACGTGTACGCTTCGCCCCCTCCCCGACCGGTATGTTCCACGTCGGCGGCGCCCGCTCGGCCCTGCAGAACTGGATCTACGCCAAGCAGCAGGGCGGGGTGTTCGTGCTCCGCATCGAGGACACCGACGCGGCGCGCAACAAGCCCGAGTGGACCGAGGGCATTCTCTCCGCGCTGGAGTGGATCGGCATCGCCCGGGGCAGCTACGAGGGCCCGCACTTCCAGTCGTCGTACGCGGCCGAGCACCGCGCCGCCGCCCAGCGGCTGCACGAGGCGGGCCGGGCGTACTACTGCGACTGCACCCGCGAGGCCGTGCAGGCCCGCACCGGTTCCCAGTACACCGGCTACGACGGCTTCTGCCGCGACCGGGGCCTGCCGCCGGGCGAGGGCCGGGCGCTGCGCTTCCGTACGCCCGACGAGGGCGAGACCGTGGTGGTCGACCTGATCCGCGGCGAGCCGACGTTCGAGAACAAACTGATCGAGGACTTCGTCATCGCCCGGGGCGACGGGTCCGCGGTGTTCCTGCTGGCGAACGTCGTCGACGACATGACCATGGGGATCACCCACGTGATCCGGGCCGAGGAACACCTGCCCAACACGCCGAAGCAGCAGCTGCTCTGGGACGCCCTCGGGGTCAAGCCGCCGGTCTGGGCGCACGTGCCGGTGGTGGTCAACGAGAAGCGGCAGAAGCTGTCCAAGCGGCGGGACAAGGTCGCCCTGGAGGCGTACCGGGACGAGGGCTACCTCGCCGACGCGATGCGCAACTACCTGATGCTGCTCGGCTGGGCGCCGTCGGGCGACCGGGAGATCGTGCCCTGGTCGGTGATCGAGGAGGAGTTCCGGCTGGAGGAGGTCAACCCCTCCCCCGCGTTCTTCGACGAGAAGAAGCTGCGCGCGTTCAACGGCGAGTACATCCGGGCCCTGCCGCTGGAGGAGTTCGTCGCGGCCTGCCGGCCGTGGCTCACCGGCACCGAGACGATCGCGCCGCCGCCCTGGCAGCCGGAGGAGTTCGACGCCGAGGCGTTCGCCGCGGTCGCCCCGCTGGCCCAGACGCGGATCGCGGTGCTCAGCGAGATCGTCGCGAACGTCGACTTCCTCTTCCTGGCCTCGCCGCTGATCGACGAGGCGGCGTGGGCCAAGGCGATGAAGGAGGGCGCGGCCGAGCTGCTCGACGCGGCGATCGCGGCGTTCGAGGCGCTCCAGCCGTGGGACGCGGAGTCGCTGAAGGCGGCGCTGGAGGCGGTCGGCGCCGAGCGCGGGCTCAGGCTCGGCAAGGCCCAGGCCCCGGTCCGGGTCGCGGTCACCGGCCGTACGGTCGGCCTGCCGCTGTTCGAGTCCCTGGAGGTCCTCGGCCGCGAGCGCACCCTGACCCGCCTCCGCGCCGCCCGCGTCCGCCTCCCCTGACCTGGCGCCCGCCCCGGCACCCTCCCCTTTCGGCGATCTTGCACTTTCGGCTCCGACAAATAGGGCAACTCCCCCATTCCCGGGGGCACAAAGTGCAAGATCGCGGCTGCTGGCGCGGCGCCGGCAAGGGCGGGCACGTTGTCCGGTCCGGTGACTGTGATCTTCGTCGTATTCGGGTCCGGCTTCGCCAGGAACCGGAGTTCGATCTTCTCGGGCACGACGGCGATCCGTGCGCCGTCCTTCGGATCGCTGCCGGTCAGCGAGTTGTGGGCCGCCGCCGGCGTCGCCGGTAGCGCCAGTGACGCCCCGAGCGCCACGCCGAGAACGGTTGACACGGTCTGCACCGCGGGTGGGACGCTGCCCCCCCATGAACCCCTCCGTAAAGGTACTATCCGCCCGCTGATGAACGGCTGGTCATTAGTCGGGCCGGGATCGCAAATAGTTCCAATTCCCGATCCAGCAGCTGCAACCGATCGACGTTCTGCGCAGTCTTTGAGGTGAAGTGTCCCCGCTGTCCTGGCGGGGCACGGTCACCGCCGTCGGCCAACCAACGCGTGACCTGCAGCGAAGCCATCCAGATCGACGGGGCGAGGAGGCGGCGATGGTCCGACTGGTGAGGCGGCTGGTCTTGGCGGCCGCGGGCGCGCTGATGGCGCTGGGAGTGTCCTGGGCCGGCCCGGCGCAGGCCGCGCCCAAGCCCCCGGCGGGGGTCGACATCACCGGCCACCAGCTGGCCGAGCCGCTGCGGCTACGCACCGCCACCCAGCCCACCGAGGTCGTCGCCGTGATCGACCAGGTGAACTGGCTGAGCCGGGCCGGTGCCGCCATCGGGCCGAAGCCGGACGACCTGGGGCCGAAGTACACGGTCGTGGTGCTCGCCGGGGAGACCCCGACCCAGACGTACGACCTCTACCCGCTGGCCGTGGGCGGGCCCCGGGTGTACCGGCCGGCGAAGCAGCCCGACCCCGCCTACCGGGCCAAGGCCGGCTGGTTCCTCGGGCGGCTCAACATGTCCGAGACCCTGCGGACGGCCGGCGTGCCCCTGGAGCGGCAGCTCGATACCGTCACCGGCGGCGTCGGCGGCGGCGAGCGGGTGCTGCCGGACGAGTCGCTGGACCCGGGCAAGGACCTCGGCGAGGCCGTCGGCGAGCTGCAGCGGCTGCTGCTGCTCAACGTCGGCGTGATGGTGCTGATCACCATGGGGCTGGCGGGAATCGCGCTGCTGATCCGCCGTCGCACCCGCTGAGCCGAGGGCGCGGGGTCAACAGCCGGCCGAGCGCGCGAGGTCAGCAGCGGGCCGGGGGCGCGGGGTCAACAGCCGGCCGAGCGCGCGGGGTCAACAGCCGGCCGAGCGCGCGGGGTCAACAGCCAGCCGAGGGCGCGGGGTCAGCACCAGCGGCGCGGCGGGCGCTCCCGGCGGATGGCGCGGTGCCGGGGACGGACCGGGCCGTGCCGGTGGGCACCGGCCCAGCCGGGCAGCTCGCTGAGGCAGGAACCGGCCCGCGCCAGCTCGCCGCCGACGGGCGACTCGGGGGTGCGCTGGCGGGGTACCGGCAGGTCGTCGTCGCCCCAGGTCGGGACCGGCTCCGGCAGGTGGGCCGGGCCGGCGGCCCGGCGGTGGTGCTTGGCCGCCGCCGGCGGCTCGTGGTGGCCCGGACGACAGCACTCTCCCTGGGCGCAGCCGTGCTCGGCCTCCCCGTGCGCCATCCCCCGTCTCCTCACACTCGCGACACGCGCGGGCCGGCCGGCCCGCGCGCCCTGTCACCGTACTGGCCCCGGCCGACCCGCGCGGGGCGTACCCCTCGTCAGTCCCGCGGGTTGCGCGGGAGGGCCTTCCCCCTGGCGCCCAGCATGCCGCCCGCGTGGGCCCGGGCCCCGGCGGGCACGCTGAGATCCGCGTACTCCCGGCGGCGGGCACGCTGAGATCCGCGTACTCCCGGCGGCGGGCATCGGGGCCGCGCCGAGCGGTTCGCTGCCGTATGCTCCCGCCGCGCGAAGATCGACGGCTGGAGGACCGGTGCGCACCAGAAGTGTTCTGCCGCTGGCCGTGGCGCTGGCCGTCGCCCTGGCCGGGTGCGCCCTGCTGCCGGGCGGCAACCGCCCGTCCGGGTTCGTTCCGCAGGCCGGCGCCTGTCACCTCGTCCTGGCGACAACGCCAGCGGGGACGGCTACCGGCCGGTCGGGTGCCAGGAGCGGCACGAGGCGGAGACCTTCCACGTGGGACGCTTCGCCGGGGCCGACGCCGCTCTGAGCGAGCCGCCCGCGCCGGGATCCGAGGCAGGCCGGCGGGCGTACGCGTCGTGCAGCACGGCGTTGAACGAGTTCGTCGGCGACGTGTGGCAGACGTCCCGGCTGTCGCTGCGGGTGGTGCTGCCCACCGCGAAGGGGTGGGCGGCGGACGAACGCTGGTTCCGCTGCGACGTCGTCGAACTGTTGGCGCTGGACGTGCTGGAGCCCTCGCCGCGCGCCAACAGCCTGGCGGGCGCGCTGCGCGCGCCGTCGCCGTTCCACCACGGCTGCTACAACAGCCCGACCTTCGGCCCGGACGACAGGCTCCAGACCATGCCGCCGGCCGCCTGCACGGGCCCGCACAGCACCGAGTTCGTCGGGGTCTGGTGGAGCGACGCCCTGGCGGCCGGCACCTCGCCCTCCGAGGAGGACCTGATCGACGGGTGCTTCGGAGTCGCCGCCGACTACGTGGGCGTGCCGACTGAGGATCTGGGGGACCAGACGTACGTGTACTTCCTGCTGCCCAGCGACGAGGACTGGGGCGTCGGCGACTCGGGCGTGCTCTGTTTCCTGCACACGGACGGCGCGCCGCTGCGCAGATCGCTGGCGGGGGTGGGCCGGCGCGGCCTGCCCGGGTAGGCACCAACAGGTGGGACGGGTCCCTTCCGCTACCGGGGCCGTTAACAGGGGGCCCTTCCCTTCTGCCAGGCTGTACGGGTGGGAAGCGAGCCGGAGGGCGGGGAACTGTCGGCCACGCTGCGCCGGATCGAGCGGGCGGCGGGGGCGCTGGCCACCGCCAGCGTGGCCCGGATGGACGAGACCCTGCCCTGGTTCCGGGCGCTCCCGGCGGACCAGCGTTCCTGGGTCATGCTGGTGGCCCAGGCGGGTGCCCGGTCGCTGGTGCAGTGGCTGCGCGACGGCGGCGGGACGGCCGACAGCACGCAGGAGGTCTCCGACGAGGTCTTCGCCACCGCACCGCAGGCGCTGGCCCGCTCGATCAGCCTCCAACAGACGGTGGCCCTGATCAAGGTCACCATCGAGGTGGTCGAGGAGCAGGTCGGGACGCTGGCCGCCGAGGGCGAGGAGCAGCAGCTGCGGGAGGCGGTGCTGCGCTTCTCCCGGGAGATCGCGTTCGCCGCCGCCCGGGTGTACGCCCGGGCGGCCGAGTCCCGCGGCTCCTGGGACGCCCGGTTGCAGGCCCTGCTGGTCGACGCGCTGCTGCGCGGGGACTCCCCGGACGTGCTGGCCAGCCGCGCCGCGGCGCTGGGCTGGTCGGACGCCCCGCCGGTGGCGGTCGCGGTGGGCCGCTCCCCCGGCGGCGAGGTGGCCGCCGTGCTGCACACGGTCTACCGGCTGGCCCGGCGGATCGGCGTCGAGGTGATCGGCGGCGTGCACGGCGACCGGCTGGTGATCGTGCTCGGCGGCGCGGCGGACCCGATGGCCGCGACCGGGAAGCTGCTGCCCGCGTTCGGGGAGGGGCCGGTGGTGGTGGGTCCGGCGGTGCCGAGCCTGGACGAGGCGACCGACTCCGCCCGCGCCGCGCTGGCCGGGTTCCGGGCCGCCCCGGCCTGGCCGGCCGCGCCGTGTCCGGTGCCGGCCGGCGAGCTGCTGCCGGAGCGGGCCCTCGCCGGGGACGCCGAGGCCCGCCGCCGGCTGCGCCACGACGTGTACGCCACGCTGGTCCGCGCCGGCGGGGAGCTGCTGGAGACCCTGGACGCCTTCTTCGCCGCCGGCGGGACGCTGGAGAGCGCGGCCCGCGCCCTGTTCGTACATCCCAACACGGTGCGCTACCGGCTGCGGCGGATCGCGGAGGTCACCGGTTTCTCGCCGCTGGCGCCCCGGGACGCGTTCGCCCTGCAGGTGGCGCTGACGGTCGGCCGTCTGGACCCGGTGGTAACGGTGGTCCCGACCCAGACAATGGGCCCCACCGGCCGGCAGAACGCCACAGATAGGTGACGATCGCCGCCGATTTTTGTGGGAACCCCACAAAGGTGCTAGTGCGGTTTGGTGGCGCTCGGCACACACGTGACTGCCGAGTATCCGGGAGAGTCATAAGCGTGATCGCCCTACTCTCTCCCGGACAGGGTTCCCAGAAACCCGGCTTCCTGACACCGTGGCTCGACGTGACCGGCACCGAGGCGCGGCTGCGTTGGTGGTCGGCGCTGGCCGGGGTCGACCTGGTGCACCTGGGCAGCAAGGCCGATGCGGACGAGATCAAGGACACCGCGCGCACCCAGCCGCTGCTGGTGGCCGCGGCCCTGCTCGCCGCCGAGCACCTGCCGATGCACGACGTGGCGCTCGCCGCCGGGCACAGCGTCGGCGAGCTGGCCGCGGCCGCGCTGGCCGGGGTCTTCCCCGCCGAGACCGCGATCACGCTCGCCGGGGTCCGCGGCCGGGAGATGGCGTCCGCCTGCGCGCTGGAGGCGACGGGCATGGCGGCCGTGCTGGGCGGGGACACCGACGAGGTGCTCGCCTCCCTCGACGCGCAGGGTCTGCACCCGGCCAACCGCAACGGCGCCGGGCAGATCGTCGCCGCCGGCTCCGTCGCCGGGCTGGACAAGCTCGCCGCCGAGCCGCCGGCGAAGGCCCGGGTGGTCCGGCTGAAGGTGGCCGGCGCGTTCCACACCCCGTACATGGGTCCGGCCGAGGCCGCGCTGGCCGAGGTGGCCGCCGGGATCACCCCGGCCGATCCGGCCCGGATCCTGCTGTCCAACCTCGACGGCACCGCCGTCAGCCACGGCCGGGAGATGGTGCAGCGCCTGGTCCGCCAGGTCACCGCGCCGGTGCGCTGGGACCTGTGCATGCGGGCGCTCGCCGACCTCGGGGTCACCGGGGTGATCGAGCTCCCGCCCGCCGGCACGCTCGCCGGCCTGGTCAAGCGGGATCTCAAGGAGTCCGGTGTCCCCGAGATCGTCACCCTGAACACGCCGGACGACCTGCCCGCCGCACGGGACCTGATCGCCCGGCACGGAACGGCGCCGAGCCACGAGCCGACCCTCCGGTTCCGGGTCGTGGTCGCCCCCTCGGCGGGCACCTTCGCGCCCCTCGACGGGCTGGCCGAGGGTGCGGCGCTGCGGACCGGGCAGGTGATCGGGCACGTCGCCACCCGGCAGGGGCCGGTCGAGGTGACCGCGCACGACAGCGGCCTGCTCACCGAGTGGCTGGCCCACCACGACGACCCGGTCGCGCCGGGCCAACCACTCGCCCGGATCGGGGGTCAGCAGTCATGACAGGAAGTCGTATCGTCGCGCTGGGGCACTACCAGCCGTCGCGGATCGTCACCAACGACGAGATCGCCCAGCTCGTGGACACCAACGACGAGTGGATCCGGGACCGGGTCGGCATCGTCACCCGCCGGATCGCCGGGGACGAGACCGTCGCCGACATGGCCGCGGCCGCCGCCGGCAAGGCGCTGGCCGGTTCCGGCCTCACCGCCGCCGACATCGACCTGGTCGTGGTCGCCACCTGTTCCTCGATCGACCGCAGCCCGAACGTCGCCTGCCGGGTCGCCGCCAAACTCGGGATCACCGCGCCGGGGGCGTTCGACATCAACACCGCGTGCTCGGGCTTCGCGTACGCGCTGGGCACCGTCGACCACGCCATCCGGGCCGGGGCGTCGCGCAACGCGATTGTCATCGGCGCGGAGAAGCTGTCCGACTTCACCGACTGGACCGACCGCTCCACCTGCATCATCTTCGCGGACGGCGCCGGCGCCGCGGTGCTCACCGCCACCGCGGAGGGCGAGCCGGCCGGGGTCGGCCCGGTGGTGTGGGGCTCGGTGCCCGAGAAGAGCGACGCGGTACGCATCGAGGGCTGGCGCCCGTACATCAAGCAGGAGGGGCAGGCGGTCTTCCGCTGGGCCACCACCGAGCTGGCCCCGCTGGCCCTGCAGGCGTGCGAGCGGGCCGGGGTCGCTCCGTCCGAGCTGGCCGCGTTCGTGCCGCACCAGGCCAACGCCCGGATCATCGACGGCATCGCCAAGCGGCTCGGCATCCCCGACGCGATCATCGCGAAGGACATCGTCGAGTCCGGCAACACCTCGGCGGCGAGCGTGCCGCTGGCGCTGTCCAAGCTCGTCGAGCGGCGGGAGGTGCCCTCGGGCGCCCCGGTGCTGCTCTTCGGTTTCGGCGGCGGCCTGACCTACGCCGGTCAGGTCGTCCGCTGCCCCTGACGTCCGGCTCCCACCGTGCCGTGCGCACCGGGCGGGCCCTGTGCCGCCCGGTGACCAACCCCATTGAGAGGAACCCAACCGCAATGACCCGTGACGAGATCACCGCCGGCCTCGCCGAGATCCTCGAAGAGGTTGCCGGGGTGAACCCGGACGACGTGGCCGAGGGGAAGTCCTTCACCGATGACCTGGACGTCGACTCGCTCTCCATGGTGGAGGTCGTGGTCGCGGCCGAGGAGAAGTTCGGCGTCAAGATCCCGGACAACGAGGTGCAGAACCTGAAGACCGTCGGGGACGCCGTCAGCTACATCGAGGCGCAGTCCTGATCATGAGTCGCTCCGACGTCGTCGTCACCGGGCTCGGCGCGACGACCCCGCTGGGCGGGGACGTCGCGTCGACCTGGGACGCCATGCTCGCCGGCCGCTCCGGGGTGGGTCCGCTCACCCAGGAGTGGGCCGCGCAGCTCCCGGTCCGGATCGCGGCGCAGCTCGCCGTCGAGCCGTCCGAGGTGCTGGACCGGGTCAAGCTGCGCCGGCTCGACCGTTCCCAGGCCATCGCGCTCGTCGCGGCGCAGCAGGCCTGGGCCGACGCCGGCCTGGCCGATTCCGGGCTGGACCCGGAGCGGCTGGCGGTCAGCGTCGGCTCCGGCATCGGCGGGGCCACCACCCTGCTCGCGCAGGACGACATCCTGGAGGCGTCCGGCCCCCGCCGGGTCTCCCCGCACACCGTGCCGATGCTGATGCCGAACGGTCCCGCCGCGTGGGTGGGGCTGGAGGTGGGCGCGAAGGCCGGCGTGCACTCGGTGGCCAGCGCCTGCGCCACCGGCGCCGAGGCGATCGCGCTGGGCCTGGACATCATCCGCGCCGGTCGGGCCGACGTGGTGGTGGCCGGCGGCACCGAGGCGGTCATCCACCCGCTGCCGATGGCCGGGTTCGCCTCGATGCGGGCCATGTCCACCCGCAACGACGAGCCCGAGCGGGCGTCCCGCCCCTGGGACAAGGGCCGGGACGGGTTCGTGCTCGGCGAGGGCGCGGGCATCGTGGTGCTGGAGCGGGCCGAGCATGCCGCCGCCCGGGGCGCCCGGGTGTACGCGCGGCTCGCCGGGGCCGGGGTCACCTCCGACGCGTACGACATGGTGCAGCCGCACGCGGAGGGCGAGGGCGCGATCCGGGCGATCCGCCGGGCCATCGCCGACGCGGGCGTGGCCAAGCAGGACATCGTGCACGTCAACGCCCACGCCACCTCGACCCCGGTCGGCGACATGCTCGAGATCGGCGCGCTGCGCGCCGCGCTCGGCGACCACCCGGTGCTCGCCGCCACCAAGTCGATGACCGGCCACCTGCTCGGCGCGGCCGGCGCGCTGGAGTCGATCGCCACCATCCTGGCCATCCGCGACGGGGTCGTCCCCCCGACGATCAACCTGGACGACCCGGACGACGGCCTCGACCTGGAGGTGGCCGCCCACAAGGCGCGCCACATGGAGATCCCCGCCGCGCTGAACAACGCGTTCGGCTTCGGCGGGCACAACGTGGCGCTCGTCTTCACGCGAGCCTGACGACCCGGCCACGGAGGGGTGCTCCGGTCCCGCGGCGGGATCGAGGGCACCCCCGCCGTCAGGCGACGGCGCGCAGGCGGGCGTCGAGCGCGTCCAGGTCGGGCAGGAACCAGACGTGGTCGGCCCGGTTGGACTCGTGGACGAGGGCTCGCAGGGCGGGACTCGTCGCGAGGTGCCGGGAGATGTCGCCGATGATCGCCAGGCGCAGCCGGTAGTTGACGAACTTCTGCATGACCTCACCGGCGAACCGGGTGCCCAGGTCGAAGAAGTGGCCGTCGAGCCGGCCCGCCGGCACAGCCACCACCTCGGCGCCGAGGAACGCCGCACCGATCAGGTCCAGCGCGTCCTGCACGGTGGCCACCGGCGGGCCGTCCGGGTCGCACTCCAGCACCCGCGCCCCGGCCCGTTCCCGCACCACGTCAGGCATCCCCGGCCTCCCATGTCGACGCCGGACGCAGGGGTCGATCCGTCGCGCTCTCCTGGTCGAGCAGGCCGTTGCCGCCGTCCAGGACGGCCTCCACCAGGTGCAGCATCTCGGCGGTGGCGGCGGCGCCACCGAGTATCACGATCTTCATCCGGCTCCGCTCCTCGTCGTGGACGGTCTGCACGCGCAGCGGCCGGGCGGGCTCGGCGCCGGTGTGCGCCGCGGCCAGGACGAGCGTGGCCAGCCGGTCGGCTGCGCGCCGGTCGACGCCGTCGACCTGCACGATGCTCGACACCTCCACCGGCGCGACGGCCGCGGACCGAACCGGGGCCGGCTGCGCCGCCCGCCCCGTCAGGGCGTCCAGGTCGGCGCGGGCGATCCGGTACTGCTTGCCGATCCGTACGGCCCTGAGCCGGCCGGCCCGGATGTAGCCCCGCACGGTACGCACGTGCAGTCCGAGCACCTCGGCCACCTGCTCGACCGAGTACATTTCATTCCCCATCGTTCCCCATCCTAGACCCGATAGGGAGCAATAGGGAACGGGCCCTGCCGCGACCCACGGCCCTCTCCGAGCCCTGTGGAGCTGCCCGCACGAACGGGGCACCCGCACACGGACCCGCCAACCCACCCCCCTCCCCCACACCCCTCCCCCCACGCCGAACCCGGTCAGGTTGATCATGGAGTTGACGGTCGTGTCGATCTCCGAAAGCCCCGCCAACTCCATGATCATTCCTGCGTCGGCAGTGCGAGGGGGCGGGGCGGTGGGGGGCGGGGGGCGGAGACGCGCGGGGGCGGGTGCGAGGCGGGGGGTGGGGGGTGGGGGCGGGGCGGGGGCGGCGGGTGGGGGCGGGTTCTGTTGGGCGCACAGACGGGGCAGCTCCAGAGGGGCCGCGTCCAGGTGCCCCCGCACTCGCCCGCCGCGCCCCGGAACCGGCCATGCTCACCTCGCCAGGCCCGGGTCGCACGTTTCCTCGGCCGGCCCGTCCGGAACCTCGCGGCAAGGCGAGCGGACGGGGCGGCGCCCGACTAGGGTGAGGGCCGCCGAGAACCGCGAGGAGCACGACGTGGAAGCGACGGAAGTCCGCAAGCTCGCCGCCCTGGAGGACCGCCACTGGTGGTACCGGGAGCGGCGCGTCCTGCTGGCCCGGGCGCTGCGCCGGCTGGCCGCCGCCGGCCACCGCCCCGGGCGGGCGCTCGACGTCGGCGCGGCCGGCGGCGGCAACACGCGGGTGCTGCGCGCGCACGGCTGGCGTCCGGTGGCGCTGGAGTACACGCCGGAGGGCGCCGCGGTGGCGCGGGAGCGCGGGCTCGACGTCGTCCAGGCCGACGCCCGGCACCTGCCGCTGCCCTCGGCGAGCCTCGGCCTGGTGGTGGCGTTCGACATCCTGGAACACTTCGACGAGGACCACCTGGCCGCCGCCGAGATCCGCCGGACCCTGCGCCCCGGGGGCGCCGCGCTGATCGCCGTACCCGCCGACATGGCGCTGTGGTCCGCGCACGACGAGGCCGTCGGCCACGTCCGGCGGTACGACCGCGCGTCGCTGCGCGCCGTCGTGGAGAAGCCCGGGCTGGTGGTCGACGAGCTGTGGAGCTGGAACGTGCTGCTGCGGCCGGCGGCGGCCTGGCGGCGGCGCAGGTCCACCGGCAGCGACCTGGACGACCCGCATCCCGTGCTCAACCTGGGCCTGCGGGCCGTCATCACCGCCGAGCGGTACCTGCCGGTGCGGTCGCTGCCCGGCGTGTCCCTCATGCTGCGCGCCCACCGCCCCACCGACGGCTGACCCCGCCAGGGCCGACCCCGCCGCCGCGCGGCGGCGGCTTGAGTCTCCAGCGGCTGGAGGGTGCACGCTGGGCGGGTGACCGACCGCACCGAGCTGTACGCCATCGGGCAACTCGCCCGGCGGACCGGCCTGACCGTACGCACCATCCGCTTCTGGTCCGATCTCGGCCTGCTGCCGCCGACCACGCGTACCTCCGGCGGCTACCGGCTGTACGACGCGGCGGCGGTGGCCCGGCTCGACCTGCTGCGGACCCTGCGGGACCTCGGCATCGGGCTGGACGCCGCCCGCCGGATCCTGGACCGCCAGGCGAGCGTGGCCGACGTCGCCGGGGCGCACGTACGGGCGCTGGACGCCGAGATCCGGACGCGGCGAGTATCCGGGTGAGGAGCTGGACGTGTCCCGGATCTGGGAGGGGGCGGCCACCACGCCGCAGGACGGCTCGGCGACGGGCCGGATCGCCTGGACCGAGGACGCGCTGAAGGTGTTCGTCCAGGTCACCGACAGCGTGGAGATCATCGTCGACCCGAAGGGGAACTCGGCCGACACCTCCACCGTGTTCAAGGCCGGCATCTTCCCGGTCACCGACGACCCGGCCAACGGGAACCCGCCGTGCTGGCACCCTCCGGGTCCGCGCCCCAGCGCACGGCGGCCAGGTCGGCGTAGACCTCGCGGCTGCGCAGCACGTCGGACCGGGCAAGGTACACCAGCACCGCGAGCAGGCCGGTGACCAGCAGGCCGCGGGTGACGATGGGAGCGTCGGCGGACCACAGCCTCGCCCCGGACGCCGTGCTGAACCTCCACGCGCCCCACAGCAGGAACGGGGGAACGGCCACGGCGGCGTAGACCCGCCACAGGGCCACGGTGAGGTAGGTGATCGTCACGTCCCGGTTGGCGATGTGGGCGAGCTCGTGCAGCAGCGCCGCCCGGAACCACCCCGGGTCTGTCGTCCGCGCGACGACCAGACCGCCGTGCAGGCACACCGTCGCCCGCCCGGTCCGGCCGAACACCACCGCCCCGGCCGAGGCCGCGGCGGGGTCGACCACCACGCGCGGCGGGCGGGCGAGGCCGGCGGTCGCGGACAACTCGGCCACCGTACGCCCGATCTCGCCGTCCCGGTCGACGGCGGCCAGCGGCACCACCACCCGGCCGCGGCGGGCCTTCCAGGCGGGCAGCGCCCAGAACAGCGCGGCCGTGCACGCGGCCAGCAGCGCCCACCAGCCGACCAGCCACCACCCGGACGGGGGCGGGGCGTAGCGCTCGCTGCACGCGGCGTACGCCTCCCACTGCAGGCTGCGCCTGGCCATCACGTTGGCCGCCGGGTCGGTGCCCGGGTCGGCCCCGGCCGCCAAGGTGCAGCTCAAGCCGTCGGTGGCGGTCAGGGCGAGGGCGATGTAGAGCAGCATCACGCTGCTGGTGGCGACCAGCAGGGCGACCAGCAGCGTGAACCTCGCGGTCGTGCCCGCGCCCAGCGCCCGCTCGTCGACCCGTGACGACCCGCCCGCCACGGTCAGCTCGCCGGGGTCGGCTCGCCGGGGCTGTCGCCGGAGCCCGGACCCAGCCTGCGGACGACCGTGTCGGCGAGCTCGGCGGCGATCTGCGCGTCCAGCCCCCTCCGGATGGACAGGTCCAGTAGATCCCGGCGCAGCTCGGCGAGCTGCTCCGCGGTCAGCGTCGGGAGGGTCGCGGGCGGCCGGCGGCGGCGTACGAGCCTGCGCAGCAGCCCCCTGGCCCCCTTGGCCGTGCCGTCCACCGCCGCGTCCGCGAGCCGCTGCGCCACCTGGTCGAGCACCAGCCACACCACCGGGGTGGCCAGCCCGACGACCTCGCCCCAGCCGAAGCCGAGC
The DNA here is from genome assembly GCF_043198215.1 of Micromonospora sp. NPDC048830. Taxonomy (NCBI): domain Bacteria; kingdom Bacillati; phylum Actinomycetota; class Actinomycetes; order Micromonosporales; family Micromonosporaceae; genus Micromonospora; species Micromonospora sp. NPDC048830. The sequence goes on from NZ_JBICUP010000017.1 coordinate 34,281, forward strand.
GGCTCGCGCCGTGGCCCGGTGCGGCTGAGCCGGCGCACGACGGTCCCGTCGTCGTACGACGCCAGCCCGTCCACCAGTGGCAGCTCCTCGGGGGCGACCTCCGCCACCACGTCCCGCACGACATCCCGGACTGCGACCACGACACCGCCTCCACCTCCACTCAGGACCTCCAGTAAAGGACAGCGCGGCAAACCGTCACAACGGCGCCCTTTCAGCGCAGGCGGTACACGGCCATCCGGGCGTTCGTGTAGCGCAGGTCCGCCAGCGTCGCCAGCGCCTCGGACTCCCGCCCGACCTGGCGGTCGACGACCAGCCAGCGCACGCCGTACGAGTCGCGCAGGTGGGCCAGGCCGGCGGCAGTGGGGGCGGTGAACGCCTCGTCGTTGGCCCGCAGCCGCCCGGCGTCCCAGAACGGGGCGTACGGGCCGCCGGGCAGGCCCACCATGCGGGGCGCGAACGCCCACCCCTCGACCAGCACCGCGCGCTCGGCGTAGCCGCTCAGCCAGAACGACCGGGCGTCGCACCAGCCCCGCACCACCGCCCGGCAGTGCGCGTTGGTCGCCACCACGTCGCCGGGCTCGCTGTGGTCGTGCACCCAGCGGGCCGCCGCCACCCGGGAGGCGGGCATCCGCTCCACCGGGTACGCCCCGCCGTTGGGATACCGGTGGGCCGCCGCCGCGTCCAGCACCAGCCCCGGCGCGCCGGCGACCAGGGCGGCGGTGAGCAGCACCGCCCCGCCCCGGCCGGCGAGCCCCGGCCACCGGCCGACCAGCGCGGGCCAGCCCAGCGCCACCAGCACCGCCACGGCCAGCAGCGCCATCGCCCAGGTCAGCAGCGGCAGCACCGCCGCGTACGCCGGGCCGGCCGGCGCGGGGGCCGGGTGGCGCAACTGGACGGCGGTGAGCAGCACGGCGAACCCGGCCGCCCCGGCCGCGAGCAGCGCCCGGCCCCGTACGCCCAGCGCGGCCCGGTCGAGCAGCTCCGCCCAGCCCCACGCCGACAGGATCACCCCGAACGCGAACCCGGCCCGGGTGAAGTACTGGTTGCTGCTGCCCGGGTGGCCGACCAGCAGGTAGATCGCCGGCCCGGCGAGCGCGCCGCCGAGCAGGAACACCTGCACCGGCTCCAGCCGCCACCGGCGCAGCCGCAGCAGCGCCAGCGCGCCGGCCAGCCGCAGCTGGAGGTTGAGCAGGAACGCGCCGAACACCGCCGCCCAGAGCAGCGCGGTCACCCCCGCCGGGTGGCCCGTCCCGACGTACGGGCGCAGCCCGGAGAACGGGTCGACGGTCACCCCGTGGCTCTCGAACGCGAACAGCACGGCGGTGGCGAACAGCTGCGCGGCCAGCGCCAGCCCCGCCGCCGCCAGCACCGCCCGGGGCGGCCGGCGGCGGGCGAGCAGCCCCACCGCGGCGGTGAACGCGAGCGCGGCCAGCACCACCGGCACGGAGCTGGCCTTCGCGCCGGTCGACGCGGCCAGGAACAGCGCCGCGAGCGCCCAGCGGCCGGGCCCGAGCGCCGGCACGGTCGACCCCCGGGCCCGGCCGGCGACCTCGCCGAGCGCGGCGACCAGCGGCAGCAGCAGCACCCAGCTGTACGTCATCGACGGGCTGCCCCAGACGATGAACGTGGCCTGGGTGCCGAAGAGCTGGCGTATCCCGTTCTCGTAGCCGAACTCGCCGACGGTGAACATCAGCGCGGCGGCGGCCACCCCCGCGTACGGGCGGCCGCTGACCCGCCAGCCGACCACCGCGACCAGCACGGCGGCGAGCGCGCACAGGCTCGGCACGCCGAGCCGGAAGAAGACCGTGGGCAGGTCGACGCCGCTGACCAGGCTGGCCGCGGCGAAGTGGGCGAAGCCGAACCAGTGGTAGTGCAGCGGCTCCCCGGCGACCTGCGGCACCTCCAGTGGCACCTGGTGGGTGGCCGCGCCGGCCAGGGAGAGCTGGAACGCCAGGTCGATGTACTGGGCCTGGCCCTCGTCGGTCGGCAGCACCGGGTTGACCCGCAGGAACGACTCGGTCAGGTAGAGCGTGAAGCCGGCGACCACGGCGGCCAGCGACCAGGCCCAGCCGGCGGGGACCGGGACGTACCCGGCCGGCCGCCAGTGCCGGCGCAGCCGGGGCACGGCCACGAACGGCACCAGCACCGCCAGCGGCCACAGCCACAGCCAGCCGGGCCGCCCGAGCGCGGTGAACGCCGCCCAGCCGACCAGTTCCAGCACCAGCCCGACCGCGGCGCCCAGCGCCACGTCCTCCACCAGGGTGTGCGGGGGGCGGCGCAGCGCCCGGAACACCAGCGTGCCGGGCAGCAGCACGGCCAGCAGGACGTACCCGGTCCAGCGGGCCACGTCGAGCGCCGGGGTGCCGGTGGCGAGCAGCGCGACCACGACGGCGGCGTAGCCCGCGGCGGCGGGGGCGAAGCGCGCCGCGGCGGGGCGGCGGGCGGGCGGGGCGCCGCCCGGCCCGGCGGCGGCGTCGGGTTCGCGCGGGCCGGACGGCTCGGCGCCGCCGGTGGCCAGCACCGTCACCGGAGGCTGTCGGCCAGCTCGGCCGGATCGTCGGGCGCCGTCGGCACCCCGCCACGGGGGTCGCGGTCGGCGCCGTCCGCGCCGGTGTCGCTGGCCACGAAGTACGCCGGGCGGCCCTGCACGGCCGTGTAGACGCGGGCCACGTACTCGCCGAGCAGGCCGAGGCAGAGCAGCTGCACCGCGCCGAGGAAGAGGACCGCCACGTAGAGCGAGGGCCAGCCGGTCACCGTGGCGCCCGCGAGCCAGGCGACCACGGCGACGACCGCCAGGACGCCGCAGACCGCCACGCCGGCCAGCCCGAGCCAGGTGGCCACCCGCAGCGGTACGGCGGAGAAGCTCGTGACGCTCTCGACGGCCAGGCCGGCCATCCGGGACAGGGGGTACTTCGTCCGGCCGGCCGCGCGCTCCTCGCGCTCGTAGCTGACCTCCGCGCTGGGGAAGCCGAGCCAGGGCACCACCAGCCGCAGCACCGGGCTGCGCTCGGGCAGCTCCCGCAGCGCCTCCACGGCCGCCCGGCTGAGCAGCCGGAAGTCGCCGGCCTGCGCGGGCACCTGCTTGCCGACCAGCCGCCGCATCAGCCGGTAGTAGCCGGCCGCCGTCCACCGCTTGAACCGGGTGTCCCGGCTGCGGTCGGCGCGTACCCCGTACACGACGTCCAGGCCCTCGGCGCGGGCCCGGCGCAGCATCTCGACGATCGCCTCCGGCGGGTCCTGCAGGTCGGCGTCGATGCTGACCACGTACCGCCCGCGGGCCCGCAGCACCCCGGCGACCAGCGCCGCCTGGTGGCCGCTGTTGCGACGCAGCCGCAGCACCCGCAGCTGCGGCCAGCGGGCGCGCAGCCCGGCCAGGCCGGCGGCGGTGCCGTCGGTGCTGCCGTCGTCGACCGCCAGCACCTCGTACGGCTCGTCGAGCCCGTCGAGGACGGCGCGCAGCCGCCGGGCGAACAGCGGCAGCACGCTCTCCTCGTTGAACATCGGGACCACCACCGACACTGCCGGCTCCGGTCGCGTCACGGCGCTGGCCTCCGTCCTCGCCGGCGGTGTCGGGACAGCCGAACGCTACCAGCCGGGCGGGGCGGCGCAGGCTCGTCCGGCGCCGTCGGGGCGTCAGTCGCCGCAGGTGGTCGCGGGGAGGCCGGGGACCGGCACGGGCGAGCGGCCGGCGGGTCGGGCCTTGCCCGCGAGGACCCCCGCCAGCGCCGTCATCGACGCCCGGCTGGAGGAGTACGTGGCCAGCAGCGTGGGCGACTTCGCGTGCGCCAGCACGTACGGGGTGTCCATCGCGACGGTCACGTCGGCGTCCCCGCTCAGGTCGCCGGCGCCGTCGCCGTACCCGACGAGGTGCACCTTCGTCCCGCCGCTCGGTTTCACCTCGACGCCGGCCGCCGTCAGCGCCTCGGTCAGCAGCGCCCGGGTCCGGTCCCGCCCGCCGGAGGAGGTGACGGTCACCGGGCCGCGTACGCCGACGGCACAGGAGCCGCGCAGCACGGTCACCGCGCCGGCGGCCAGTGCCTCGGCCGCCCTGCGGTGCTCCGGGCTGTTGAGCGTGGACATCGCGGGCGCGGGGCGGTCCGCCAGGGTGAACTTCATCGTCAGCACCCGGGTGACCGCCTCGACCAGCCGCGCCCGGGGCAGCGACCCGTCGCGCAGCGCGGCGAGCAGCCCGTCGTACGCCTGGGCGACGTTGGGCGGCATCAGGATCAGGTCGTTGCCGGCGTTGAGCGCCCGCACCGCGGCCTCCCCCGGCGACCAGCGCTTGGCCGGCGCCATGTTCATTCCGTCGGTGACCACGACGCCCTTGAAGCCGAGCTGCCCGCGCAGCACGTCGGTGAGGACCTTGCGGGAGAAGGTCGCCGGAACGCCGGGGTCGATCGAGGTGACGTCGAGGTGCGCGGACATCACCGCGAGCGCCCCGGCCTCGATGCCGGCCGCGAACGGCGGGAACGCGACGCTGTCGAGCACCTTGCGGGACTGGCCGACCACCGGCAGATCCTTGTGCGAGTCGGCGGCGCTGAGGCCGTGGCCCGGAAAGTGCTTGACGGTGGCCGCCACGCCGCTGCCCTGCAGCCCGCGGACCGCACCGGCCACCTGGGCTCCGGCCCGCTCGGGGTCCGCGCCGAACGACCGGGACCCGATCACCGTGCTGCGCTTGGCGAGCACGTCGGCGACCGGGGCGAAGTCCATGTTGATTCCCATGGCGGCCAGCTCGGTGCCGGCCGCGCGCCAGGCGGCCTCGGTGAGCGCCGGGTCGCCGGCCGCCCCGGCCGCGAGGGGGCTGGGCAGCAGCGTGACGCCGTCGGTGACCCGGGTGACCACGCCGTACTCCTGGTCGGTGCCGACCAGGAAGCCGGACGGGCCGGCGGCCAGCTTCGCGGCGGCCTCCCGCAGCCCGCCGGTCAGCTCGCGGACCTGCTGCGGGTTGTCGACGTTGGTGGTGACCTGGTTGCCGGAGGTGGGGTCGTCGGCGCTGAAGCCGACGAGGATGAGCCCGCCCAGCCGGTACCTCGCGACCATCTCGGCCGGGGTGGCCACCCCGGCCAGGGCCCGGTTGCCGGCGGCGGAGGCGTCCGACACGTCCGTCGCCGAGCTGCCGTACGCGTAGGGCATCAGCACCTGACCGACCAGGTCCTCGTCGGCGAGGGCGCCGGCCAGGGTGGCGGCGCGGGCGGCGGGGTCGGCGGCGGTCGACCCGGACGGGGTCGGCGTCGCCGCCGGGGTGGTGGTCGGCGGGGCGACGCCCGGCCCGTCCGCCGGCCCCGCGCACCCGGTGACGAGCAGTGCGGTCAGGGCGGTGAGCGCGAGGGCGGCACGTCGAGGGGTAATCGACACGCCGCCCATCCCACCAGTTCACCTTTATCGGGGCAAGTTGGCCTGGTGGCGACCGCCGCCCGCCGGGCGGCGGGTGGCGGGTGGCGGGTGGCGGGGCGGATGGCGGGGCCGGCGGCGGGGTTGGCGGCTCGGGGCTTCAGCCGACGCGGGTGAGCAGGGTCACCGGGGCGCCGTCGCCGGCGTACCGGTAGGGCTCCAGCTCGGCGTCCCAGGCGGTGCCGAGCGCCTTGTCGAGGGCGTGCGTCAGCGCCTCCGGGGCGCGGGCGGCGGCCATGATGGCGCGCAGCCGGTCCTCGCCCAGCTGGATGTCGCCGGCCGCCCCGACCGTGGCCCGGAACAGGCCCCGGCCCGGCACGTACATGAACCGTTCCCCGTCGACACCGGCGCTCGGTTCCTCGGTCACCTCGAAACGGATCATGGGCCACTGCCGGAGGGCAGCGGCCAGCTCGGCACCCGTCCCCGGACGGCCGGTCCACCCGCACTCGGCGCGGCGTGCGCCGGGGTCGACGGGCTGCGCCGTCCAGTGCAGGTTGACCGGCGCGGCGAGGACGCGCGCGATCGCCCACTCGACGTGTGGGCACACGGCGAGCGGGGTCGAGTGGACGTATACGACGCCACGCGTTGGCACGGAGACCTCCCGGAGAGCGAGGTGCGTCTTCCCCTACGACCTCGACCACCGGAGATGTCACTGGAACACATGATGACTGGTGTGACGGATGGTACGCCAGGGAATCGGAAAATTGCCCTGCGGTAGGTGCGCCGTGCGGCCCGGGCGGGCGCCACGTCCCGGCCCGGGCGGGCGCCAGGCACACCACCCGACTCGGGAGCGCGCATCCGAGCCCAAGATCCGGACAACTTCACCGAAACAGCGGCCTCCACCCGCCGGGATGGGACAGTTTCACCGAAGTAGCGCGGATCTTGAACCGGGCGGGCGGCCCCGGGCGCCAGGCCCGGTCCGCCGGCGGGTCGGAATAGCCGGGCGACCCACCCGGTTGTGCCCTTCGAACAGGCACGGCGACCAGCCAGGCGCCGTGGTCGTGTACAGTTCCATCGGCGGCCTGTGCCGCGCACATCTTCGACGGGTCGAGGCTCCAGCCGGGCGTCACCCGTCACCAGCCCCCGGACGTTACCGTCCTCCCGTACGTCTCAAGGAGTACCTCCGTGGCGAGCAACACCTCTAAGACCGCGCGCGCGTCAGTCCGGGCCGGCCAGGCTGGCCAGGGTGGCGCCCTCAGCGTGCTGGGCGAGTTCAAGTACATCATTCCGCTCAACGGTGGCAAGCACGCCTACCTGCGGAACCTGACCAACGGCAAGACGGCGCACCTGCGCACCGACTCCGAGGCCTTCATCGAGGAGATCCGGGTGCTGGCCGCCGCCGGCCACGCCGCCAAGATCCGGGCCGAGATCAACGGCCTCGCCGCCGCCCACCCGGAGCACGGCTGGGACGCCACCGAGAAGCGCCTCGTCGAGGCCGGCGTCTTCGAGGGCTGAGCCCTCCCCCACGCGACACACGAACCGCCCGTCGGGTCACCCCGGCGGGCGGTTCGTCGTCTCCTGCCCCGCCCACCCGCTCCACCCGGCCCGCCCCCGCCGCGCCGGGGGTGAGACCGGGGGTGAGACCGAGGGTGAGAGGGGAACCCTTCTCTACCGCAGGCGTCAAAAAGGGGCCCTTCCTTTTCCGTCAGCCGGACGGTTGGCGTGGAGCCATGGTGGGTAGCCGGTGTATTTCCGGGCGGCCAAGGGGAGGCGGCGATGCCCGAGCACGTGGAGCTACGGCTGCCCGACGGCGTACGCCTGCACGTCGAGGCGTCCGGGCCGGCCGACGCCGAGGTCACCGCGATCCTGCTGCACGGCTGGACGCTGGACGGGCGCGGCTGGCACCGCCAGCTCGCCGCGGTCCGGGACGGGTTCGGCGACCGGGTCCGGGTGCTCACGTACGACGCGCGCGGCCACGGCAGGTCCAGCTGCATGCCGCTGCGTACCGCCACCCTGGCCCAGCTCGGCGACGACCTCGCCGCGGTGGTCGACGCCGCCGCCCCGGCCGGCCCGGTGGTGCTCGTCGGGCACTCGATGGGCGGCATGACGATCATGGAGTACGCGCACCGTCACCCCGGGCACTTCGCCGCCCGGACGGCCGGGCTGGTCTTCGTCTCCACCACCGCCGAGGGCCACGCCCACACCGTCTACGGGCTCTCGCCCCGCGTCGCCCGGCTGATCCGGCTGGCGGAGACCACCGGCGCCGGGGTGCTGGCCCGCTGCGGCTCGTGGTGCCCGCCCCGGCCGTTGCTGCGCGCGCTGCGCCCCAGCATCCGGTGGCTGCTGTTCGGCGACCGCTGCGATCCCGCCGACATCCGGCTGGTCACCTCCGCGGTGGCCCGCGCCTCGCTGCGCTCGATCGGCGGCTTCCGGGCCTCGATCGGGGCCCAGGACCGGCTGGACACCCTCGCCGCGCTGGCCCACCTGCCGGCAGCGGCGCTGGTGGGCGACCGGGACCGGCTCACCCCGCCGCCGTGCGCCGAGTCGATCGCGGCGGCGCTGCCGGAGACCACGCTGACCGTCTGCCCCGGCGCCGGGCACATGCTCATGATGGAGCGGCCCGACGAGGTGAACGCCGCGCTGGCCGGCGTGCTGCGCCGGGTGCTGGCCACGGCGCCCGCCACGGGTCCGGCCCCCGCCGCGGGGGCCGACACGACCGCCGGGGAGGCCGGCCCGACCGCCGGGGAGGCCGCCGAATCCGGCACCGTCCCGGCCGGCTGACCGTCGCCGGCCCGCGCCGCCGGGACGTGGGGCGGATCGCGGGACCGGCATGGCCCCGCGACGGCCCGGGCCGCTGGCCGTACCCTCACCCGGACACCCCGGCGCGACCGGCGCCGACGTCTGCGAGGAGCCCGTACGTTGACCGACCGGACCACCCTGGAGCAGGAGATCGCCGTCGAGCAACGGCATCTCGACCGGGTGTACGCCCGTCTCGCCGAACTGCGCCGCTCGGCCGCCCTGGCCGAGAAGGAGGGCTACCGGCTGGCCCGGGTGGGCAACTTCGGTGCCCTGGTGGAGCGGGACGCCATGGTCTTCCACGCCGCCCAGCGGCGGCACCTGCTCGACGCCGAGCACGAGGGGCTGGTCTTCGGCCGGCTGGACCTGCGCGGCGGCCAGGTGCTGCACGTCGGGCGGCTCGGGGTGCGCGCCGAGGACGCCGAGACCCTGGTGGTGGACTGGCGGGCCCCGGCCGCCGCGGCGTTCTACCAGGCCACCCCGGCGCAGCCGCTGGGCGTGGTACGGCGGCGCACGATCCAGTCCTCGGCCGAGCGGGTGACCCGGATCGAGGACGACCTGCTGGATCCGGGGGCGGCCCCGCCGGACATGGCCGTGGTGGGCGACGGTGCGCTGCTGGCCACCCTGTCCCGGGCCACCGGCCGCGGCATGCGCGACATCGTCGCCACCATCCAGCGCGAGCAGGACGAGGCGATCCGCTCCCCCGGCTCCGGGGTGACCCTCGTCTCCGGCGGCCCGGGCACCGGCAAGACGGCGGTGGCGCTGCACCGCGCGGCGTACCTGCTCTACTCCGACCGCAGCCGGTACGCCGGCGGCGGCATCCTGGTGGTCGGCCCGTCGGCGGTGTTCGTGGAGTACATCTCCTCGGTGCTGCCGTCGCTGGGCGAGGAGGCCGCCACCCTGCACTCGCTCGGCTCGCTCTTCCCGGGCATGTCGGCCACCCGCACCGACCCGCAGGAGGTGGCCGCGGTGAAGGGGTCGCTGCGGATGCGGCGGGTGCTGGAGCGCGCCGTCCGGGACGCCGTGCCGGGCGGCCCCGGCGAGCTGCGGCTGCTCTACCGGGGCACGCTGCTGCGCCTGGACCGCCGCGAGCTGGACGGTATCCGGGACCGGGCGCTGCCCCGCGGCGCCCGCCGCAACGAGGTGCGCCGGGCCGGCTTCGACGGGGTGTTCGCCGCGCTGTGGGCGCAGGCCCGCCGGCTGGAGATCGCCCGGCTGCCGGAGCAGCGCGCGTTCGAGGACGAGATCGCCGACCGGCCCGAGTTCCGCGAGTTCCTCAAGGCGTGGTGGCCGCGCCTGCACCCCCGGCACGTGCTGGGCTGGCTGGCCCGCCCGGAGCGGCTGCGCCGGTACGCCGGGGGCGTGCTGAGCCGGGCGGAGATCGGCCTGCTCGTCGAGGCGTACCGGACGCTGGACACCGAGGGCCTCACCATCGCCGACCTCGCCCTGCTCGACGAGCTGGACGCGCTGCTCGGCAAGCCGGTGCGGCCGGCCCGGCCGAAGCGGGACCCGTTCCAGCTGACCGGCGGCGTACGGGAGCTGAGCACGCACGCCGAGCGGCAGCGGGCGGCCCGCGAGGCGGCCCGGCAGCGCCCGGAGGACTACCGCGAGTACGCGCACGTGGTCGTCGACGAGGCCCAGGACGTCTCGCCGATGCAGTGGCGGATGATCGGCCGGCGCGGCCGGCTGGCGTCCTGGACGGTGGTGGGCGACCCGGCACAGACGGCGTGGACGGGCGAGGAGGAGGAGCTGACCCGGGCCCGGGACCAGGCGCTGGGTCGGCGCCGCCGGCACCACTTCACCCTCACCACCAACTACCGTAACTCCGCCGAGATCTTCGCGGTGGCGGCGGCGGAGATCCGCCGGCTCTACCCGGACCTCGCGCTGCCCAGCGCGGTCCGGACCACCGGCGTCGAGCCGGTCCAGCGCACCGTCCCGCTGGCCGAGCTGCGGCCGGCCGTCGGCGCGGCGGTCGCCGAGCTGCTGGGCGAGGTGGAGGGGACGGTCGGGGTGATCACGCCGGTCCCGCGCCGGGACGAGGTCGCCGGCTGGCTCGCCGGCCAGGCCGGCCCGCGCCTGCAGGTGGTGACCAGCCTCCAGGCCAAGGGCATGGAGTACGACGGGGTCGTGCTGGTCGCCCCGAGCGAGATCCGGGCCGACCCGGGCTCCGGCGTCCGGACCCTGTACGTGGCCCTGTCCCGGGCCACCCAGCGCCTCACCACGGTCGACCCGACCGGCTGACCGGGTACCCGGACGGGGTCGCCGGTCGGAGTGCCGACGATTACTTGCACACATAGCGATGTGAGCATAGATTGGGCCGGCAGCGGGACAGGGACGGAGGGTGTGGGCGTGGGCGCAGGTCATGACCACCACCACGGCGTCGCGTACGCCGCCGAGCGCCACCGGGGCCGGCTGTGGGCGGCGTTCGGGCTGCTCGGCGCGCTGATGCTGGTCGAGGCGGCCACCGCGTACGTCACCGGCTCGCTGGCGCTGCTCTCCGACGCCGGACACATGTTCACCGACGTGCTCGGCATCGGCATGGCGCTCGCCGCGATCACCGCCACCCGCCGCGCCACCGCCGCCCCCCAGCGCACCTTCGGGCTGTACCGGCTGGAGGTGCTCGCGGCGCTCGGCAACGCGCTGCTGCTCAGCGGCGTCGCCGTGTACGTCCTCGTCGAGGCGGTGCGCCGGTTCGGCAACCCGCCGGAGGTGACGACCGGCCCGATGCTCGCGGTGGCGGTGCTGGGCCTGCTCGCCAACCTGGTCGCGTTCGCCCTGCTGCGCGGCGCGGCAGAGGAGAGCATCAACCTGCGCGGGGCGTACCTGGAGGTAGTGGGCGACCTGCTCGGCTCGGTCGGGGTGATCGCCGCCGCGGCCCTGATCTGGGCGACCGGCTGGTGGTGGGCGGACCCTCTCGTCGCGGTCGCGATCGGCGTGTTCATCCTGCCCCGCACCTGGCGGCTGGGCCGGGCCGCCGTCCGGATCCTGGTGCAGGCCGCCCCGGAGCACCTGCAGGTCACCGCCGTGCACGACCGGCTGGCGGCGGTGCCCGGCGTGGTCGAGGTGCACGACCTGCACGTCTGGACGCTGACCTCCGGGATGGAGGTCGCCTCGGCGCACCTGACCATGGCCCCGGGCGCCGAGGTGGGCGCCGTGCTGACCGCCGCCCGCACGGCCCTGCACGAGGACTTCCACATCGAGCACGCCACGCTGCAGGTCGAGCCGGGAACATCGCCGGGAAACTGCGGTCCGACCGCCTGGTGATACCCAGCTCCGTCGATCCGGTGGGATATTGTGCCGGCATGCCGGATTTGATGGGTTTGATCCAAGTACCGTGCGTCACGGGCGCAGCGCCGACCCCACCAGCACCGGTAGGCTCGATCCCGGCCTCCGCTCCGGTGGCGCCCACCGGCGCCCGCGGCGGCCGTCGCCTAATCGCCCGCGAGGGCGAGCCGGGGAACCACGTTCGTGGGGTGCATCCGCGTGAGCGGTAGGGATCTTCCGTCCCGAACCCGTCAGCTAACCCGGTCGGCGGCTGACGGAAGGACACGCGTATGCCAGTAGTGGCACCTGTACGAAGGACGGCCGCCCGGGTGGCGGCCCTGCTCGCGCTGGCGCTCGCCGGCGCCCTCGCGGTCGCCCCCGCCGGCCCGGCACAGGGGGCCCCGGCCGCCGCCCTGCTCGCCGCCGCGCCCGGCCAGGACGACGAGGGCGGCACCCCGGCGTTGCGCGCCGCGCTGGAGGCGGCCAGCAAGGGCTACCTCGACGCCAAGGCCGCCCTGAACCGCTCGGTGCAGCGGCAGCGGCAGCTCGGCGCCCAGCTCAAGACGATCGAGGCGGAGCTGACCGTGCGCGACGCCAGGGTCGGCGAGATCGCCGGCGTGGCGTACAAGACGGGCCGGCTCCGGGCGGCGTCGGCGCTGCTGAACAGCGCCTCGCCCGAGGGGTTCATGGACCGGGCGGCGGCGCTCGACCAGGTCGCCAGCAACGAGGACCGCATCCTGCGCGACCTGCTGGAGACCCGCGACCAGGCGAACCGGACGAAGCAGGCGCTCGACGGCGAGATCCGCGAGCAGCGCCGGCAGGTGACGGTGATGGGCAAGCGCAAGGAGCAGGCCGAGCGCGCGCTGGCCGTGGCCAACGAGCGGGCCAGCGGCGGGTCGAGCCCCGGCGGCACCTCCGGCGCCACCGCCACCCCCGCCAAGCGCAACCCCGACGGCTCCTGGCCGGCCGAGTCGTGCAGCGTCAACGACCCGACCCCGGCCAACGGCTGCATCACCCCGCGCACACTGCACGCGCTCCAGCAGGCCAAGGCCGCCGGTTTCACCCGGTACGTCTCCTGCTACCGCCCGGGCGGCTCCGGCGAGCACCCCAAGGGGCGGGCCTGCGACTTCGCCGCCCAAAAGGACGGCTTCGGCGGCGTGGCCACCGGCGGCGACCGCACGTACGGCAACAACCTGGCGGCGTACTTCGTCCGCAACGCGGACAACCTGGCCGTGCTGTACGTGATCTGGTTCAAGCAGATCTGGCTGCCCAGCAGCGGCTGGAAGGCGTACAGCGGCGGCAACGGGGACCCGTCGAGCGACCACACCAACCACGTGCACCTGTCGGTGTACTGACCCGCGTCCCCCGGTGGCCGGCCGCGCGGCCGGCCACCGGGGCGCTACGCCTCCGGGCGTACGCGGGATGTCGCCGGTGGGCCCACGACCCGGGCGGCCGGCGCGGCGAGCATCGGGACATGACCCGACTCCCGCCCCGCGCCCGCAAGGCCCTGCTCACCCTGCACCTGGTCACCGCGCTCGGTTGGCTCGGCGCGGACCTCGTCCTGCTCACCCTCGGGGTGGCCGGCCTGCGCGGCGCGGACCCGGCCGCCGTCTACCCCGCCGCCGCGCTGGTCGGCACCTGGCTGTTCGCGCCGCTGAGCGTGGCGGTCTGGCTGGTCGGGGTGGCCAGCTCGCTGCTCACCCCGTGGGGGCTGCTGCGGTACCGCTGGGTGCTGGTCAAGCTGCTGCTCACCACGGTGATGACCGGGCTGGTGCTGTTCCTGCTCACCCCGAAGCTGCGGCTGCTCGGCGAGCTGGCCGGGGCGGCCTCCGCGCACGACATGGTCGACCTGGTGGTGGCCCCGAGCGTGTCGTCCGCCCTCCTGGTGGTGGCCACGGTGCTGTCCACGTACAAGCCGTGGGGGCGGCTGCGGAGGTCGGGCGGCCGCTAGCCGGAGGGCTCAGGCCCGCGAGGCGGAACCGTCCGGCGGACGGTCCAGCACCTCGGCGAGCCGACGGGCCAGGCCGAGGTGCGCCGAGCGGGCCTGCCGGAAGGCGTACCCGAACAGCGGGGCGGGGGCGGAGAGCGTGATCTCGACGTCGATCCGGACCACGCCGTCCGGCTCGTCGCGCAGCCGGGTGTGGTTGCGCACCGTCGTCGCCGGCCACTGCCGGGCCGCCATGACGACCTCATTCTCGGTGACCACCAGGACGTCCGCCTGGTACGTCGTGGAGAAGCGCAGCGGGCCGGCGGCGAGCCGGTCGGTGATCGCGTAGCTGGCCCGGGCGCCCGGCCGGGGCGGCAGCCGGCGCACCCGCGTGATCAGCGGGTGCAGCTCGCCCTGCCGGGAAAGGTCGCCGAGCAGCGCCACCGCCTCGGCGCGCGGGCAGCGCGCCTGGACGGAGTACTGGAAGCTGTCGCGCCGGAGCATGCCCACGATCATCCCCCAGCGGAGCCGGCGACGGAAGGGTCCGACGCCGTCAGGCGCCGGGCAGGACCTCCGGGGTGGCGTTGCCGGCGTAGTACGGCTCCGGGGCGCCGAACAGGCCGAGCAGGCCGGTGACCCAGAGCTGTCGGTGGACGAACCGGCTCGGCTCGGTGACGACCAGCTTCACGCCGCTGACCTCGGCGGTCTGGAAGCCGGCCACCATCGCGCTGATGCCGACGGAGTCGATGAAGGTGACGAGGCGCATGTTGAGCTCGATGCGGGTGGGCCGCCCCTTGGCGAGCACCTCGGCGACGGCTTCGCGCACCTCGTACGCGGTGTCGACGTCGATCTCACCGCGCGGGGCGATCTCGATGACACCACCCGACAGTACCGACTTCACGATCGACAGGCTCACGCGAGCACCTCCACTCGCCCGTTCACGGGCGCCTCATCAGTACGCGGGCCGCGACCGAGAGTATTCCTCCGACGGCCTCGGTCGCCACCCCTCGGGATGAGCAATTTCGTGGATCAGGGCGCAGGAAACGCCCCATCCGGACTATTCATATCTGGTTCGGTCACATCTGGTTCGGCACACGAACATGTTCCTCGGCCGGGAGCGGCGCTCGGGCCGGCCCCGATGGCCGATCTCGCCGCCCCAGGGTAGCGGTCCCCACCGACCATTGCGCGCCACCTCGCGTACCGGGCGTGCCCCGCCTGGGGCGCGCGACGGCCCGCGGACGGTGCGGCGCCCCGCGACAGGCGGCGCCACAGTTGCCGGACGGCCGGCGGGACGACGAGCGGAGCCAGGCCGGGCGGAGAGCATTCTCTCCTGCCCGGCCTGGCATTTTCCGACTGTGAAGGTCGCCCGGCATGCGGTCGGGTGTCCTACCGGTCCGGGCCGTAGAGGCCGAAGTGCAGCGCCGGGTCAGCCGGCTCCCAGGTGTTGGTGAACTGCGACCGGGCGCCCATCTCGGCAACGCGGCCGAGCAGGTCGTTTCCCAGTGCCAGCCGGGCCGGCTCCCAGGCGCACAGCGCGCGTGGGATGTCGGGCTCGGCAGCGAGCGCGGCCGCGAGCGCCCAGGCGTCGGCGGCCGCCTTGGCGGTGCCGGCGGCGGCGTGCGGTCGCGCGGCGAACGCGGCGTCGCCGAGGAGGGCCACGCGCCCGAAGGCCATGTTGCGAACCGCGATGTCGAGAACGATCTGGATGTAGGGCTCGGCGGTCCGGGTCACCACCTCGGCCGCGGCGGGCGGCAGCAGCTCAGCGGCGTCGGACCGCATCTGGTCGACGTACCGCTGCTGGACCTGTCCGGGGTGCACCGAGACGGATGCGGTCAACCCGCGCTTGTCGGTGACCATCTCGTCCAGTTCCCGGCCCTCCGCGACATTGCGGTACCAGACGTAGTTGAGCTGCCGGTTCCCTCGGGAGAGGCTCCCGTCGGCCGCGGGAATCGGGTAGATGCAGATGTGCGACGTGTCGATGACGGCGTACGTCGTCGCGTCGTGGAGGAGGTCGGCCGTCTCGGCGGACACCTCGCGCTCGGGCACGGTCCCACGCCAGCCGACGTAGCCCGCGTAGCGCGGCTGGACGCGCGGCTGGAGCCGCCGGCGCCCGACCGACGAGATGCCGTCGGCGAACACCACGAGCTGGGCACGCTCGACGCGGCCGCTGGTGAAGCGGACGTCGACGCCTTCGTCGTCCTGACTGACTCCCACGGCGTAGTCGCCGAGGTGGTAGTTGTCGGTGCCGAAGTCGTCGAGCAGGACGCGGTACATCGTCGTCCAGGAGCTGAACCGCCACGCGGCAGGCTCCTCATGGACGACCTTGTTCCCGACGCCGAGATAGCGCAGCGCCGACGAGCCGATGCTGATGTCGTCGACGCCGAAGCCGTGCGGTCGCTCGGCGATCCAGCGGACGGTGTCGGGCTGGAGGACGATGCCGCCGCCCCGGCCGTCGAGGTACGTGGGGGTCCGCTCGAAGACATCGACGTCGAAGCCCTGCTCGCGCAGCAGCAAGGCCACCGTGAGGCCGGCGAAGGATCCGCCGACCACGACCGCGCGGCGCCCCTCAGTCATGGTCGTACCTCTCGCTCTCGTCCAGTGCTGGTCCGTACGGGTGGTGTTCGAGATTGACGACGATGGCGTCCTGCGTCGTCCGGGCGACGATCATCCGCACCGGCTCGGTGTCACTGGGGTTCTCCTCCCAGTGCACGACGTGGGGCTTGATGTAGACGAAATCGCCGGGGTGTGCCTCCCGCACCTCGTCGAGCGTGTCGCCGACCCACCAGCGGCCCACCCCGCTGACGACGTAGAGCGCCGTCTCGGACTGGCCGTGGTGGTGCACACCGGTCCGGCTGCCCGGTGGCAGCACGGAGAGTCCCATCCACAGGTCCTCCGACCCGAGGCGACGGGCGGAGACGGCCTCGAAGCGCTTCAGGCCGGAGGTCTGGGGAGTGTCGTCGGAGAGGTCGTCGGCGCGGATGACGTGCACGCCGGCCTCGCCGGATGCCCCGGGCGACGAGGCTCCGGACAGATCGTGGTGGCTCATGGCGCATACTGTGGCCCCGCTGGCCGCGTCCGGGACATGTGTCGCCACCCAGGTATGGCGCTCAGTCAGGTGTCGTGGCACAGTCACGCCCATGCAGGCGAGCGATGCCGTGCAACTGCGCCCCTGGCTGGAGGCGATCGCGGCGATCTCCACCGCGCTCAATCGCCCGGTCTCCCTGCCACATGTGCTCGACCTCGTGTCCGAGACGGCGTCCCGCCTGCTCGGCTACGACTTCTGCGCCGTCCTACTCGTGAACGAGGAGCGCAACGCCCTGACCATCA
Organism: Micromonospora sp. NPDC048830; assembly: GCF_043198215.1. Lineage (NCBI taxonomy): Bacteria > Bacillati > Actinomycetota > Actinomycetes > Micromonosporales > Micromonosporaceae > Micromonospora > Micromonospora sp. NPDC048830. The sequence continues at coordinate 50,926 of NZ_JBICUP010000017.1, forward strand.
CGGGCGCCTACGGCCTCTCACCGAGTTACGTCCAACAGGTCAACGCCGACCATCCGGTCGTGTTGGACCCGGACGACGAGCTGCAGGCCCCGTCCAGCAAGGCGTTCCTCACCGGCACGTCGGTGCAGGTGGCCGACACCGTCGCCGATGCGACCTTCGTCCCCTGGGGCGGGGTGGCGCGCCAGCAGGGCTACCGCTCGATGATCTCCGTCCCCGTCGTCTCGTCGGGCGTCCCCGTCGGCACGCTCAACGGCTACACCCGCCTTCCCCACGACTTCGGCCCGGACGAGCAGGATCTGCTCTCCCTCCTCGCCGACCAGGCCGGCGTCGCGATCGAGACGGCCCGGCTGCGCGACCGTGAGGCTGCGACGATCGCCGAACTGCTCGCCGCGAACACCGCTCTCGCCGAACAGCACGAGCTGCTGCGCCGCGGCGAGGCGGTGCACGAGCAGTTCACCCAGGTGGCGCTCCGGGGCGGCGGCGTCGCAGGCGTCGCGGCGGCGCTGGCGAAGCTGCTCGGCACGTCGGTCGTGGTGACCGAGGAACCGTCCGGAACCACGCTGGCCGAGGTGAGCCGTGACGGGCATCCGCTCGTCACGGAGGAAGCGGAGGCGTACTCGACGCCGGTGGTGCTCGGTCACGACACGGTTGCGCGCATCTGGGTGCCCCGTACCGTGTTGCCCCTGCTCGCGATAGACGTCCGCGCGATCGAGCACGCCGCCACGGTCTGCGCCCTCGAGGTGCTGCGGGCCCGTACGGCGCTCGAGGTCGAGTGGCGTCTGTCCGGCGAGATCGTCACGGATCTGCTGACCGGGAACCCGGCGGGTCTGGTGACGGCCGCCGAGCGGGCCGGCCGGCTTGGTCTCGATCTGACGAACCCGCATGCCGTGATCGTGGTCCACGGCGACACGGAGCGCGCCGCGTTCGCCCGCGTCCTCTCGGTCGCGAGGTCGCTGGCGGCCACCGCTCAGCCCCGCGCGTTGGTCAGCGCGATCGCGAACGACGTCGTGCTGCTGTGGCCGGCGAAGGACGAGGCTGACGCCTCGGAACGGGCGGGCCAGCTCCAGCGCCAGCTGCGCCGCGTCGGCGTCGGGCCGGAGCTCGGCGTGGCGGTTTCGCCGCTCTGCACGGCGCTTGCCGACTACCCGTCGGCCTACCGGCGTGCCCGCGGAGCGGCGACGATCGCCCGGCTCCGCGGGCAGACCGGGACCGCCGCCAGCGTCACGTCGCTGGGCGTACACGGGCTGCTGCTGCAACTGGAGGACGTCTCGGAGCTACGTCGCTTCGCCGCCGAGACGCTCGCCCCGATCCGCGCACACGACGCCGCGCGCGGGACCGCGCTCGAGCAGACGCTCCGCGCGTACGTCGCGCACGACCTGAACACCGCTGCCACCGCGGCGGCGCTGTTCGTGCACCCCAACACGGTCGGTCTGCGCATCCGCAAGATCGAGCAGTTGCTGGGGGTGTCCACCGCGCACGTGCGGTCGATCGCCGAGCTCCAGCTCGCGTTGAGCGCCGACGACGTGGCCGACGCGCTGGGGACCCGCGGTCAGGACGGCGGCGCAAGGCTCCGCTGAGCAGCGGCGACGCTCGGCGGCGCGGGCAAGGCCCGCCGTTCTGCGTCTCGACCCGCCCGCGGCCGGGTCGGCGCGGGTTGTCACCTGGTCGCGACAGGGGCCGGGCGGCCACGGTCCCGCCGCCCACGGATCCGCGCCGCTGTGCTGCTCACCACGCGGCCACCTCAGAACTGGGTGGCCACACATGGTGGCGTGCTGCGTTACGCGGCGAGGCTGTGCCGCGTAAACGCGATGTAAACGCCGGAGTCCCAGGGCGACCTGCCAGGTCGCCGGTGACGACGGCCGAGCCCAGCGGGCGCCGGCCCCCGTCGCGGCCCGACATCCCCGTCCACGGACCTGGCGAACGACTCTGAGAGGTAGCAATGCGAACAGCACGGACCATCGGCTCGAACCGCTGGCGCCTCGTGGCCGCCGCGGGCGCCGTCGCCCTGGTGGCGACCGGCTGCGGCTCCCGGCCCGGGGCCGCCGGTAACGGCGGGGCCCGGGACGCCAATGGCGTCGTCAACATGGTGATGGCCCCCGACCCGGTCTGGAAGTGGCTGGACGACCAGGGCATCAGGAAGGAGATGGAGGAGGAGGCGGGGATCAAGATCCTCACCTCGTCGTCCTGGGACGAGTTCGGGGTGTACGCCGGCGGCCATGCCGACGTCGTCTCGGCGGCGGCGTACGAGGTGCCGGAGTTGGAGAAGCAGACCGGCGAGAAGACGACGATCTTCGGCAAGTTCAACTCCGACCGCAGCATCGTGGCCGTGCGCGCCGACAGCAGCGCGAAGGACCTCTGCGATCTCAAGGGCAAGAAGATCGTGACGCACAGCGCCGTCTCGATCACGATCATCTGGAGCGTCTACGCCCGCAAGTTCTGCGACCTGGACCTGCGCGCCGGGGGCGGCGACTTCGAGCTCGTCGTGACCGACCCGCAGAATGCCGCCGGCCTCATCGAGCGCGGTGACGCCGAGGGCGGCCTGCTGCTGCCCGACTTCTCGATTCCGCAGCTGTCCAGCGGCAGGATCAGACCGCTCTACGACGCCAAGTCGGCCTCGCAGATATACGCCGAGAAGTTCTCGTCCGACCCCCGGGACGCCACCCACCCCCAGAACAACGTCTTCGTGGCCCGCAAGGCGTGGGTCGAGAAGAACCCCGAGGAGGCGGCCTTCCTGATCAAGGTGTGGGACCGCGGCGTGCAGGAGTGGGCCAAGAACCGTAACAAGATCATCGAAGCCTACCCCGAGGACTTCGCCGCCGAGACACCCGCGGAGAAGGCGTTCATCCAGGACTGGTTGACCAACAGGTACGACTGGTTCGTCGACACCCCGTACCTCGACCAGGCGTGGGTGGACAGTGAGACCCACCTGTTCGACCTGATGAAGGAGACCGGTTTCGTCCCCGAGGACACCCCGGCTCCCCACTTCACCATCCTCCGGAAGCCCTGACCGTCGTCCGTCCCGACAGCCCGTTGGCCTTTCGAGTCGGCCCGGCCGGGCCGAGTAAAGGAGAGATCATGACCGATCAGCTGGTGGGTCCGGCCCTGGCCGCCCCCACGGCCGACCGGGACAGCGAGGCGGGTGCCCGCAGGACCGCCCGGCGGCGGCGCTGGCGCCAGCACGGGCTGCTGTTCCTGGGCTGGTTCGCGATGTTCCTGCTGTGGGAGCTCGGCTCGTGGTGGTTCGGCTCCCGGCTGCTGCCCCGCCCGTACGAGGTCGTCCTGGCGGCGGTCGAGATCGTCGAGAGCGGGAACTTCGTCACCGACTTCTCGGCGAGCGTGCTGAAGACCTTCGCCGGCTTCGGGGCCGCTGCCGCCATCGGGGCGCCGGTCGGTTACCTGATGGGCCGGTACGACTACTGGCGGGCGTTCTTCCACGACGGTGTGACCATCGCCGGCACGATTCCGGCGATCGTCTACGCGGTCGTCTCGCTCGTCGTGTTCGGCCTGTCGAACCTCGGGCCGATCCTCGCGGTCGCGCTCGTCTCCGCGCCGTACGTCGCGCTCAACGTCGCCGAGGGCATTCGCGGCGTCGACAGATCCCTGGTGACCATGAGCGAGGCCTTCGGACGGACCCCGCGGCAGATCCGGCGGGAGGTGCTGCTCCCGACGATCGTGCCGTTCGTGTTCGCCGCGATTCGGATGTGCTTCGCGGTGGCGTGGAAGGTCGAGGCGCTGACCGAGGTGTTCGGCGGCCGCAACGGCGTCGGCTTCCAGATCCGCACCGAGTACCAGCTCTACGACATCGGCGCGGTACTCGCGTGGATGTTCCTGTTCATCGCGTTCATGCTCGTCATCGAGCGGCTGGTCCTGGCCAAGGCCGAGGCTCGGCTCCTCGCGTGGCGTCCCGAGCAGAGGAGCTCCGCGCTGTGAGTGTCGCCCAGGCCACCGTCAACCCGCGCCGGTCGAGCACCGAAATCGAGCAGAGCACGCCGGCCTGGCGGAGGCGGCTCACCTCCGACGGAGCCGCCCGGGTCGCCGCGCTGCTCTCCTTCCTCCTGTTCTGGGTCCTGATGTCGCTGCTCTTCGGCCGCGTGCCGGGGCCTGTCGAGGTGTTGCGGCGGCTCGTCGACGAGTTCTCCCGCGGCGAGGTCTTCGGGAACTTCGGCTCCACGCTCTACCGCTTCGGCATGGGGGTGCTGCTCGCGGCCGTGGTCGGCGTCGCGATCGGCGTCCTGATGGGCCTCTCCCCGCTGTCGTGGGCGTTCTTCGAGAGCCCGGTGCTGGTCGCCCTCTCGATCCCGGCCATCATCTGGTCGTTCCTCACGGTGATGTGGTTCGGTTTCGGCGACCTGAGTCCGATCGTCACCACGTTCCTGACCTCGGTGCCGTTCGTGGCCGTCAACGTCGCACAGGGCGTGCGGGGAGTCTCCCGCGACCTACGCGACATGTCGTCGACGTACCACGTGCCGATGGCCCGCCGCATCCGTCACCTCGTCCTCCCGGCCGTCACCGGATACGTCGCCGCCGGCGTGCGCTTCGCGATCATCATCGGTTGGAACGGCGTCCTGCTCGCCGAGTGGTTCGGCGGCAGCGGGGGCGTCGGCTACCGCGCGCGCTTCTGGTACGACGCCAACCGGTTCGGCGGGTTCGCCGCCTGGGTGGTGCTCTTCGTCGGCTTCATCGTGTTGCTCGACCGGCTCGTGCTCGACCGCGCCATCAAACGCGCCTTCCGCTGGCGGGACGGCTGATGACCACCCTCCACTGCGACCAGACCCTGCTCACCCCCAGCCCCAGGGAGTTCCCGTGGCAGTCCTGACCGTCAAGAACCTCGCCAAGACCTTCAACGTGGGTACGCCCCGGGCCAGCCGGATCCTCGACGACATCTCGTTCGAGGTGCACGGCCAGACATTCGTGTCGATCGTCGGGCCTTCGGGCTGCGGCAAGAGCACGCTGCTCAACATCATCTCCGGGGTGGAGGAGCACACCTCGGGCGAGATCAGCCTGACCAGCGACGACGGGCGTCCCGCCCACCTGGGCTACGTCTTCCAGGACCCGCGGTTGCTCCCCTGGCGAACCGTGCTGCGGAACATGATGTACGTCCAGGACGACCAGAGCGAGGCCACCGTGGCGCGGGTCCAGCGGTACCTCGCGATGGTGGGCCTGGCGAAGCACGGCGACTTCTACCCCGGGCAGTTGTCCGGCGGCATGCAGCAGCGGGTCGGGATCGCCCGGGCCTTCGCGGTGGAGCCCGATCTGCTGTTGATGGACGAGCCGTTCAGCCACCTCGATGCGATCACCGCCCGCGGACTTCGCGCACAACTACAGGACATCTGGACCCAGTCGAAGAAGACCGTCGTCTTCGTGACCCACGACGTCGTCGAGGCGGTCGAGCTGTCCGACCGGATCATCGTGCTCCAGCCCGGTGGCCGGATCTACGAGGACATCACCATCGACCTGCCCCGCCCGCGCCGTCAGGCCGATCCCACGGTGGCCACCCTCCAGGCCCAGGTGCTCGCGCGTCTCGAGGCCATGAAGTCGGCGAGCAGCACCACGCATTCCGTGGCCTGACCGCACCAGCTCAACCGAACAGAAGGTGACAGATGCCCAACGGATCCGATCGCACCGTCGACATCCACGCCCACGTGATCCTCCCCGACTGCCAGCCGCTCGTGGAGGGGCTCATGGCGCCGGAGATGGAGCCGTTCAGCTACTTCGGCGGCGACGAGACCAACGCCTACCAGCGCGACCACGTCCGGGCGATCATGCCGCGGGCCACCGACCCGGAGATCCGGATCGCCGACATGGACCGGATGGGCATCGACGTCCAGGCGATCTCGGTGGCCCCCGCGGGCTACTTCTACTGGGCCGACCCCGAACTCGCGCGCACGCTCGCCCGGATGCAGAACGAGAACCTCGCCAAGATCGTCGCCGACCATCCCGACCGGTTCGTCGGCTTGGCCACCGTGCCGATGCAGGACGTGCGGTCGGCGGTCGAGGAGCTCGAGCGGTGCGTCAGGGAGTACGACTTCCGGGGCGTCGAGATCAACACCAACGTCATGGGAATGGACCTCGACGACCGCCGGTTCCGGCCGTTCTTCGCCAAGGCGGAGGAGCTCGACGTCGTCGTCATGCTGCACCCCAACGGATTCACCGGCGGCGAGCGGTTCCGCAGGTACTACCTCACCAACGTCATCGGCAACCCGCTCGACACCACGGTCGCGCTGACCCGGATGATCCACGGCGGCGTTCTCGAGGAGCACCCCGAGCTCAAGCTGGTCGCGGTGCACGGCGGCGGCTACCTGCCGTTCTACTCGTCGCGGATGGACCACGCCTACGAGCTGCGCCCGGAGGGCCGGCACCACATCTCGCGGCCGCCGAGCACCTACCTCAGGCAGGTGTACGTCGACTGCCTGGTGTTCGACGCGCCGCACCTGGAGTTCCTGGTCAGGCAGATGGGGGCCGACCACGTGGTCGTCGGCACCGACTACCCGTTCGACATGGGCCACTACGACCCGCTCGGTCAGCTCGACGCGGCCGGCGGGCTCAGCGACGACGAGCGGAAGGCCATCCGCGGTCGGACGGCGGCGCGGCTGCTGAAGCTCGACGGCTGAGCACGGCGACGGCGACCTGCCCGTGCGCTGGGTGCCGGACCGATAGGGCCCGACACGGGCACCCCGGGGCCGGGTTTGCGGCGGCGCCGCCCGGGGCACTGCCGGGGTTGGCACCCCGAGGAGGTATGCACCATGTTGGGAACGAACCTGCTGGAACGCCGCGGCAAACCCGAACGGATCACGGACCAGGCGTGGCAGCACCTGCTCTCCGCCGTCAGCTCCGCCGGGGACACCGTCCGTGACACGGCCCGCTCGGCCCGCCGGAGCGGCTCCGGCCTGGCCGGGGAGGCCGGCGACCTGGTCGGCTCCGCCGCCGACGAGGCCCGCCGCCGCGCCGTGCTGGCGTTCGACTCGCTCGCCGGGCGGCGCCCGGCCCTGCCGTGGGCCCTGCTGATCGGCGCCGCCCTGGTCGGCGCCGCCGTCGGCTGGGCCGCCGGCACGGCCGCCCGCGCGGCCGGGAGCCGGACCGACTACGACGCGGACGACGTCGAGTTCGTCGACGTCGACCGGCCCAACTCCCCCGTGGGACTGGACGGCTGAGGACCGGCCCGGGCGTCGGTCGAAACGACGCCCGGGCCGTGGCCCCGCCCTCACCCCGGCCGGGTGAGTCCAACTCACCCGGGCCGTCGGCAGGCTCGGACCAGGCGGGCGTACGCCCGCACGGACCGGCCCGACCACCGGGAGGAGCGAGCGATGGCCACCTCGGCGACCACCCGTACCGACCAGGACATCCAGACCGACGTGCTGGACGAGCTGACCTGGGAGCCACGGGTCCGACCGAACGAGATCGGCGTGACCGTCACCGAGGGCGTCGTCACGCTGACCGGCTGGGTCGACAGCTACGCCAAGAAGTACGCGGCGGAGCGCGCCGCGCACCGGGTCGCCCGGGTCCGGGCGGTCGCCAACGACGTCACCGTCCGGCTACCCGGGCCGTCCCAACGCACCGACGCGGAACTCGCCACGGCGGTCAGCCGGGCGCTGGAGTGGGACGCGTTCGTGCCGGTGGAACCCGTCGACGTGACCGTCTCGAACGGCTGGGTCACGCTACACGGCGAGGTGGAGTGGGAGTACCAGCGGCGGGCCGTGGAGCGGGCGGTCGGCCGGCTGACCGGCGTACGCGGGCTCAGCAACGGCCTGACGGTACGCCCGGCGACGCGGCCCGACTCGGGCGAGCTGACCGACCGGATCGTCGACGCGCTGGCCCGCAACGCGGCCGTGAACGGCGAGCGGGTGACGGTCCTGGTACACGGCGACAGCGTACGGCTGGAGGGCCTGGTCCACTCGGTGCCCGAACGCGAGGAGATCGAGCGGACCGTCTGGTCCGCCCCCGGCATCCACTCGGTGCACAACCACCTCACCGTGTCCGACTGACCACCCGGAGAACCACCCGGGCCGGGTGACCCGCGCTCACCCGGCCGGGCGGGAGGCTGACGCTCATGACCACGCCGTTGCAGGTCACCCCGCGGCTGCGGATGCCGGTGACCGAGGCCGACCACTCCCGGGGGCCGGTGGACGCCCCGGTGACCCTCGTCGAGTACGGCGACTTCCAGTGCCGGCACTGCGGCCTGGCGTACCCGAACATCGCGGAGCTGCTGCGCCAGCGGGCCGACATCGTGCGCCACGTCTACCGGCACTTCCCCATCAGCAACCTCCACCCGTACGCCGAGAGCGCCGCCGAGGCGGCCGAGGCGGCCGGGCTGCGGAACCGGTTCTGGGACATGCACGACTGGCTGTACGAGCACCAGGACCAGCTCGACCCGGTGCACCTGTCGCTCGGCGTGGAACAGCTCGGCCTGCCGGCCGACGAGGTGGGCGACGAGGTGGAGCGGCACGCGCACGCCGACCGGGTCCGGCGGGACTTCGTCGGGGGCATCCGCAGCGGCGTGGCCGCCGCCCCGACCCTGTTCGTCAACGACGTCCGCTACGAGGGCGGGTACGCGCTGCCCGAGCTGCTCGCCGCCGTCGACCAGGCCGCCACCGCCTGACTCAGATCAGGTGCAGCTCGCGCGCCCGGCGCACGGCCTCGCGGCGCCGGGTGGCGTCCAGCTTGCGGTAGATGTTGCGGACGTGCGTCTTGACGGTGTTGACCGACAGCGACAGCTCGCTGGCGATCTCCACGTTGGACAGGATGCTCTGCAGGTAGCGCAGGATGGTCAGCTCCCGCTCGGTGAGCGGCTCGTCGAGCCCCCGCTCGGGCGCGGCGGCGGCCCGCCGGTCGGCCGGCTCCCCGGCACCCCGGACCAGGTCACTCACCGTCGGCCAGTGGGCCGTGCCGGAGTCCAGGTGCGCGGCGAGCAGGTCGCGCACGCCCGGCTCGGCGTGGGTGAAGACGCGGCGGTACCCGTCCGGCTCGGCCAGCTCCAGCGCCCGCTCCAGCACGCGCCCCGCCCGGCGCTCGTCGCCCGTCCGGCGGGCCAGCACCGCGTCCAGCACGCCGGCGTCGAGGCGTACGGGCAGCGGCCAGGCGGCCGCGTCCGGGCCGTCCCAGTCGGGCAGCGCGTACCCGGCGGCACGCGGGTCGCCCGCACGCAGCTCCACCCGGGCCAACGCGACGGCCAGCGCCGGGAGCCGCCCGTCGGGCGGGGGCGGCGGCTCGGTGAGCAGGGCGCGGGCGGTGTCCAGGTCGCCGTGGGCGGCCCGCAGGTCCGCCTCGGCGGCGAGCAGCGCGTACGCCAGCTCCCCCGCGCCGGGCAGGCCGTCGCGGGCGGCGGCGAGCACCCGCAGCGCCTCCCCCGGGTCGCCCCGGTCGCGCAGCAGCGCGGCGCGGCACAGCGCGGCGAGGGCTCCCGCCGTCGCCTCCCCGGTCGCCGGCGCCGCCAGCGCCAGGTGCGCCTCCGCCTCCTCGGGCAGGTCCCGGTGCAGCGCCACCACGGCCAGCGCCAGGTGGCCGTGCGCGCAGTCCAACCGGCAGGACCAGCCCTGGCAGGCCGGCATGGCCAGCGCCTCCCGGGCGGCCCGCTCGGCCGCCCGCAGCTCCCCGCGCGCGACGTACAGCAGGGCGGACCGGCTCACGCAGAGCAGCTCGGTGCGGGGCCGGCCCGCCTCCCGGGCCGCCGCGAGCGCCCGCGCGAACTCCTCCCCCGCCGCACGCAGGTCGCCCTCGGCGAGCGCGACCAGGCCGAGCGCCGCCCCGGCCGTCGCCCGCGCGTCGGCGTCGTCGGTGCCGGCGGTCCGCGGGTCGTCCGCCGGGCCGCCGGCCGTACGCGTCGCGAGCAGCCGGGCCACCGCGCGGCGTACTCCGTCGTGGTCGCCGGCCAGCCGGGCGAGGGTGACCTCCACGGCGGTGGCCAGCCGGTGGAACCGGTCCCGGCGCGGCACGGGCAGCGACCGCGCGGGCCCGCCGGCACGGCGCGCCTGCTCGGCGGCGGCGGCCGGGTCGCCGGCGTGGGCGCGCTCGACGGCGGCGGCCAGCCCCAGCTCGGGATCCCGCCGGACGGCGTCGGCCGGCGGCGGGGCCGGCGCCGGGCCGGCCGCGGTCTCCCGGTCGTACGGTGCGAGGTCCGGCCACCGCTCCACCAGCAGCCCGACCGCCCGGGCCCAGTGGCCGGCCACGAGGGCGTGCCGCAGCGCCTCGGCGGGCCGGCCGTGCGCGGCGTACCAGTCGGACGCGCGCTGGTGCAGCTCCCGCCGCTGCCCGTCGGCCAGCCCGGCCAGTTCGGCGCGGAGCAGGTCGGCCAGCAGCGGGTGGCAGCGGTACCAGGGCGGGCGGCTGTCGTCGCGGCGCACGAACCCGCCGGGGTTGGCCAGGGCGGTCAGCACCGGCTCGGCGTCGGACCGGCCGGTGAGCGCGTCCACCAGGTCGGCCCGGAACGCCCCCACCGCCGCGCCCCGGCGCAGGGCGTCCCGGGCGGCCTCGTCCAGCGGGTCGAGCACCTCCTCGCGCAGGTAGCCGGCCACGTCCGGCTGGTCGCCGCCGAACTGCTCCACCGCGCCGGCCGGGTCGGGGCGCGCCCGCAGGGCCAGCGCCGCGAACCGCAGCCCCGCCGGCCAGCCGCCGGTACGCTCGCGCAGCCGGGGCACCACGTCCGCCGGCACGGGCACGCCGTGCGCGGTGAGCAGGTCGGCCACCTCGTCGTCGGTGAACGCCAGCTCGTCGGGGCCGACGCTGGTCAGCTCCCCGGCCAGCCGCAGCCGGTGCAGCCCCGGCGGCAGGTCGGCGCGCGCCCCCACCACCAGGCGCAGCCGCTGCCCGCCGTGGCGCAGCAGGAACTCCAGGCCGGCCAGCGCCGCCGGGTCGCCGACGCGGTGCAGGTCGTCGAGGACCAGCAGCACCGGGCGGTCCCGGGCGGCGAGCGCCGCGGCCAGCGGCTCCAGCTGGTCCGGGCGGGGCGGCACGTCGGGCACCGGCGGGGCGGGCGGCTCGGCCTGGTCTCCCCGGTGCCCCGCCGCCGTCCGCAGCGCCGCCACCAGGTACGCCCACAGCCGCGCCCCCGTGTCGCCGGCCTCCACGGACACCCAGGCGGGCGCGGGCTCGACCGAGCGGGCCCACGTCCCGAGCAGGGTGGTCTTGCCCCACCCCGCCGGGGCGGAGACCACGGTGACCGCCCCTGCCGTCCCCTCGTCGAGCCGGCGCAGCAGCCGGGGCCGGACGAGCACGGGCTCGGGCAGCGGGGCGGGGGCCAGCCGGGACGCCAACAGCGGCGCCGGCCCGGCCGCCGCCCCGACCATGATCTCGCTGTCGCCCTGCGGCATCCGGCCCCACCCCCACGCTCCCCCGGGTCGTGCGGCGGGCGGTTACCCCGCCCCGGCCGGTTCACCCCTTCGGGGGGAACCCGCTTCACCCCGACCGGCGCGACGATCGCGCCCGGCAGCACGGCCAGCGCTGGATCCCGATGCTGCTGGACCGGATCGCCCGGGGCGAGATCGCCACCGGGCACCTGGCCACCCACCGCCTCCCCCTGGACGAGGCCCCGCTCGGCTACGACCTGTTCCGCGACCGCGCCGACGGCTGTCTCCGCGCGGTCTTCACTCCCTGACCCGGTCGGTGGGAGACTCGGGGGATGCGGACGCAGCGGCCGTACGACCTCGTCCTGTTCGGCGCGACCGGGTTCACCGGCGCGCTCACCGCCGAGTACCTGGCCCGGCACGCGCCGGACGGGCTGCGCTGGGCGCTCGCGGGGCGCAACCCGGCGAAGCTGGCCGCCGTCCGGGACCGGCTCGCCGACGTCGACCCGGCGCTGGCCGAGTTGCCGCTGCTGACCGCCGACGCCGGCGACCCCGGATCGCTGCGGGCGGTCGCCGAGGCCGCCCGGGTGGTGGCCAGCACCGTCGGCCCGTACGTCCGGCACGGGGAGCCGCTGGTCGCCGCGTGCGCCCACGCCGGCACCGACTACGTCGACATCACCGGCGAGCCGGAGTTCGTCGACGAGATGTACGTGCGCCACCACGCCGAGGCGGTGCGCACCGGCGCCCGGCTGGTGCACAGCTGCGGCTTCGACTCGATCCCGCACGACCTCGGGGCCTGGTTCACCGTCAAGCGGCTGCCGCCGGACGCGCCGATCACCGTCGACGGGTTCGTCCGGGCCGGCGGCCGGATCTCCGCCGGCACGTACCACTCGGCGCTGCTCGCGTTCTCCCGGACGGCGGAGACAAAACGGGCGGCGCGCGAACGCCGGGCCGTCGAGCCGCGCCCCGCGGGCCGCCGGGTCCGGGCCGTGCCGGGCCGGGTGGGGCGCTCCCGGGAGCTGGGCATGTGGGCGGTGCCGCTGCCGACCATCGACCCGCAGGTGGTGCGGCGGTCGGCGGCGGCCCGCCCCGAGTACGGGCCGGACTTCCGGTACCGACACTTCGCGGCGGTGAAGCGGCTGCCGACGATCCTGCTCGGCGGCGCCGCGCTGGGCGGCCTGGCCGGGCTGACGAAGCTCCCGCCGGCCCGGCGCTGGCTGCTCGGCCGGCTCGCCTCCGGCCAGGGGCCGACCGCGCAGCAGCGGGCAAAGTCGTGGTTCCGGGTGCGCTTCCTCGGCTCCGGCGGCGGCCGCCGGGTGCTGACCGAGGTGTCCGGCGGCGACCCGGGGTACGACGAGACCGCCAAGATGCTGGCCGAGTCGGCGCTCTGCCTGGCGCTGGACGACCTGCCGCCGACCTCGGGCCAGGTGACCCCGGTGACGGCGATGGGCGACGCCCTCCTCGCCCGCCTCACGGCGGCCGGCCTGACCTTCCGCGCGCTGGAGTGAGGCAGGCCTCCGCTGGAGTGAGGCAGGCTTCCGCGCGATGGAGTGAGGCGGGCTTGACCCTCAAGCAGGTTGAGGCGACAGGATCACCGCCGTGGAGAGCGAACTGCGCAGCATCGGCGAGTTGGCCCGGGCCAGCGGGCTGACCGTCAGCGCCCTGCGGTTCTACGACCGTTCCGGGGTGTTGGTGCCGGCCCTGGTCGACCCGGTGACCGGCTACCGCTGGTACACCGACGACCAGGTGGCCCCCGCCCGGCTGGTGGCCGGGCTGCGCCGGGTCGGGATGCCGCTGGCCGAGATCGCCGCCGCCGTCCGGCACCGCGCCGAGCCGGCCGTCGTGGGCCGGCTGCTCGACGGGCACCTCCGCCGGCTGGAGGACGGCCTCGCCGACGCGCGCCGCGAGCTCTCCCGGGTCCGCGCCCTGATCACCCCCGAGGAGAGTCCCATGGCCACCCGTCTCGTCCTGTCCCGCGCCGACCTGGCCGCCGCGATCGACGCCGTACGCTTCGCCGTCGGCGCCGACCCGGAGCTGCCGGTGCTGTCCGGGGTGCTGCTCGACGTCTCCGACGACGGCGTACGCCTCGTCGCCACCGACCGGCACCGGATGGCGGTGTCCCGGGTTCCCGGGCGACCGGACGGGTCCCCGGTGCGGGCGCTCGCCCCGGTGGACCTGGTCGACCGGGTACGCGCGCTGTTGGACAGCAGCGACGAGACGGAGGCGCACCTGCGGGTGGACGGGACCACGGTGGCGGTCTCCGTCGCCGGGCGGGAGATCGCGGGCACCGCCCTGCCGTACGACTTCCCCGACTACCGGCGGCTGCTGCACGCGTCGGTCGGCGACGCGCCGGCGTACCGTATTCCCATTGACGTGCCGGCGCTTCGCGCGGCGCTGACCCCCGTTGACGTGCCGGCGCTTCGCGCGGCGCTCGGCGACGGCGGGCCGACCCTGGTTCGCCGGTACGAGGGCGACGACGTGGCGGTGACCGTGCTCGGCCTGGACGACCGGGGCGCGCTGCGGGTCCTCGACGGCGACGCGCTGGCCGCCGCCGGGCCGGACGAGCTGCGCATCGGGGTGAACGGGCGGTACCTGCTCGACGCGCTGGACGCGGCCGGTCGGGGGCAGCTCGTGCTGGAGCTGGACGGGCCGATCACCCCGCTGGCCGTGCGCCGACCGGACGACGAGGACGCGTTCTCCATCCTGATGCCGATCCGGCTCTGACCGGCCGGGAGCGGCCCGGGCCCGTCGTTCCGGGCCGGACCGGCCGCGGAGGGCCGCGACGGTAGCATCTGGGGGTCCCACCTGACTCCCCGGACGGAGGCGTACGGAGCAGCATGCTCGACATGGAGTTGATCCGGAAGGATCGCGAGGCGGTGGCGACCGCGCTGGCGAAGCGACTGGATCCCGCCGAGGTCAACCGGGCGCTGGACGAGATCCAGCGGCTCGACCAGGAGCGCCGCGCCCTGATCACCGAGATCGACGCCGAGCGGCAGCGCCGCAAGGCGGAGGCCCGGGCGTACGCGGCGGCAAAGCGGGCCGGCACCGAGCCGGAGGTCTCCGCGCCGGAGGCCGGGCGCAAGCAGCTCGCGGAGCTGGAGTCGGAGCTGGACGGGGTGCAGTCCCGGCTGCGCGAGCGGATGAGCGAGCTGCCGAACGTGCCCGCCGACGACGTGGTCGCCGGGGGCAAGGAGGCCAACCGGGTCGTCAAGACGTTCGGCGAGCCGCCGGCCATCGAGAAGGTCCGCGACCACGTGGAGCTGAGCCGCGCGCTCGGCCTGGTCGACCACGAGCGCGGGGTCAAGCTCGGCGGCTCCGGCTTCTGGATGTACACGGGCATGGGCGCCCGGCTGGAGTGGGCGCTGGTCAACTGGCTGATCGAGCGGAACGTCGAGGCCGGGTACGAGTTCCTGCTGCCGCCGCACCTGCTGCTGGACACGGCCGGCTTCGCCGCCGGTCAGTTTCCCAAGTTCTACGACGACGTCTACCACCTGGACAAGCGGTCCGCCCCGCGCGGGCAGTTCCTGCTGCCCACGGCGGAGACGGCGATCCTCGGCGCGTTCCAGGACGAGATCATGGACGTCACGAAGCTGCCGCTGAAGGTGTTCGCGTACACCCCGTGCTATCGGCGCGAGGCCGCCGGCTCGCACTCAGACGAGCGTGGCACGGTACGCGGCCACCAGTTCAACAAGGTGGAGATCTTCCAGTTCACGCTTCCCGAGCAGGCCGACGCCGCCCTGGAGGAGATGGTCGGCCACGCGGAGAGCCTGGTCGAGGGGCTGGGGCTGCACTACCAGCGCAGCCTGCTCGCGGCCGGCGACGCCAGCGCCGCGATGCGCAAGACCCTCGACATCGAGGTCTGGATGCCGAGCACCGGCAAGTACAAGGAGGTGTCGTCGGTCTCCTGGGGCGGCGACTACCAGGCCCGCCGGGCGGCGATCCGCTACCGGGAGCCGGGCGGCAAGCAGACCCGGTTCGTGCACACCCTGAACGGCTCGGCGCTGGCCACCAGCCGGCTGTTCCCGGCGATCCTGGAGCAGTTCCAGCAGCCCGACGGCTCGGTGCTGGTGCCGGAGGTGCTCCGCGACCGGCTGGGCACCGATCGGCTCACGCCGATCCGCTGACAACTTTCGTCGGCGGGGGTCGGGTTTCACCCGACCCCCGCCGAGCCGTTTCCCGGCCGCGCTGCGCCGCTACTCGGCAGCCCCTGCCGTACGGCCCGACGCCGGCGTCATCGCTCGCGCGCCGGCGCCATCCCTCGCGCGTAGGCGCCATCGCTCGCGCAGGGGCGTCATCGCTCGCGCAAGGGCGGCGATGACGGGGAGCGACGGACCGGCCCACCCCCACCACCACACGCCAGCACTTTGCTCTGCACCCACCGAGGCGACAGGCACCGTGAGTGACCGCTACGGCGGCGGGCGCAACGCGACCGACGGATGTTTCCGCTGGTAGCTGCACCGATGCGTCCGCAGGTGCAGAGCAAAGGGACGAAACCGAGCCGGCCGGCTCGGAAGGCCCGCCACTGTAGGTGACCACCCAGGCCCAAGCACAGAGAGTGGCCCACAGGCCGCCACTGCAGTGATGAATCTCCATGCGTTGACAGGTTCTGCAGCGCGCTTGTAACCTTGCCGAAAATTTCAGCCCTGACCTGCAAGATTCCGGCACCGAGGCGTCTTCCCCCGCCGCACCGCCCCATCCCCCGATCCCGTAGGAGTTTCGATGCGTCGACGTCGAGGCCGCTCCGCGGCGCTCGCCCTGGGCCTGATCGCCGGCCTGCTCGCACCGGCCGCCGTGTCGGCGCCCCCGGCCGCCGCGGCCCCGTCCGGCACGAAGAAGGTCATCGCCAACCTGTTCGAGTGGAACTGGCCGAGTGTAGCCAGCGAGTGCACCAACGTGCTGGGCCCGAAGGGGTACGGCTACGTCCAGGTCTCCCCGCCGCAGGAGCACGTCCGGGGCAACCAGTGGTGGGTGGCGTACCAGCCGGTCAGCTACCGCATCGAGTCCCGCAAGGGCACCCGGGCGCAGTTCCAGTCCATGGTGAACACCTGCCACGCCGCCGGGGTGAAGGTCATCGTGGACGCGGTGATCAACCACATGTCCGGCCAGGACGCCGGCGGCACCGGCTGGGCCGGCTCGTCGTACGGCCACTACGACTACCCGGGCATCTACCAGTCGCAGGACTTCCACTACTGCGGCCGCAACGCGGGCAACGAGATCACCAACTACTACGACCGGTGGGAGGTGCAGAACTGCGAGCTGGTCAACCTCGCCGACCTCAAGACCGAGTCGGACTACGTCCGGTCGAAGATCGCCGGGTACATGAACGACCTGCTCTCGCTCGGCGTGGACGGGTTCCGGCTGGACGCCAGCAAGCACATGCCGGCCGCCGACGTCGCCGGGATCAAGGCCAAGCTCTCCCGGTCGGCGTACATCGTGCAGGAGGTCATCTACGGCCCGGGCGAGCCGATCCTGCCGACCGAGTACACCGGCAACGGCGACGTGCACGAGTTCCGGTACGGCAAGGACCTGGCCCGGGTGTTCCGCAGCGAGCGGCTGGCGTACCTGAAGAACTTCGGCGAGGGATGGGGCCACCTGCCGACCGGCGTGTCGGCGGTGTTCGTGGACAACCACGACACCCAGCGCGAGGGCGGCGTGCTGACCTACCACGACCGGGGCATCTACGCCCTGGCCAACGCCTTCATGCTGGGCTGGCCGTACGGCTCCCCCACGGTCATGTCCAGCTACACGTTCAGCAACCGCGACCAGGGCCCGCCGTCGGACGGGAGCAACAAGACCCTGAACACCACCTGCTACTCCGGCTGGGAGTGCGAGCACCGCTGGCGGGTCATCCTCAACATGGTGGGCTTCAACAACGCCACCCAGGGCGCCGGCGTCGCCAACTGGTACGACAACGGCTACCAGCACATCGCCTTCAGCCGGTCCGGCAAGGGGTACCTGACGATCAACGACGAGGACTTCGCGGTCAACGGCCGGTCGTACTACACCGGGCTGCCCGCCGGCCGGTACTGCGACATCATCCACGGCGACTTCAGCAACGGCACGTGCAGCGGGCCGGTGATCACGGTGGACGGCAGCGGCTGGTTCGCCGCCAACGTCCCGGCCCACGACGCGATCGCCATCCACGTCGGCGCCAGGCTGAGCTGACCCGGCCGTACCGAGTCTCCGCGTTCCCCGCCCCCGAGGGCGGGTAACCGAGCCGGGTCCGCGTCGCGACAGCGGGGGGTTGAGGGGATGAATACCACGCGAAAGGGACGGGTCGACACGATCGTGCTCCTCCACGGGCTCTGGATGACGCCCCGGAGCTGGGAGAACTGGGCCGACCGCTACCGGTCGCGCGGCTTCCGGGTGCTGACCCCCGCCTGGCCGGGAATGGACCGCGAGGTCGAGGCGCTGCGGAAGGATCCGGGCCCCATCGCAAGCCTGACCATGGACCAGATCATCGACCACTACGCCGCGATCATCGGGAAGCTGCCGACGCCGCCGATCGTGATGGGCCACTCCTTCGGCGGTCTGTTCGCCCAGGTCCTGCTCGACCGAGGGCTCGGCGCCGTCGCGGTCGGGGTGCACCCCGCGCCGATCAAGGGGGTGGTCCGGCTCCCGGTGAGCACGCTGCGCGCCGCGTACCCCGTGCTCCGCAGCCCCCGGAACCGGCACCGGGCCGTGCCGATCACCCCCGAGGAGTTCCGGTACGCCTTCGGCAACACCATGAGCGCCGAGGACTCCGACCGGGCCTGGCAGCGGTACGCCGTACCGGCGGCGGGGCACGTACTTTTCGAGGGCGCGTTCGCCAACCTGAACCCGGACTCGGCCGCCGGGGTGGACAACGGCAACAACGAGCGGGGGCCCCTGCTGCTGATTGGCAGCGACCTGGACCACGTGGTACCGGCGGCGGTGGTGAAGGCGGTCGCCGGCCTGTACCAGAAGTCCCGGGCCGTCACCTACTACCACGGGTTCCCGGGGCGGTCGCACTTCACGGTCGGGGAGCCCGGCTGGGAGCAGGTGGCCGACTACGCCCTGGACTGGTCGGTGGAGATGGCGAACACCCGCGCCCCGGCGATCGTCGGCGAGGCCCCCCACTGGTGAGGCCCCCCACTGGTGACAGCCAGGCTTGATATCAAGGGAAGCCCGGGTTGATATCATCGACGGGTACCGCCTATCGGAGGGAGCTGCCGTGAGCCGGACGATCCTTGACGTCGATGACGAACTGCTCGCTGAGGCCGGCAAGATTCTGGGCACCACGACGAAGAAGGCCACCGTCAACGCCGCCCTCAAGGCGGTCGTGGACCGTGAGAAGCGGCGGCAGTTCGCCGACTGGCTCAAGAGCGGCGGGCTGCCCGACCTGACCGGCCCGGTCGAGGCGACCAAGCCGGACGCCGCGTGACCCACGAGCACTACCTGCTGGACAAGTCCGCCCTCGCCCGGTGGCCCAAGCCACGCGTGGCGCCGGTGCTCGAAGAACTCTCCGAGCGCGGGCTGCTCGCGGTATGCGGGGCGGTCGAGATCGAGGTCATCCACAGCGCCCGCACCGCGAAGGACGCGCAGCGTGCACGGTGGCTGCTGAGCGGCTTCCGGTGGCTGCCGATGCCCGACGAGGTCTGGGATCGGGCGATCGACGTCCAGGTGCAGGCGCTGCACAGGGGCAACCACCGGGCGCTGTCCATGGCGGACCTGCTGATCGCCGCGACCGCCGAGCGGCACGGGGTCACCGTCCTGCACTACGACGGCGACTTCGACCTGATCACCGCGATCACCGGCCAACCCACCACATGGGTGGTGCCGGCCGGCACCGCCGACTGACGCGGCAACAGCCGCTTACCCGCGCTCAGCCCCGTTGGCCGCGCCTACCTCAGGGTGTAGGTCGTTCCGAGGGAGACGTCCAGTTTGTTGGCCGCGTAGTCGAGGGCCGCCTCCAACTCCTCCTTGATGTCGTCGAGGTCGACGTCCGAGTAGGAATCGGCGCTCAGGCTGATGTGCACCACGACGCCCTTCGTCGGGTCGTACGCGGCCACCACCCCGTAGGGCAGGTACTCGCTGTTCTCCCAGCCGAACTGACCGACACGGTAATCGGTCAGACCGCCGTACTGCCTGCCGTCGTGGTTCTCCAGTACGACGATGCTGCCGCCCTTGCGCTGGTCGCACTTCGCAGCGTTGCCGGCGAGATTGGTGAACAGCGCCTGCACGGCCTTCCTGTGCTCCGCCCGGACGTACGCCACCTGCATCGACGTGCCGATGGACCCGTCGCGGTCGTACCGCGCGTAGGCCGCCCCCTGCGTCCAGGTCGCCCAGGGTTGTGCCTGGCTCTCGACCATGCAGGGCGTGCCGACGTACGTGAGCTGACCGCCGTTGGCCGGGCCGACCGACCGCCCCTGAGTGGGCTGGAAGCCGCCGTCGCCCGGGGTGGGCAGCGCCTTGTACAGGTTGCTGACGGCCGGGTCCTCCACCTCGACGCCGAGCGCGAAGGTCGTCTTGCCCCTGTGCGCCGCCAGCATGGTCGCCGCGATCTGGGTGAGGACCGGGGCGTTCTCGATCACCGTCACCACCCGCTTGACGGCGGCCTGCACGGCTTTCCGAAATTCCTCGTCGTAGTGGTACGCCTCGTAGTTGAGCTCGGCGTACACCGACACGGCCGCCACGAACAACCTGGTCGACATGCAGCCCGAGGCGGCATAGAAGATCTCCCAGGCCAACTTCGCGGCGCCGATGCTGTGGAACTGCTTGGCGATACGCTCGCTCTGGTCCATGACGCACGCGACGGCATCCACGAACTCCTGTCGCTTGCCGATCGCCTCGAGGGCCTTGTCGTTCGGGTCGTACCCCGTGACCACCCGGAGGATGGCGAAGCCGGCGTCCATGATGACGCCGGTCAGATCGAGTGCCCCGGTGATCCGGGCGCCCTTGGAAATGTCGAGTGCGTTCACGTCGAGCACCAGTTCGCCGCCGCCCGGCAGCACCGCCAAGCCGTGACTCTGACCCACCTGCACCATGAGCTGGGTGATGGGGTTGGCCGCCTGAGGGGTGACGCTGTGCGGCTTCAGGCCTGCCGGAAGCCGCAGCATCACCGGGAACCCTCGCAGGTTGCTGATGTGCAGGCGGTAGGTGTGCCGCTCCTTGTCCTCCATGACGAACTTGGGGCACAGGATCGCCTCGTCGACGAACTGGGACGTGTCGAGCTGGAGCGTCAGCGCCGGGTGGCGGCACTCGGTGATCGGCGGGTTGACGGCGAACCTGCCCACCGAGCCCAGGAGCCACCAGCTGCCGCTGCTCAGCAGGTTGCGCGCGCCGGCCAGGAAACCGGCCACCGCCTGTTCGACGTCCCACATGCCCAGGCCCCACAGCGAGAACTCCCTGGTGGTGACCTTGACCAGCCGCCGCTTCAGGTCGACGTGCTGCGGGGGCATTGCGCCCCACGACGCGCCGTCGTGCCGCATGACGCGCAGGTCCGACACCTGCTGGTCGTCCACCCCCTGCGGAATCGGCAGGGTGATGGTCACGTAGTCCTTGAGCCTGCCGGTGACCTTGGTGACGGCGCCGACCTGTGTGAACCCCGGTGGCATCGCGGGCGGGCCGGATGCCTCCTCCACCGTCAGATCACCGTCGAGGGCCCGCTTCGGGCCCTCGACCACGACGCCGGTCTTGGCGTTCGACTCGGAGAAGTCCCCGCCGGAGGTACACGCCGCTCCGAACGCGACAACTACACCTGCGACGACGGTCGCGGCGATCGTGCGGCGTGGCTTCATGGGTCACCCTCCCACGGCCGAAGTGGATGATTGTGGGGCAGGCTGAGCCAAGGTTTGACCTCTTCCCGCACTGGCACGCGCCGAATGATGCTGGGCAGAGTATCGACGGATCGCCGACCGACGCTTTTTGCGTCATGGATCGGACAGAGTCAGGTGATGACGAACCGGGTCGGCTCGGCGAGTACCGCCGCCGCCCGGTCGAGGTCCGCCAGCCGGGCGGCGAGGGTGGCCGCCGCCAGGCGTGTGGGCAGGGCGGCGCTGAACTTGAGCCCGGCGAGCGCCTTCTCGTGGATCTCCGGCAGGCAGAGCCGGCCGGCGGCGTCGGCCGTGAGCGCCCGCCAGGCGGCCGGGGACAGGTCCTCCCGGAGCCGGATGGCCACGTCGTCGAACCGCCCGACGGGGTCGACCACCTCGCTGAGGGTGGCGGTCAGGGTGGCGTTGGCCCGGAAGCCCGCCCAGGTCCACCAGCGCAGGTCCCCCTCGCCCTCGCGTACGACGACGGTGCCGCCCGGGTGCACCAGGTGCAGCTTCTCGGACCGTTCCCGCGTGAGCCGGTCGACGGCGCGGCGGGTCAGGGTGACGGGTGGGTCCGCGCCGAGCAGCACCTCGCGTACCGCCCGGACCAGGTCGAAGCCGAGGTACGCCCAGCCGCTGCCCGGCCAGTGTGCCCGTCCCCCGCCGTCGGCGGGCTCCACGAAGCACCGTCGCCGGCGCCAGTCGATGTAGGTGACCCGCCAACTCCGCCCGCCCAGCAGGAGCCGGCGCTCGCCCGACACCTTCTCGGTGAGCAGGCTCGGGTCGATCCGGCCCAGTTCGTCGCGCCCGAGCAGGACGGTGAACTCCGGTGGCCCGGTGAACACGGCGGTCATCTCCATGAAGTGGCGACGCCCGAAGCGTTCCTCGGCGGCCGGGCCGATGAACAGCATCCCCCCGTCCTGGTCGAGGTACCCGTGCTCGACCAGGTGCCGGACGATCGGCTTCGCGCTCTCGTCGAACGGGGGCAGCCCGTTCCAGGCCCCGGCCCACAGTTGGTCCCCGACCCGGTGCTCCTGCAGGCAGAGCGCGAGCATCTGCTGGGCGACGATGTGCCGGGGCTCCGGCGGTGCGGTCACCGGCTCGACCCAGCCGCGCGACCAGAGCAGCAGCAGCGCCGCGGCCTCGGTCAGCGCCTTCCCGTCCCGCGTCAGGAAGAGGCAGTTCCGGCTGCTGCCCGGGCGCCGCCCGGTCCGGCCGAGCCGTTGCAGGAACGACGCCACCGTGGCCGGGGCGTCGATCTGGATCACCCGGTCCAGGTCGCCGACGTCGATGCCCAGCTCCAGTGTGCTGGTCGACACGATCACGCAGTCCCGGGCCTCGCTGAACGCCTGCTCGGCGCGCCGCCGCTCGTCGGCGGACAGCGAGGCGTGGGACAGGAACGTCCGCACACCCTTCTCCCGCAGCAGTTGCCCGAGTTCCTCGACGGTCTGCCGGGACTCGCAGAAGACGAGACGCTTCTCCCCCGCGTGCAGCCCGGCGATGACCGTCGCGGCGTTGGCCAGCGAGCCGACGTAGTCCAACTCGATGTCGCCCGGCGGCGGAAGCTCGGCCACCGTGACGGCGTCGGGGGCCACCACCTGCGTCGGCCGGCTGCCCGCCTCCGCTCCCTGCAACCAGGTGAGCAGTTCCGTGGGGTTGCCGACGGTGGCGGACAGCCCGATCCGTTGCAGCGGGCGGCCGGCCACCCGGCTCAGCCGTTCCAGCACGGCCAGCAGGTGCCAGCCGCGGTCGTCACCGGCGAAGGCGTGCACCTCGTCGACGACGACGGCGTGCAGCCCCGCGAAGAACAGGTGGTGGTCGACCTTCGTGCTGACCAGCATGGACTCCAGCGACTCGGGCGTGGTGAGCAGGATGTCGGGCCGCTCGTAGAGCACGGCCCGGCGGCGGGAGCCGCTCACGTCGCCGTGCCAGAGCGCCGCCCGGCGCCCGAGCCAGCCCGCGTACTGCTCGACCCGGGGGTGCAGGTTGTTGAGCAGCGCCTTCAGCGGCGCCAGGTACAGCACGGACGTGCCGGTCCACCGTTGTTCCGCCATCCGGCTCAGCAGCGGGAACAGGGCCGCCTCCGTCTTGCCGCCGGCGGTGGGCGCGAGGAGGAGGGCGTCCTGGCCGCCGCGCACGGGCGCGACGGCGGCGCGCTGCATCGGCCGCAGGTCCCGCCAGCCGAGGGTGTTGACGAGGTGGTGCACCACGACCGGGTCGAGGTCCACGGACATGTCAGATCGGCAGTTCGATGTCGTCTGCCGAGGCGGCGGCGTTGCGCTCGACCTCGGTCAGCTCGTCGGCCCGCAGGGTCAGCTCGTAGTGGCGGCGCGGGTCCCAGTCGGCGAACTGGTCGACCCGGTCGAGGACGTCCGCCACGAGCTTCTTCAGGTAGACCCGGGGGGCCACCCCGACCCTGCCGCCGAGCGCCCCGGTGACGGCCCGGGCCAGCGTGGCGAGGTACGCGTCGTCGACGCGGGCGTCCACCGCCGGGCTCCCGTAGATCGCGCGGACCCGCTGGCCCAGCTCGACCAGGGCGTCCGAGGTGAAGCCGGGCAGCCGCAACTGGACCGCCCGGGGATTGTCCCAGCGCGGCTCGGGGCCGAAGTCGGTGGCGAGCCGCTGCGCGAGCGGCGCGAGCCGCTGGACGCCCTGCGGGCCGTCGAAGAACGCCGGCGTTCCCGTGATCACCAGCAGCAGCCCGGGGAACCGGTCCGCGTGCACCTCGTCGATGAGCTGGCGGAGGGCGTTGAGCGCCTTGTCCCGGGCGTCGGAGCGTACGCGTTGCAGGGTCTCGACCTCGTCGAGCACCAGCAGCAGCCCCTGGTGGCCGCTGTCGCGCAGGACGGTGAGCAGCCCCCGCAGGAAGCTCAGCGCGCCGTAGTGGTCGAGGTCGCCCTTCACCCCGGCGGCGCGCCGGGCCGACGCCGCGACGTGCGGCTGCCCGCCGAGCCAGGCGGCGAGCCCGTCGGCGGTGAGGTGGTCGCGGGCGGCGTTGGCGGCCCGGTAGCCGCGCAGCGCGGCGGCGAAGGCGGGGGTGCTGCGGGAGATGTCGCCGAGGCGGCGCTCCAGCAGGTCGTCGACGGCACGCTCCAGCGCCTCGGCGTCGTCCTCGGCGACCGCGCCCTCCGCGAGGACGTCCTCCTCGAGCGCGAAGATCCAGTTGTCGAGTACGGGCCGGAGCGCGCTGGGCGCGAACTGCTCGGTGCCGAGGTGCTCGACCAGCCGCCGGTACACGGTCTCCATCCGGTGCAGGGGCGTCTCCAGCTCGGAGACCTGCACCTCGGCGGCGGCGAAGCCGCGCCGCTTGGCGCGTTCGGCCAGCCACCGGGTGAAGAAGGTCTTGCCGGCGCCGTACTCGCCCCGGACCGCCTTGACGACGCTGCCGCCGCCGGCCACCCGGTCGAGGTCGTCGTCGAGGGCGGCGGTGAACCGGTCCAGCCCGACGGCGAGCGCGTCGAGCCCGTTGCTGGGCACCACTCCGCGGCGCAGGGCGTCGACGATGTCCCGGCGGCGGCGGGCGGAGATCTCCGGGGTCACCGCGGCTCCAGCCCGAACTGCTCGACGAGCAGCGCCCGGTCGAGGTGGACCGTGCGGCCGTCCGGGTCGAGGGTGATCACGGGGTAGCCCTCGACCTGGAGCAGCCGGCGCAGCGCGGTGACCGTGCCGGCGATGCGGTGCGCCGGCACCTCGGCTCGGGCGGCGAGCGTGTCGAGGGTGGCCCGGTCGCCGCCGGCCAGCAGCGTCCGCAACAGCGCGGCGACCCGCTCGTCGGGCAGAGCCGCCCGGGAGGGCCGCCGCTGGGCGTACCGCTCGTTGGCGAGCAGGGCCGTGACCAGGTCGGGCGTGGTCGCGACGGGCTCCGGCTCGGCCGGCTGGGCGGCGGCCGGCGCCAGGTCGAACAGGCCCTCGGGCTGCTGCTCGACCGGGCGGCGGGACGGCCGCCGGGGCGCGGCGACCGGAGGGCACGGCTGCGCTTCGCCCTCGGGCAGCGGCTCCCGCCACCAGTCCGGGCTGGCCACGGGGGCGCCCGCCCATCCCGGTACGGCGAGTTCGTCACCGGCGGTCAGCACGAGCAGCGGGATCACGGCCTCGGCCGGGGCCGCGCCGCCGTGGTAGCCGGCCTTGCGGGGCCCGTACCGGACCTCCTCCCGCCACGGCAGGACGACCGTGCCGCCGCCGAGCGCGACGCGGCTGCCCGTAACGGTGACCTCGGCCTCGCCGGCCGGGGTGCTCGCGGGGCGCCACCGGTTCTCGTTGCTGGCGCTCGGCAGGGTGACCGACTCCGGTCCCCGGTCGACGACGTGCCCGTGGTCGGAGACGAGGACGACCACCCGGTCGGTGGCCGAGGCGAGCAGGTCGCCGACGGCGGTGATGGTCTCCTGCCCCCAGACGGTGGTGCCCGGGTCGCTGCGGTCGAGGGCGTCGTCGATCGTGTTGACGACGGCTGCGACGAGCGGGGTCGCGACGTCTTCGAGGGCGGCCAGCACCTCCGGGTCGAGCGCCGCCCCCGCGCCGGCCCGCAGGTCGGCCTTGTGCAGCAGCCTCCCCGTCGGGAAGCGGGCGTGGAACGCCTTCTGCTCGGCCTGCCGCCCACCGGCGGCGATCCGGCCGCTCAGCAGGCTGCACCGGCTCGCCTCGGTCACGGTCGGCAGGGCCGCGAGGACGCCGGTGCGCTGCCCGCCGCCCGGGGTGACCTCCACCCAGGCGCCGCTGCGGGTGACCGACTCGGCCAGTTCGGTGGCGGCGGCGACGCCCATGCCGTCCATGACGAGCAGCAGCACCCGGCGACCGTGGTCGAGGATCGGCTGTACCACCCCGTCGAGCACGTCCTCCACGCGCAGCAGCGCCCCCGGCTCGGCCTCGGCGGCGGTCGCGTCGGCGAGCAGGCGCGCGAACTGCTGGTCGTGCCGGGCCCGCCGGGCGTCGACGGCGCGGTGCAGCATTCGGTACGCCTCGGCGACCTGCGGGTCGGCATCGCCGGCGAACACGTCGAGCCGGGCGCGGTCGACCCAGCCGTCCTGGCGTACCTGCCGGTGCAGCGCGTCGAGCAGGGTGGCCGGCGGCGGGCCGTCGGTGGCGCTGAGCCAGCGCAGCAGGCGTACGGCCATCCGGGCGGTCTCCACCCGGCGAGGTTCGGCGGCCCGGTGCGCCTCGACCGTGGCGAGCGCGGACTGCGCGCGGGCCACGGCGGCCGGCAGCGCCGACGCGCCGGCCGGCACGGCGAGCCGTACGGCGTCGGCGAACGCCCGCAGCCGCTGGACGAAGCCGCTGGGCAGGATGGTCGACGCGCCGAGCAGCCCGGTCACGCCGATCTCGGCGGCGATGGCCTCCGCCCGCCGGAGCGTCCGCATCGCCTCCTCCCGACCGCCCGAGTCGACCGTCCGGTAGACCCACGCCTCGGCCGCCTGGTGCAGCGCCTCGGCCTGCCGGGGGGTGAGCAGGTACCCGCCGAACCGGGGCTCCAGCCGGGTCCGGCCGACGGCCGCCTCCATCTCGGCGGCCCGACCGCCGCTGCTGGGCCAGAGCAGGCCGGCCAGCAGTCCGAGCGGGATCACGTCCACCCCGTGCCCGGCGCGTACGGCGGCCATGACGGGAGCGGCGACGTACCCGGCGACCGTGGTCAGGTACGCCGTGACGCCTCCGGCCACGTCCTCGGCCAGCGTGGTGAACCGCAGCTGCCGCCTCGCGTCGGTGCTCCACTGCACCAGGCCGCTGTCGTCGAGCTGGGCCGGCGGCAGGTCCAGCAGTTCGGCGGTGAGGCTGCGCAGCGCGTGGTCGCGGGTGAGGATCGCGCCGGGCGGGGCGGGCCAGCCGTCGGGCGGGGCGTGGTCGCTGAGCGCGTTGGCCACCCAGCGCCCGACGCGCACGAGCGTGGGGTCGAGTTCGCGTACGCCGAACATCTGCCGGACCAGCTCCCACGGGTCGATCTTGCGAACCCTCTGCCCGCTCAGGTGGGCGAGCAGGCCGTCGCCCAGCTCGGCGTCCGTCAGCTCGGTGAGCAGCACGAGGCGTTCGCCCTCGGCCCGGTCGTGCAGGGCGGCGCGGGCCGCCAACGGGGTCTGGCACGGGACCACCCGGACGGGCGTGCCGTCGACGGTGAGCAGCGGATCGGCCGGCCAGTCGGGGCGGGCGGTGAGCGCGATGGCGTCCGCCTGGTCGCCCTCGGCGAGCCACGCCTCGACCTTGCGCCGGACGGCGTCCGGCTGGGCCTCGCCGACCGGCACGCTCACCGCCGCACCCCCAGGGCCCCGGCCGGCTCGACAGCCACCGTCACCGGGCCTCCCAGGTGACCGTGACCCGCCGCCCGGCGGCGATCTCCTGCGCGATCTCGGCCGCGACCGTCTGCCACGCCGCCGCGTCGGCCACCTCCCGGCGCTGGGCGCTCCCGGAGTCCGGCCCGGTCGCGCCGCCGCCGTTCGGCGTGCCGAGCGTCCGGTCGCCGGGCAGGGCGGGCCCGCCGTCGCCGGCCGGCACCAGGGTGGGGTCGCGGTCGGCGGGCGGGCGCTGCGGCGGCACGTTCCCGGGGCCGCTCCCGCCGGGACCACCGCCGGACGGCCCGTCCTGGGGCGGGGTCACCCGCCGGTCGTCCGAAGGCCGCGGCTTGTCCGCGGCGAGCAGCGCCGCCGCCGTCTCGACGGCCGTCCTGAGGGCGTCGGCCAGATCCTCCCCGTGCTGCTGGTGCCCCGCCACGTCCCGGAGCCGCGCGACAATCGTCCGCGCCTGGTCGTCCCGCTCGGACCGGGCCACGATCGCCCGCAGCAGGGGCCACTGCGTGCTCGCCAGCGCCCTGACCAGCTCGCCGGCCTGGCCCAGCAGCGCGCCGACCGCCTTGTCGTCGATGTCGCCGAGGTCGGCGCGGGCGGCCGTCTCGACCAGCACCACGTCGTCGCGCTCGCCGGCCAGGTCGGCCACGAAGCGGGCGGCCCGGCGGGCGGTGGCGAGCCGGCCGCTGGTCGCGGACGCGTCCAGGCCCAGCACGTCGGCGTGCGCATCGAGCGCCTGGACGAGGTCGCCGGCCGCCTTCCTGCGCGCGTCCGCCTCCCGGCGCAGGGTGCCGGCGAGTTCGCCGAGGTTGGCCGGGGTGCGCCAGACGGGCAGCGCCGCGCCGAAGAGGCGCGACCCCCGGTCCACCGCGCCGGCCCACGCCCGCTCGCCGGGCATCGGCGGGTGCCGCAGCTCCAGGTCGTCCCGTACGGCGACGACGCTGGCCACGTCGACCTTGCCGCCGTGCTGGTACCAGGCGAGCTGCTGCTCCAGCCCGAACACCATGATGATCAGGTTCTGGAGTTCCCGGTCGAACCCGAACGCGGCGGGCTCGTCGATGAGCCTGCGCAGCTCGTGGACGGGGAAGTGGTCGACGTAGCCCGCGTTGGCGGCGGCCTGGAGCAGGTGCTGGCTCCACCGGCAGGTGGTGGTGTTCAGCACGTACCGGCCGTCGGTGTACTCGCCGAGGCGCAGGTTGTTGCAGATCCGGCGCAGGGTGCGCTGGTCGGCGGGGTTGGGCACGCTGACGCCCCGGGCGGGGTCGGCGGCGGCCTTCGCCGCGTACTCCAGGACCTTTGTCATCTCGCCGCGGGTGACGGGCTTCTCGTCGTCGGGCATCGCCGGCCGGCCGGGGTACGACCAGGCGAGCAGCTCGCCGGTGAGGTTGCGGAACGCCTCGGCGAGGGTGCCGCCGCGCGGGTCGCCGACGTGCAGCCCCTCGGCCAGGGTGTGGAAGACGCCGATGCTGTCGTCCTGCACGTCGGCGCCGCGCGAGGTGGCGGCCCCGTACGCCTGCATGAGCGCGCTGAGCAGCGTGCCGCGCAGTTGCGTCTGGCGCTGCTGGAGGTAGACGCGGCCCTGCTGCCGGTCGGCCAGCGGCCAGTCGGCGGCCAGCGAGTTGAGCCGGTCGCCGCTGCCGTTGCCGAGCAGATAGTTGATCTTCGCGAGCTGGGCGACCTTGCCCATCATCTCGTCGGTCAGATAGAAGGGCAGCCAGAAGACCGTCCGCGAGCCGCGCTCCAGGCTGCCGATGCGGGCGCGGTCGTGGCTGCGCTCCAGGTTCTGCGGGTCGAACGGGTAGTCGATGACGATCCGCCACGCCTCGCCCGTGGCGATCAGCGCCGAGACGGGCATCGTGTCGGGGTCGCGGACGTTGCCGAACTTCACCTGCACGGTGTGCCGCCGGCCCCGCCAGTCCCGGGGGACCAGCAGCTCGCCGAGCTGCCCCTCCGCCCCGCTGATGTCCAGCTCGGCGGTGACCAGCTCGCGGATGAGCTGCTGCCGCACGCCGGTGGTGGTGGCCTCGTCCTCGGGGACCAGGTCGAGCAGCTTGTCGTAGTCGACGGCGTGCAGCTTGAGGGAGACGACCGGGTCGGGGGTCTTGGTCAGGTGCAGCTCACCCGCGCTGTCGGCGACCCGGTTGAGCCGGTTGAGCACGATCTGCCGCTCGTAGCCGGGGATCGGCGAGGTGATCGAGCCGAAGTTCAGGGCGTGCAGCTTGGCGGCGGTGAGGTTGTGCAGCGCCGGCACCTCGGGGACCAGCGCGCCGAGCAGCACCGTCTTGATCAGCTTGTCGTCGAGCTGGAACTGCTGGTGCCCGGCCGCCTGCTCCTCGGTGATTCCGTTGAGGTTGAGCAGGATCGGCCGCAGCTTCTGGCTGTAGAGGGTGCGGGCGGCCTGGAAGAGCTGCTTGAGCTTGGGCCGGTCGGGCAGCTCGCCGTGCAGCACCAGCGGGTCGAACAGCGCGGCCACGCCGATCAGGTCGTTGACCCGCAGCGTGTCCCGGCGGTCGACCAGCAGCTCGGTCATCACCTTGAGCGCGGTCCGCTCGCGCTGGAGCGCCTGCGACAGGGCGACCAGGGTGGCCACCAGCGCGGGCGAGAACGGGTACAGCTTGCGGAAGGCGGCGGCGTCGGAGCCGATGCCGGCGTCGCCGTACTGGGCGCCGAGCAGCAGGGCGTCCCACACCTCCCGGTTGCCCTTCACCGCCGCGAACGCGTTGTCGATCACCGCCCTGCCCTCGTCGGTGAGCGGCTTGAGCAGCCGTTTCTCGGTGATCTCGGGCAGGTTGGTGTCGGCCAGGACGATCTCGCCGAAGCGGCCCTGCACGCTGCGCATGACGTGCGCCAGGGCCTCCCGCTCGGTGCCGCCGACCTGGGGGCCGAGGAAGTCCTCCAGGTTGCGCTGCCGGGCGACGAACGAGACCAGCGGCAGCGGCCGGGTGGCGTCGGCCGACTCGACCAGCTTGTTGAGCTTCGCGCCCTCGGTGTTGACGAAGGTGTGGTCGCTGATCTTCGTGGAGAGCCAGAGGATCAGCTCGTCGAGGAAGAGCACGAGGCCGTCGTACCCGAGGGCCTTGGCGTGCCGGGTGATCACCGCGAGGCCGGTGTCGAGGTCCAGATACTCGGCGCTGCGCACCGCTCCGGTGAAGAACGTGCTGGTCAGGGCGCTGACCAGCCGGTCCCGCTCCGCGGTGCCGGGGGCCGCCGCCGCGGCGGCGGCGTACGTCTGGGGGGTCCAGCCGGCCGCGCGGGCGACGTGCGCGGCGAGGCCCAGGCCCGCGCCACCGGCGGCGGGGGCGCCGCCGCCGTCGTGCAGCGCGGCGAAGAAGGCGTCGTCGCCCATCCGCTCGCGCAGCCGCGCGGCGTCGTCCAGCAGCGCGTCCGACCGGTGTACGGCGGGAACGGGCGCCTCCGGGTGCAGCGCGGTGACCTGCCGGAGGTAGCCCTCCAGGATCGCCTGCTCGACCGAGCGCGCGTCGAGCATGTGGAAGGTGAGGCTGAGCAGCCTCCGGTCGCGCAGCCAGGAGTCGGCGGCGAGCACCGGCTCGGCCAGGCCGCGCACCTGCCGGGCATCGGGGTTGTGCTGGAGGATCTCCCGCAGCACCGCCATGAAGTGCGACTTACCGGAGCCGAACGAGCCGTGCAGGAACACCGCCTGCGACCGGCCGGTCGTCACCGCGTGACCGATGCGGCGCAGCGCGTCGGCGAAGTTGTCCCGGAGCTGGTCGGTGACGACGTACCGGCGCAGGTCGGCGCCCTCGGCGGCGCGTACGACGAAGTCGCCGTCGCCGACCGAGGCCGGAATGTCGATCACGTCCCGTAACAGGGTCATGCCGCTCTTCGCCCCCCACTGCCCTCCGTGCCGTCGGCGGCACCGCCTGACCCGCCGAATCCTAGTGCCCGGCCACCTCCCGTCCCAGCCGAGCGCGTCCGTGCCGTGGTCAGCCTCCGGTGGCGGCGATGAAGACGAACCACAGGATCGGCATGCCGACGAAACAGATCACCCCGCCGGCCCGGGCCGAGCGAGTGCCGCCGCCCCCGATGCGGGGTTGGCCGACGAGGCTGATCGTGAGGTAGCCGGCGAAGAATGCCAGTGCCGGTAGGCCGCAGAGGGACCAGGGCACGAGCTGCCACGGGATACGACCGAATTCGGTGTCGGGGCTGACGGCGAACATCAGCAGGGACGCGCAGGTGCCGACCGCCGCAACGGCGGTGTAGACGAGGGCGTTGCGGGCCAGCGGCGTGAGGCTGGGCAGCAGCGGCGGTTGGGCGGCACGCCGGTGGGCGGCTTCCGCGGCGGCGTCGGCCGCGTCGGCGGCGGCGCCGGCACGGCGCAGGGCGTCCGCGGGGTCGGCCACGGGGCTGGGCGCGATCGCGCCGACGTGCGGCTCGGGCAGGCGGAGGGTGGCCGCCAGCGCCACGAGGTGGTGCCGCTGCGCGGTGAGCCGATGGGTGAGGTGGTCGACGGCGGCCCGCCCGCTGCGGCTGGCGGCGGCAGTCTGCTCCATGCGGGCGCGTTCGTCGCCCAGCAGGGCTGCCAGCCGGCGCGACTGTTCGGTGTAGGCGGCCCAGCCGCCGTCTCGGGGCATCGGGGTGAAGGGGTGGTCGCTCATGCGAGGTCGTCGCCTTGGTCGAGGGTCCCGGGGCGGACGTACGGAACGATGAGGGCGCGGCGGTTCTCGTGCCGGTCGATCAGCAGCGCCCGGTTGGGCCGGTACCGCCAGTCGGCCGCGTAGTCGCCGAGCAGTGAGCCCACGTCGTTCGCGGGCAGGTTGAGGGCGACCAGGCAGCCGATCTCGCCGCCGGTGGAGCCGATGTCGTCGGCGAAGCGGCTCAGGGTGCGCCACCAGCCGAGCAGGTGGAGGCCGTGGGTGGGCCCGTTGGCGAGCACGTCGCGCAGGTCGTCGCGCCCGGAACGGTAGGTGGTGGGGTCGCTGGCGGCCAGGAGGCTGCTGGCGCTGTCGGCGCCGAAGACCACCAGGTACGTCGTACCCCCGGTCGGCTCGCTCCCCGCGTTGCCCGACTGCGCGAGCTCCGCCAGTCGCGCCCGGAACTGGGCGGCCGTGACCGTCTCGCAGGAGTGCCCGGCGGCGGTGATCGCCGCGGCCGTGGCGTCGGCGGCGTCGTCGGCCGCCGCGACCAGCGGCGCGAGCAGGAACCGCGCGGTGTCGGGTGCGTGCTGGCGGGCCAGGCCAGCGGTCGCCGCGTACAGGATGTCGGCGCCGACCGGCGACGTGCCGAGCACGGCGAGGTGGCTGCCGGGGGTGGCCTCCAGGGTGAAGCCCGCGCTGGGCAGGCCCACGTCGACGGCCCGGCCGACCAGGGCCCGCCGGCGCCGCACGTCCGGTGTCAGGCGCACGAAGGTGGGATCCTGGTCGGGGTGCTGCTCGGCGTACCCGGCGAACACCGCCGGGGGCGCGTCGCCGGGTGGCCGGGCGTTCCAGAGCAGGTGCCGCTGGGCCGTCACCGATCCGGCGTCGGCGTTCGGGAACCGGATGACCCGGTTCGCGCCCGCTATGCCGGCGGCGGCGTTGACGACCGCCACGCCGATCGGCAGATCGTCCGCGCCGTCGTTGAGCTCGTCGAGGATCCCGCCGCCACCGGCGAGCGCCACGCGCAGCGGGAACTGCCCGAAGATCGACTCGGTCTTGGTGAACAGCGCCTCCACCCCGGAGATGGTCTGCGACGCCAGGATCAGGTGGATGCCGTACGAGCGGCCCTTGCGGGCCAACTCCTCCAGCAGGGCCACCGCCTGCCGGGCCACCGCGTCGTTGCCCTCGAAGAGCACGTGGAACTCGTCGATCACCGCCAGCAGCCGCGGCATCGCCACGTCCGGCCGCCCTGCGCGCAGGTCCGCCAGTTTGGTCACCCCGGCCCGCTTCAGCTCGGTCGCCCGCCGAGTCATCTCCCGCGACAGCGCCCGCAGCACCGCCAACCCGTACTCCCGATCGGACTCGATGCCGACCGTGCGGGCGTGCGGAATCCACGACGGGTCCACCGCGGTCGGGGTGAACTCCGCGAACGACACGCCCTCCTTGAAGTCGAGCAGGTACAGGCCCAGTTCGTCCGGCGAGTACCGCGACGCCAGCCCGTAGAGCACGTCGAGCAGGAACACGGTCTTGCCCGACCCGGTGCGCCCACCCACCAGCCAGTGCGGCGTCGCGTCGTCCAGCGCCAGCACGCAGTCGGCGCGGCCCTCCCGGCCCACGACCGTCCGCAGGCCGTGGACGGACGACTCCCGCCAGATCTCGGCTGGCATCAGCGCCGCGAAGTCCGTCGACGCCTGCACCCGCGCGGACTTCGCCAGCCTGCGGCAGACCGCCTCCACCAGGTCGTCCGGCGGCCCGGCGGCCAACCGCACCGGCACCGGCAACCCCGAGCCGTCGGCGCCGAACCGGTGCGGGCCCGGCGGGTCCGACACCGCGAACGCGCCACCACCCACGGCGGTCAGGTGGGTGCAGTTCTCCAGCCGCGGTGCCGCCTCCAGCCCCGGGTGCTGCGGCGGCGGGTACCCGGCGAGCAGCAGGAACACGCCCGCCGCCGGCCCCGCGTGCGCGATGGCCGCCAGCCGCGACCACTCCGTGCGCCCGGCGCCCTCAGGCGGCGCCGCGACGCACACCAGCAGCACCGACCGGTCCGACTCACCGGCCTGGGCGCGCTCGATGCGCTCCTCCGCCTCGGCCAGCACCTGCTGGAAGCCCGGCAGGTCGGTCGCCGGCCGCGGCCACGCCTCCGCGTCCACCATCGCCCGGAACGGCCCGAACACCGCGCCCAGCGTCGCGCCGTCCACCGCGGCCA
The DNA here is from genome assembly GCF_043198215.1 of Micromonospora sp. NPDC048830. Lineage (NCBI taxonomy): Bacteria > Bacillati > Actinomycetota > Actinomycetes > Micromonosporales > Micromonosporaceae > Micromonospora > Micromonospora sp. NPDC048830. The sequence goes on from NZ_JBICUP010000017.1 coordinate 85,042, forward strand.
CCCGTAACGCGCCATCGGGCAGCGCGGCCAGCACCCGCAGCAGCACACCGCGAAGCCACCGGGCCACGGCCGGGTCGCGGGCGTCCGCGTCGATCGCCAGGTGCCCGGCGCCGACGAACGGCACCACCACCGGAAACCCGGCTTCGGCGCCGGCCGACGCGTCCCCCAGCCGGACCGGCAGCGGACGGCCGACCGCCGCGTCGACCCCGGTGGGCAGGTCGGCGGCCGATTCCCAGCGGCAGCCCAGCCAACCCGGGGTCAACGCGACGGCGAGCTGCCGCATGCCGGCGGCCAGCCGCTGGGCCTCCGCTCCGGCCTGCGACGACGGGCCGACGGTGGCCGCCGCGTCCCGCAACCGGGCACGGGCGGCCTCCACATGCGACACGGCCTCCCGGTGCGCCGCCACTGCCCGCCCGAACGCCGACGCCACCGACTCCACAAACGACTCCCCAAGCCCATGGATCACGGCCACCCGGCCGACCCTATCCACAATCGCCACGGCGCGTCAGACCCGGGTCACCGTCCGATGTGTCGAGATGGTCAATCGAGCCGCAGGGCGGCCACCGCCTCCACCAGGGTCACCGCGCCGGTGAGTGCCCGCGCGCCGGCCTCCTCGGCCAGCCAGAACTGGCAGCCGGCCCGGTCGACGCGTACGGCGACGACCTGCCCGGCGTACCGTCGCGCGAGCCGGCGCAGCAGCGACGCCGGGTCGCCGACCGCCCCCGGTGCGGTGGCCGTGGGCGCCGGCACCGGCCGGTCCGGGCTCCGGGGCACGGCCTCCAGCAGCGCGCCGCCCAGCCGGTCGAGGCAGTCCGCGACGGCGGTCTCGGGGCTGGGCCACCAGGGTTGGGCGAGGCCGAACGGCGCGTCCCGGGGCACGATGTCGAGCTGCCACCGGACGCCGTGCAGCCGGGTCGGGTCGGCGGCGTCGCGCCGATGATCGCAGGCGGTGACGGCGACGGCCAGGTCCAGCCCCGCCGCGAGCCGCACCAGGTCGGCCACCGGCGGCACGTCCGGCGGCTGCGCCAGCACGACGAGCCGGGCGCCGGGCGCCCCGCGGGCGGCCGCCGCGACGTAGCGCGCCGCCGGGTCGTCGTCGGGCCGGTCGAGGGTCACGGTGCCCTCCAGCAGGTCCTGGCCGAGGCAGAAGCCGCCGGGCTGGTCGAGCCGGATCAGGTGCTCCGGGCGTACGCCGAAGGGGGCCGCCAGCCGCGCGGCCCGGTAGTGCTCGCGGAGCTGGACGACCGGCGTGCCGTTGGCTTGCGCGCCGATTCGCCTCGCTGGCTCGCCCGCCGCCGGCTGCCACAGGCGGTGGGTGACCCGGGTGAGATCGGTGACGGTCAGGGTCAGCGCCGAGTAGACGCGGCGGCTGCCCCCGCAGGCGGGGCAGGGGCCCCACCCGGGGGCCATCCCGGCGCCCGCGCAGTCCGGGCAGTCCGGGTCCGGGCCGGCGGCGCCGACCCGGCAGGCACAGCGGCGCAGCCGGCTGCCGGGCCGGCAGTCGGGGCAGTCCCGGTGGGTGATGGGTGCGCCCCACCAGGCCGGGTCCGGCGGCTCGGTCACCCGCAGCAGCGCGGTAGTCGTCCAGCGGACGATCTGCCCGGTGTCGTGCTCGTGCAGCACCTCGACGCGCCCACCGGGCCGCAGCAGGGTGTGCCACCAGCGGCCGTCCCGCCAGATCGCCTGCGCGCCGGGCCCGCCGGCCAGCTCGGTGAGGATCCGCCCGCCGAGCGCCGTGACGTCCACGTCGGACGGTGCGGCGGGCACGCCGAGCGACGACCGCACCGTGTACGCCGGCGCGGTCAGCCCGGACTCGGCGAGCCCGGCCAGCGCGGCGGCGACCGTGGTGTCCACGACGGCGGCCGGCAGATCAAAACCCTGCCGGCGCGGCGCGTCCGGCACGTCCCCGCCCGGCAGCTCGAACCGGACGTCCCAGCACACCTGGTCGTGCCGCCGCCGGGCCTCCACGACCAGGTCGAGGTGGAGCAGCCCGGCCACCCCGCAGAGCCAACCGAGGTGCCGCCCCGGCGCGGGTGGCGGGGGCGGCTCGGCGGCGCGGCCGAGCAGCACCACCCAGGGTGTGTGGTCCGCGCGGGCCAGCGCCTCGGCCTCGGCCGCGTACCGTTGGTCGGCGGGCAGGTCCGGCCGCCACGTCCGGGGCAGCCAGAGCAGCGGCGCGTCCAGCGCCCGGCCGGTCGGGGAGATCCCGCGCACGTCCCGCGCGCCGACCCGCTCGGCCAGGCGGGCCGCGACCGGCCGCAGCGGCACCTCCCACAGCCCGTCGGGGGTGCGCACCGGGGCGAACCGGCCGGGCCGAAACCGCTCGGAGGCCACCGCGCCGGTGTCCAGGTTGACCACGGACACCACCACCTCCGCCCGCCGCCGGCCGGTCCGTTCGCACCCCGGGCACGGTACGGCGACACTGCCGTCACCCCGACACAGCCGGCACTCGCGGTACGGTTCGTCGGCGTAGGCGTCCCCGTCGACCAGCAACCGGTCGCCGCCGTCCGTGCACCGGCACCGCCGGACCTGGAAGCCCAGCCCGGAGCAGTCGGGACAGGCGACCGTCGGAACACCCTTCATTGGATCACCAGCCGGCGGGCGCAGGGGCCGTCGTGGTCGGCCCGGAGCACGCAGCGCCGGCCGCCGGGCAGCAACAGGTCGCAGAACACCCGATGCCGTACGCCCTGCGCGTCCTCGGCCGACACGGTGATCTCGCCGGGGTCGGTCTGGGGCAGGATCAGCGTCCACCGGGCCACCACCCGGGCGATCCGCTGCGCCGCGGGCAGGTCCGGCGCGACCACCGGCAGGTGCACCACCCAGCGCCCGGTCACCGCCCGCTCCCCCGCTCGTTGCGCCACTGCCCCGCCGAGCGGGCCCGGGCCTGCTCGGACTGCCAGCGGCGCAGCGCGTCCCGGATCCGGTCGGTCTCCTGGCGGCTGCGGGCCAGCGCGTCGTAGACCGTCGCGAGGTCGCCGGCCACCCGGTCGAGGAACAGCGCCACCTCGTCCGGGTCCACGCCCCGCCGGCCGAACGGGCTGCGGCTGAACCGCCGTTCGCGCACCTGCCAGGGGCGCAGCGGTTGGTAGGAAGCGGACCGGTAGCAGGTGGCCGGCGCCGGCCGCTCGCGGCGCCCGAGCCGCCGGAAGAGAACACGCATGGGTACCTACCTCTCGAACGTGAATGCCACCTGGACGGTGGGGCCGTCGACCCTCCGCGCATCGACGGACCCACCAGCACCTACCACCGCAGCCTTCAATCAGCAGTACGACAGCAGGGCAGCTCAGGGGCTGTCGAGCCACGCGAACTCGATCACTCAACCGACTCGCAGCCTCACTCATCGTGCACCGACACAGTTCCTTTACGCAACTCCCGATTCAGTCCGGGGTCGTTGCGCACTCCGCCCTGGCGGTCCACAATGCTCGACATGACTGGAAGCCCGACCGTCCGTCGGCGGCGCCTCGCCGCAGCCCTACGCCGCCTGCGGGAGCAGACCGGCATGACCGCCGACCAGGCGGCCAAGGAGATCGGCATTTCGAAATCCGCGCTGAGCCGGATCGAGAACGCGCAGGTCTCCGTGATGCCACCGGTTGCCCGCGGCTTGCTTGAGCTGTACGGCGTGGAAGGAGACGAGGTCGACGCGCTCGTCCAGGTGGCTCGGGACGCCCGCAAGCGCGGCTGGTGGCAGGCGTACGACGACGTACTACCGGCGTGGTTCGAGGTCTACGTCGGACTGGAGGCGGAGGCGTCGGAAGTCCGGGCGTTCGAGCCGCAACTGATCCCGGGCCTGCTCCAGACCGCCGACTACGCCCGCGCGGTCATCCGCGCTGAGCATCCAGACGCTTCCACAGAGGAGGTCGAGCGCCGTATCGAGCTGCGAATGCGCCGACAGGCCAGCGACAGCCCGCCCAAGCTGTGGGTGGTACTGGACGAGGCGGCACTTCGGCGGCCGATCGGGGGCGTCGAGCCGTTCAGGGCGCAGTTGCGGCGGCTGGTCGAGGAGGCTGACAGGCCCGGCAACACCATCCAGATCCTGACCTTCGCCGCTGGCGAGTACGGGTCGATGGGCAGCGCCTTCAGCTTGCTGACCTTCCCAGAGCCGGCCGATCCGGGGGTCGTCTACGTCGAAACCCGCGCGGGTAGCCTCTACCTCGAAGGCCAACAGGTCAGGGAGTACAGCCGGGTCTTCGAGCACCTGGTCGCCACGGCTGCCAGCACTCGGGAGTCGCGCGCACTGATCCAGGGGGCGATCGACGAGCTATGAGAGGATGGCGCGGGTGGAAGAGGTCGGCACGGCCCGCGTGACCTGGCGGAAAAGCGCCCGCAGCAACGGCTCCGGCAACTGCGTCGAGGTGGCGGACGGCCTAGGAGGCATGGTCGGGCTACGGGACAGCAAAGACCCGAACGGCCCGGTCCTCACCTTCGATCCACAGGCTTGGGCGCGCTTCGTCGCTGGCGTAAGGCACGACTCGTTCATTCGCTGACGGGACACCTGTCGGGGTGCGCGCCGGGTCACCGGAGAGCACCCCGAACCTCGTTGCTGCTTCCCACCCCAGCCGGTCTGACCGATGAGCGACCCCGGGCTGACGTAGCGTGCATGATCCGGTACGGTCGCAGCGGAAGCGACCGTTGCCGATCGGAGGAACGCGGTGGCATCGATCCAGGAGATCAAGGCCGGGATCAACCAGTTCGGCCGATCCACGCAGGAGCAGGTGGCGCAGCTCAGGGCGGTACACGACTCCATTGATCAGAGCCTGGCTCAACTGCGCGCCGTCACCAGCGGCACCGCCCATCCTCGGGTCGTTGAGGCAATCGCCCGGCTGGAGCAGGCCAAGGCGAAGATCAACGAGGCGTCACAACTCGCCGCCGGCTCCATCGAAGCGACCCGGCACTACGCTGCCAGCTTCTGATCCGAGGAGACACCGCATGCCACGCGTCATCGTGCCGGCCGGGCTGTCGATGGGACCGCGCTACCGCTACGTCCGCCCGCCGGACCCGACGCCGGAGTGCTACGAGATTCACCTCGGCGACGACCTCGTGGAGTTGAGCGAGACGGAGGCGGCGGTCTGGGCGGCGGCCTTTATGGACGCCGCTCGGCACGCAAAACTTGAGGTCGACCGCGACTCGCTGATCCGGCTACTGGAGACGGCACCCAGCCCGGAGCCGCAGGCCCGCGAACTGGTCGACAGCTTGCTCCAGCGCGGGCTGCTGGTCGAGTTCGACACCGATGGCGACCTCGAACCCGTCTTCCGCCGTCACAAACTGCTTCCCCTCGGAGAAGGACTCGGCTCCACGGCGGAGGAACCTCACCTGCACCGGATAGGTCACTCCGGCCAACCCAAGATCGCCGTTCCCGTCCAGGTCTACGCGCAATGGTCCTATGCGTTTCTTCACCCGAACCTCTGGGAAGCTTGCGCCTACTACGCGGATGAGTCCGAAGAGGCGCAAGCAGGCGAGGAGCTTCTCAACCTGACTCCCGCCGAGGTTGCGCGCGACACCGCTCTCAACCTGCCCGTCATGATTTCAACCGGCTGCGCGTTCCTGGACCCTGTCCCCGGTCAATGAGATACGGACGAAGGCAAAGGGCCACCCAGAAGAGGGAGAGGCCGTTTGCCCGGCGACTGAAGTACGAGAGTGCCAAGGAGACGCTGGGCAAGCTGGTCGAATGGGGTGGCGCCGCAGTCGGCATGCTTGTCGGTCTCGCCAGTGCCCGCTACGGCCTACCCGTGTCACCGACGGTCGCTTCCACAGGCGGTGCGGTCATCGGCGGCATGGTCGGCTCGCAGGGCAAAGCCTTGGTAGTTGCCGGGTTCGATCATCTCCGCGAACGCCGTGACGAGCGACGCGCTGCCGCTGCCCGCAATGGCGGCGCAACGCCGCGGGTGCCACCCAGCACGAGACACCGTGTGTCAGGGGCCGCAAGTCATGGCCCGCTTCGCGGGCCCCGGACTATGTCGAGCCGCCGAAGTGCCGCGTCGAGTATCGCGGGGCAGGTCATCGGTGGGCTCGAAGATGTCATCGAGCAGGTCGACAAGGCCTCGAAGCAGCTCGCCGAGATCCACCGCAGAATGTGGGCGAGTCAGAACGCCCTGCTCGGCGTACTCGCCGGCAGCCGGCCTGAGGTCGTCCGCACCACTGAGGCCAACCTGTCCAAGTCCCGTGGTCTCGTCCACGACTCGGCGGGGCTGCTGATGGTGGCGAAGGAAGCCCTCAATGCCTACCGTACGCGGCTCTGACGCGCCGACATGATAGGCCGTGTTCTCAACGAGTCGCGGTCGAAGGGCCTGATTCAGCAGATCGCAGAGGAGTACTCCGGTGCCTGACCTGACCGGTGCCGTCTGGCGCAAGTCAGCCCGAAGCAACAATGGCGGCAACTGCGTCGAGGTCACCGACAACCTCCCTGACATCGTCGGTGTGCGCGACAGCAAGGACACCAGCGGGCCGGTCCTCACCTATGAGTCCGGGGCCTGGGCGCACTTCATCGCAGCCGTCAGGCGGGGAAACCTCGACCGCTGACGGTCCTACGTCTCGGGGGCGCTGCGCAGATTCCGGGCACGCCCCGCCACTGCCGGCAGGCCATCCCGGGCTGCACAACCCGATGCGCTTTGGGTAGTGTTCGTCCACACCGGAGCGACACCGACCGCTGCCGGTCGCCTACCCACAGCCGATCTGAAAGGACGGCATGGCCAGCATCGAGGAAGTCAAGGCCGCTCTCGCCCAATCGGTCGACCGGAGCAACACAACGATTGGCCAGATCCGAGCCGCGATCGACGGGACCGAACAGGTACTTGCTCGGCTGCGGGCAATCGCCGCTGGCACCGGCCACCCGATGATCGGGAAGGCGATCGCCCGTGCCGAGCAGAGCAAACAACGACTCATCGAAGCCGCCACGATCCTTCAGGGCAGCGGCGAGGCAGCTCGGCGATACATCGGCGTTTTGGGCTGATCGGTGAGCGTCGAAGAGGTCAAGGCAACCCTACGAGACGGCGATCTCGCCCTCGATCACGCCACCGCAGCCATCGAACGCATCCGCGCTGATCTGGCCGAGGCTGCCGGTCTCGCCGTTGCCACCCTGCAGGACAGCAGGAACACCAACGCCGAGAAGGCTCGGCGGGCCCTCGCCGAGGCAGTCCGCGAGGTGGATTTGACCCTGCGTACCATCGGAAGGGCCAAGGACCACGCCGCCGCTTTCCGCACCGCGCTCGGATGAGCAGTGGACTGCTCGCCCAGGTCGTGGCACAACTCAACTCGGCAACCACGCAGCTGGACGAGATCGCGATCAGGGCAGTGCGAGCCCAGGCCGATGTCGAACAGGCGTACCAGCGGTTTACGGCTGCCGGCCACGGCAGTAAACACCCGGACATCCGGGCTGCGGTCACGCAGAGCCGGACCGCCATGGACAAGGCTGGCCGCCTCGGGAAGCTGAACAGCGACGCCGCCCGACACCTGGCCGCCTACGTCAACGAGATCGCCCCCGGCTCAGCACCCCTCCGAGACGCAGCCGAGCCAGCCCTGCCGTCCGGCGAGCGCGTCGTGACGGAATCGGAGAGCAGGGGCAGCAAAGCGGAAGCGTTCTTGCGCCGACACGTCAAAAAGGCGGAGGAGACGGAGGGGAACCTTCAGTCAGCCGAGAAGGCCGTGACAGACGGATTCCGCGAGCTGATGCAGCAGATTAAGAACCGCCCTGGTGGCGCCACCACCTCAACCAGTCAGCCGACGCCCGTGGCGCCCGCCGAGCGACCTCAGTTGGAGCACCCCGTCACGTCCGTCATCATGGCGGCGGGAGCTGTTGTTATCGGCCTCAAGGGCCTATCGAACATGATCAAGAAACGCCGCGAGAGGAAGCACCGTGACGATCAGTCCTGACATGGTCGCCTATATCCGGACTATGGTGAACGGAGAGCACGCCGAGAACGACCGCATCGAGGCACGCCTTGATGCACAGGGCTGGGAGGGCTTCGGGGTGCTGCTCGGTGCCGTCTTTTACATGGCGGTCAATCGTCGTTTCTCGCGAGGGGCAAGCCAGGATGAAATCATCCGGTTCGTCAGCGAGATGCGCAGCACGATGACCGGCGGACCTGAGACCGACGCAGGCAGTGCCGAGAAACTGGTCGCTGCCGCGCTCGACCCAAGCATCGACACGGACATCGACCCGAAGTTGGCCGGCCGTATCCAGGGCTTGGCGATCCTGCACGTCCTCGGTGGTGAGCAGGTTTCCGACGACGAACTCAACGCACTCCTCACCGAGGCCGTTGACCTGGCGAACCGGCTGTAGGAGCCGTGATCAGAGCTGGGCGGCCGACTTCTCGACGCTGCCCACCGTAGAGTGCCCCGGCGCGCCTACTGTGCGCGGTTCTGGCGGTGTTCATACGACGCGCGGCGACGTTTGCCGACTCTTCGAACTTGAGCGGGGTTCGCGGCTGAGCCGACCCGAGCGTGAAGGCTCGCAGCCCGTCAGTGATCTTCGAAGTGCCTGTTTGCCTGCGGATAGTCGATCGCGACCGGTGAGGAGGGCGGACGTCATGGGTGGACCGAACCGGGTCAACGTCCCACAGTCGGCAGAATCTCGCCGGCGGGACGGACGGCACTGGGTGGTCACCGCCGTCGGCATGCCCCTCGTGCCTGTGTTGGCGGTGCCTGTCTTCCGCCTTGGCGAACAGTACGAGGCATGCGTTGCCGAGCACGGACTGGCGTCGACCGACAGGGGCAACGGCGTGCCCGGCCCGTGTTTCCAGGTCACGATGTGGGCGGGCGGCATCTCGCTTGCCTTCTACGCCGCAGTGCTGGTGACCACCGTCGTCGGTTTCGTCCTCGGGGTCGTCGACGGGCGGGCGAGGCGTACGTTCGCGTACGGCCGTTGGGTCTGCGTGGTCGTGGTTGGCCTTACCGGACCGTGGGCGCTTCTCGCCTACGCTCTCGCCTACGGGCTGGGCCGACTGCTACCCGCGCGTCGGCCACCAAGACCTCGCCCGTCGGAGGTGGCGCTGCATCGGGGCTGGCAGGAAGCGCTCCGGCTGTACCAGCGACTCGCCAGGGGCGAACTGCCACCTTTCGTGATCGCGCCCGGGTTCCTCGATCCCGGCCCCGTCTACCTGGACGCCCCATTTCACTACGCCCGCTTCTACGGCACCACGGTCACGTACGAACAGGGCTGGACGTACGCCTATGGGTCGCCAGCTTTCGTCACCGGCGCGGTGGTCGGCAACCTCGTCGGCAACGGCATCGCGCGGGCGCGGGCGGAGAACCTGGCGCGGGCACAATGGCGCGAGTTCGCGTACGTCCGGGTCGTGGTGACGCCAACGACGACGTGGTGCTGCGTGGCAGGCCGGTGGCTGCCGTTCGGCCATGACACGGCGTTGGAATTCGTCATCGACGGCCCGAGCTGCGTACTTTCCTTCGCCGACGTCGAGCCGTTGCGGCTCTCGGGCCCGTCCACCTGGTGCTACGCCGTCATGTACGCCTACGCCCGATACGGGCCGGGACGATGGCAGGAGGCCCCGTTCCTGCACCCGCTACGCGAGGCAGTCCGCGGCCTCGCCATGCACTGACGTGGGTGTTTGACCACGATCGCGACCGGCACGAAGATGACCGGGTGATTTCCGAGGAACTGAAGGTACGGGCGCAGGCGCTTCGCGCGGCCGGCAAGACCCCCAAGCAGATCGCCCGCGAGTTGGGCGTCACCCGCGCTGTGGTTACCCCTCTCGTGCGGGGAGTCGCCGTCGAGCGACCGAACCGCGTCCGCCCCTCGGATTTGCCACTGGTGGGCTGCTGGATCAGCCGCCAGTGGAGCAACGGGTTGACCATCACGGATCGGCCCGCCGACTGGGTCGATGATCGCAAACTCCGGCGGATGGCGGTCGGCGCCGGCCTGGTGAGCGTCGTCGTGGCCCGGGCCGACGGGGACTCAGCGTCCGTCTGCGGATTCCTGGTCGACACGTACTGCCTCGGGGTCAAGAACGCGGTGCCGCCGGCCGCCTCGACGTTCGACGACCTGCCGTACTTCCTTGAGGATTTCTTCGCGGCCTACGACTCCGCGATGATCGAGGCGCCCATCGAGCTTGCCCGCCACCTGGTCTTCGGTGCCGTCGACTATGCTCGCGAACTCGGCTTCGACCCGCATCGTGACTTCTACAGCGCGGCACCCCACCTGGGCACGTGGGAGCCACCGAGCCGGATCACGTTCGGCCTGGACGGCAAGCCCTACTTCCAGCAGGGCCCGTACGACAACCCAGACCGGATCATGCGCACCCTGGACAAGTCGGTCGGCCCTGGCAACTACCACTTCACGGCGGTCACGCTGGGCGGCTGACCACCCGGGCCGACGGCTGCTGACCCTCGACGGCCGTCGCATCGCGATCGCGCGTTGCCGAGTCCCACCGCCGCCTATGAAGGTGACGCAGGGTCGGATGGATCCACGACTTCGTCGTCGGGAACCACCACCTGGGCGACCGGCTGGATCTCGTCTGCTGCCGCACGCGTGTGGTGGCAGGGCATGAAGTCCATACCCTGCCACCGCGGTCACCCCGCGAACCGTCTGCCTGCGGACAAGGCTCGGGTGCCGGCCGGAGGCGGGACGCGGAATCGATCAAACCTAGTACCCTGAGCCGCCCATGACCAGCCAGCCGGCGCCCCAGCGGATGTGTGGGATACCTCCCGATCGAGAGCCGGTGATAAGACCGCCGGAACCGACTGCAGGATCGGCGTCACCTGCTCGGCGCAGCCTCGTGACGGTGACCGGAGTCGGCGTACTCGCTCCGGCGACGCTCCCGTCCGCACACCGCTTCATCTCTATCGTTTTTTTCGCTTCAAGGGGTATGGTAGGGCCAGGATCGAAGTGGCCGGAGGGTGATCTTGTGACGGTGGTGCCTGCGGGCGGTCTGGAGCCCAACGGTGAAGAGCTGAGGCGGTTTGCCCGGCGACCTCTTCGCGGGCGACGCCTTCAACTGATTGTCGACGGGTCAGAGCCGGTCGACGTACCGCCTGTGGTGGGCGAGGCCCTGGCCGAGGTTGTGTCGATCCTTGGCCGCGGGCGACCGGTCCGGGTCATGCCGGAGAACGTTGAGCTGTCGACCGGAGAGGCCGCTGCGATCCTTGGCGTGACGAGGCCAACGGTGGTCAAGCTGATGAACGATGGTGTGCTGCCCTACACCCGCCCCAACTCCAGCCGCCGGGTCGCGTTACATGACGTTCTGGCCTACAAGGAGCGACGATCGAGGGCGCGCCGTGAGGCACTGGACGAGCTGACCACCGACGCGATCGATATGGGCGTCTACGACGAGGCGATTCAGCGCGGTCGCAAGTCGCCAAATGATCAGCCGGGCAGTGACCGCCTCTGATGATCGTTGCCGTGTTGGATGCCTGCGTTCTCGTTCCCAGTGTGCTTGCCGACACCCTGCTGCGTTGCGCTGAGCAGGACTTGTATCGCCCGGTCTGGTCCCGGGCGATCCTCAACGAGGTACGTCGGAATCTTCCGCCCTCGGTTCGCGGCACCAAGGCGGAACGCCGCGTCGAGGTCATGCGAGAGCATTTTCCGGAGGCGATGGTTTCGGGGTATGAGCGGTTCATCACCGAAATGACCAACGATCCCAAGGATCGCCATGTGCTCGCTGCGGCTGTTGCCGCCGACGCGGAAGCAATTGTCACAGCCAACCTTCGTGACTTCCCGGACCATGCACTTGCGCCGTACGCCATCGAGGCTCTGCATCCGGACGACTTTCTCTGCACCTTGCTGGACGCCGCCCCGGATCGCATCACGAACATCATCGCACTACAGGCAGAGGCCACCGGGAGAGGCGGGCGCCCGAGGCTCAGCATCGATGACGTCCTGAACGGTCTTGCCGGATGCCGGGTAACTCGGTTCGCCCACCGAGTCTCTGTAGAGCTGGCGAACGGACGGTAGCTCGCCAGCGCCGAGCGATAGGAGCTGAGCTGGGACAGCCCGCCCGTACGACAGCCGAGAGCCCTCAGAGCAGTTCCGGTACGCCGCGCAACAGAGCCACGGCCGACCGGTCCGAGCTGAGCTGCGCCAACTCGGCGTTGATGAAGTCGGTGAAGAACTCGGCGGGCGACCCGGGGAACCCGGGTTGCTCGCCCGAGTGCCACTGGTGCAGCCACGGCTCGATCTCCACCAGCCCGGCGAGCAGCGGCAGCAGCCGCTCGGCGGGCCACGCCTCCTGCGTCTTCCGGTCCAGGTAGACGGTGGCCAGCGCCTGCGCCTGCTCCAGGTGATTCCAGCCGGCCCAGCCCAGCAGCTCGCTGCCATCGCTGTCCCGCCCTGCCTGCGGGTACGAGATGAACCGCTCCTTCGGCACGTCGAGCTTGCCCCGCGCCCGCCAGTACGACGGCCGCGTGAAGTCCGCCGAGGTGTACTTCGGCGGCACCTCGATTTCGACCTTCTCCCCCGCGTCCTCCCGACGCTGCAACGCCCAGGTACGCTCCCACTGCGCCCGCTTACGCAGCCCGGACGGCTTGTATCGCTGCGCCGGCAGGTACGGCACATGCTCGTCCGCGACGAGCTGGCCCAGCGTCTTCGTCAGGTTGTAGTTGTCGTGCCCGACCCACAGGTCCAGCACGGCCCGGAAGTCCTGGTCGCTACCGACCCGGTCCGCGAGCTGCGCCACCGACAGCGGCGCCGGCTGCCCGCCCCACAGCTCCGGCGCCTCCAACCGGTCCAGCAGCCAGTCCCGCAGCGCGGCCGACTGCATCTTCTCCCACCCCTCGGTGGACCAGCGCCGCTTGCACTCCGGCCGCTCGATCAGCCCGATGTGCCGGTTGGACCCGATGGCCGCGATCCGCCGCTCCACCAGCGACCGGTACTCCGCCGGCCAGTGCGGCTGCGGCCGGTCGATCGGCTTCGACCCGTGCCGGTTGAACCACTCGGTCTGCGCCCCGCTCGTGTGCAGGACGATCTCGAAGGCCCGCTCCCCCAGCGCCAACTCCGGCGGGTTCGCGCAGGTCAGGTCCTCGTCGATCAGCCCGTAGAGCCGGTAGACCTCCCAGTCCAACTCCTCCTGAAGCGCGATCATCCGAGCCCGCACCGAGTGGTACTCCGCCTCGGCCTCCGCGAGCCGCTGCCGGGTCGGCACCCCCGAGGCGGCGACCGCCGCCGGGGTCAGGCTGGACAGCCGCTGCGCGAGCCCATCCAACTCCCGCGCCCTCTCCAACGGGTACGCCCCCGGCAACGGAAACTCCTGCAACTTCGTGCCGGTGAACTCGAAGAAGTGCTCCCACTCATATCGGGCGGTCGAGCGTTCGCCACCTCGGTTGCCCTTGTCCTGGCTCACCTGCTTGAGCCAAAAACAGGCGGTCGAACTGTTCAATACCCCGAGCAGTTGCAGATGATCATTCTCTGTTGCCCCTTCCGGCAACTTGATCACAGGCGCAGAACGATTGAAGACCTTGGCACCCCGATCTAACACAAAGTGATTATGTGTCGCCACGAACGCAAAAGCGATCGACAACGCGACTCGATAACGCTTTGGAAAGAACATGCTATGGTCGAACCATCGAAGCCCTCGCTGCTCGGGGGTCTGCTCGAAGTCAACCCGGAGACGAAGCGCGGTGCGGTTCCGCCAGTAGGCTCGCCGCTCACTGTCCGCCACCTCACGAGGTTTTCCCTCTTCGTCATAGGGGAAAAGAGTCCAGGTTTTCGCGGATAACGCGAAATCACGCACATCCTCGCCGAGCACAACAGGCACCCCAGCCGCTAAAAGACCTCTCGTCTTCAAGGCGAAATCGGGCGAGTAGAAGGCATCATCAAGGCCTGTATGCGTTGTGCGACCCACAACCTCGATTCGCTCAACCAGGCTAGAGGCCTGACTACGCGACAGGCTCGCCATGAGCTCGACGGCCCCTCCACCAGACAAGCTCCACGGATGCGCAGCGAGTTGGCTACGCGGCAGGTCTGCGACACTAACCCATTCGGATTCCGAGCCTGGTTTCTCAATTTGGTCGACAATCGCTCGCCAGACGAGCCCCTCGGCAGCATTGTCTGGCGTAGACGGTTCACCGCGAACACCCAGGACAGTCCGAAGGGTAGAGGATCGCTGTCGCTTATTCGCGCGGCCAACCAGGATCACGGTCGGAGTACCGTGACCGGGAATATGGGCACCAGAAGTGTCGATCACCTCCGTCAGGTCAATTTCGTGGGCAAAGTAATCGTTGATCAGCTTTTTGCCAAACTCTCGCTTCATGAATCCATTGCCGGTGATCTGGCCAATGTAGCCCGCGCTCTCGCCATGCTCGTCAGACCGTTTGGCGAGATCAAAAAAGCGCTTGGCGAAGGGCACGGTTAGGGCGTACTGACGATGACAAACGGTCGGATAAATGTCCCGGTAGAGTTTGTTGCAGGCAGGGTCCGCAACGGTAATATAGGGCGGATTGCCGACCACCACCGTGTACTGGCTCTCCGCCAGGTAGTCCCTCAGCAGGTCGATGTCCTCGCTCTCGTACGCGAAGACCGGCCGTCCCTCCAATGCGGCAAAAAGGTCGCCTTGGGCCCGCGAGCGGTACCCGTCCCACGGCAGCAGCGAGTCGCCGGTGGCCACCCGTACGGGGAAGGCTGGGGTGCGTTCCAGCTTGGACAGCCCGCACACCTTCATCGCGGCGATCAGCAGCCGGAAGCGGGCGATCGCCACCGCGAAGGGGTTGATGTCGACGCCGGTCACCTGGCCGAGCGCCCGCTCGGCGAGCACCTTGACGTCGGTGGCCGGCTCCCGGTCCTGCCACTTGCGCACGAGCCGGTGGAACGCGCCGAGCAGGAAGTGGCCGGAGCCGCAGGTCGGGTCGATGACGCTGGTAGCCGCGAGGCCGAACTCCTTGACCGCCGGCTCGAACGTCCGGTCGAGGATGAACTCCTCCACGAACTCCGGCGTCTGCAGCAGCGCGTACGTCTTCTTCGCGTGCGTCGACAGGTCCTGGTAGATGTCGCCCAGGAAGCGGGTGTTCAGGTCGTCGCGGCGCAGCGACTCCTTGCCGGCGCCCCGGCGGAAGAACTCGCTCAGCTCCTCGGCCGCCGGGCCGGAGATGTCGAACCGCCACACCGGGTTGTGCTGGTCGAAGATCTTGCCCGTGGCCCGGAGGTCGGCCAGGTAGCCGAACGCCTCCTTCAGCCAGTCCCGGTCGTTGTTGCGGAAGTTCTTGATCAGGTACGCCTGCCGGTGCTGGACCGCCCGATCGGCCGGCGCGGCCGGGTCGGCTCCGCCGATCCACAGCCCGTCGACCAGCTCGTTGTCCTCGCAGAAACGGACGAACACACAGCCCAGCACCCAGGCCACGGCAGCCTGGTCGAGCACGTCCTCAAGCCAGGTCTCGAAGCTGGCACCGACCCGCTCGGCGGCCTGCGCCTGGGCGTGTTCCTGGCGCAGCTCCACGCGCAGGCCCGACGCCTCCGCGACCTGGCCGCGGAGATCGTCGACCAGGATCTTGACCTGCGCCTGAAGCGCCTTAAGCTCGACCACCGCCAGATTCTACGGCCGATCCCATCGGCCACCACTACTCGGAGTCGTCGTCGGCCACGCCTTCCAAGTTGTCTGCCAGCACCACGCCGATCTGCTCGCAGAACACCCGAAGCCGCTCCTTCAGATAATCCGTCCGATCGGCGAGGAACAGGGCCTTGTCGCCTTCGCAGAGTCGGTGCCACGCCTTCGTCGGGATGCCGTGGCTGCGCAACACGCGCTTCGCAGGCGAGAGGGCTTGCGCTCCGGATATCTGCCTCAGGACCGGCCCCCACGGATCCGGATCGGTGACCCCGACGCGTGGGCTTCCCGCCGTCAGCTCAAGGTTCCTCAAAGCATCGAGCAGCCGGACCTCCGGTCTTGTCGGCATCACGAGCCGGTTTGCCGGACGCTTGTCACCTGGCACAACCTGCCGGTAGCTCTTCGCCTCGCCGGAGGCCAGTACCTTGACCACGTCGAACGGCTGGCCCATGACATCGAGTCGATGCCGGAACTCCTTCAGCTCCCAGATGACGTACGCCCTGGTCCGGGCGCTGTTGAGGTTGAAGGTGTCCGGCATGGGCTGCACGTCGGCGTTGGCGACCGGCAGCTCCTTCACGCCGAGCGCGTAGTTGTGCATGTCCTCCAGCGCTCGGCGCAGCATGGTCGAAGTCGCGCCCGCGAATGCGCTGGTCCAGGAGGTCACCCAGAACCACCGCCGCAGCGTCGCGACCTGCTCCCTGGTCGGCTTCGGGCAGTGTCGGAAGAACTTGGCCAGCAGCACGAGCTGATGCGAGTACGGCAACAGCCGCGCCAGCGGCATCGGGATCTCTTCTTCGAGGAATCGCACCGCCAGGCCGACGGCGCGCTCGGTGTCGGGAAGGGCGTCGTGCAGTTTGTTCTGCATGTCGTGCGCGACCACCTCCCAGCGAGGCGACAGGATGTCGGGCTCGCCGGCGACCGCCAGCATTGCGCGGAAGACGGCGATCCGGGGCAGCTCACCGAAGCCGGTCTCCGCGATCGACGTGACGATCTCATCGATCCTGTCGGACAGGGGAGGACGCTCAGGCTTGTACGTCAGCGCCGACACCATCTGGTCCGGCTCCATCCGCGTGCCGGTGCGATTGAGCCGGGCGTAGACGTTGACCGCCTGATCGATGCTGGCACCTTGGAGCCGGACGAGAGTGAGCTTGTAGTTCTTGATTCGCTGGGCCACCGCGTCCGCCTCCCGGACCAGCATGTCGACACGCCGTGGATCCTTGGCCTTCAGTTCGACACGACGGAAGTGCCCGAGGAAATCCATCGTCCGCATCACCACCGACAGCGGCAGCAGATGGGAGGGCACCGACCGTCCGTCCCCGCGTTGGTGCCGGTAGCGGTCCGTTCCGAGCGGATCGTTACGCAGATCCCGGTAGATGCGCCAGATCCACTCCCGTTCATCGTCTGCTATCGCTGGGCGTACGCCACGGCGCAGCACCCCGAACAGGGTGGACACCCGCTGGTGCCCGTCGAGGAGGTAGGAGATGGACTGGCCCGACGGAGGTGGAGGGATCGCCATACCGCCGATGTGGTCGAGCGACCGCACGTGCTCGTCGGTCTGCCAGACCAGCAGGCTACCGATCGGATAGCCCCGCTCGATGCTGTCGAACAGGTCCAGCATCTGACTCGGTCGCCAGACGAAGGGGCGTTGGAACGCCGGAACCCGGACCAGCCCACGGCCCACGTCATCGAGCAGGCTGTCGATGAGCGTGACCGTGGGATCGGGTCGGATCTCGGTCTGGTCGCTACGCATGCGGCCCAGTGTCCTACAGGATCCGATAGATCATCGCGAGCAACTCCCGCAGCTCGGCGACGGCGTCCGGCCCCAACTCGGCGAAGTCGTCCTCCGTGAGCCCGATCCCGTCCGGGATCAAGGGCTGGGCCTTGCCGCCGAAGTGCTCCTTGACGTCAAGGTAGCGCCGCTTCTGCGCGCTCATCCGGCGAAGCGCATCCACCTTCGGGGCCCGCCCGGGAAAGCTCTCCTCCCAGGCCCGGCAGGGGATGTAGTTCTCCAGCTCGCGGCACTCCCACATGTGCAGCTCCGTGATGCCGTCGATGGCGAGGATGCGCGCGGCATACGTGTCGTTCCGGGTACGGTGCCCCGCGTGCTTCCGGTCGCTGTCCATCAATGCGGCGACGCGGATCAACACCGAGAACTGCTGCCGCCGTCGCGCGACAAACTGCTCCATCCGGTCCTTGCCGCCGGCATGCCCCAGGGCCAGCCAGTCCTCCTGCAGGGCTCGCAGGATGCGGGACTCGCCGAACGCCTCCGCCAGCGCGACAAGGAAGCACCCCTCATTGATCTCGTCCTCAACCACCAGCACGGCGGGTCGGCTGAGATCCGCGAGCAGTTCCTTGAGCTGTTCCACGGTGATGACGGCCACGCTGGCTTCCGCGCCTCCGGGCTTGGACGCCTCCACCAACGCCTGCTGGACGAACTCCTTGACCGACCTGAACGGCAGGAGTTCGGCGAATCGGACTGCGCTCTCGGCGGTCGCCTTGTCAGGTCGCCAGTCGTGACGGCCCGTCATGGCCAGATCGAGCAGCTTGGCCACCGTGAATCGGTCCCCGGTGGTGAAGACCTCCGTCTTGATCTCAAGAAGCATAGCCACTCCGGTGCAACTGAGCGGAGGCGAGCGCCCGCACCTCGTGGTAGTCCTGCGAGAAGTAGCCCTCCGGCCAGTCCTCGCCCAGGTCACCCATCTCGTCGACCCCCACCCGGCGCACCGTCGACACGCCGTCCGTCTGCTCCACCACGTAGACCCCGACCATGTCGGGCGAGTATTTCTGCTCCGCAATTCGTCTGCGCAGGCGCAGCAGCAGCGTCTCGCTGTGGGTTTCGATCAGGAAGCGGGTGCCGGTGGCCTCTGCCGTGCTGAGGTAGATGTCAGCCAGTTCCGCATGCGCACCCGGGTGCAGGTGCATCTCCGGTTCCTCGATGATCTGCAGCGCCGGGAGGTCGCCTGCGCCCCGCTGCTCGTCCATCGCGCACTGGACGAGAATCGGCAGCACCTGGGAGAGCCCGGTGCCCGCATCGGCGAGATTGACCTTCAGTTGGCTGCCGCGTCGCCTCAGCACGGCCGACCACAAAGGTCCTGCCGGCATCTCCTCGATCCACCATCCGGGCGCGATCAGCGCCAACCACTCGTTCACCCGGCCGAGCAGTTCCCCTTTCCTGCGCGCGTGGTCGTGGGCAAGAATGCCGAGGGTGCCCTGTCCCTGCTCCCCGATACCCCCTGGCGTGCCGAGCGGTAGGCGGTGTTGACGCTCAGGACGGTCCCGGTAGGCGCTGAGGTATCGAATCGGCCCAAGAGAGAGGCCCAGGCGCCGGTCCGTCAGAGGAGCCAGCTCGGGAATGCCGAGGGCCTGGGGGCGGAGGCCGGCGAAGGGCACGGGCCTGACGACCGGCGACCGACCGGGAACCCTGATCTCGTACGAGAGGCTTTCCGCGTCCACGTCCGCGTCCGCTGTCGACGTCGGCTCCCAGGCGAGACGGAACTCCTCCTCCGCGAGGACGAGCCGAAGGTCGGAGACGAAGGCGGTCTGGCGATCGGACCACAACTGGACGGTCGCGTCCATCGCGAACTTCGTCGGTCCGTCGACCTCGAAGCCGAGGAAGAACTTGGCATGCGGGGTCTGCTCAAAGATCAGATCAGAGAAGCCGTCGACCGGCTGCGGATCGAGGCGATCCAGGTCGAGCGGAGCCGTCGTCGTCGTGTCGAAGCCGGTGGCGATCACCAGCGGCGCACGGGTCAGCACGCTCTTGCCGGTGTTGTTCTTGCCGAGCACCACGGTCACCGGCGCCAGCTCGATCTCCTGGCGGTCGCGAAAGCACCGGTAGTTTTCGAGCACGATCCTGCGGAGGGGCATTCACACGTTTGTAGCAGGACCCGAAGGCAGCAACCGCCCCAAAGAGTGTCAGCAATGCGACACAGCGGAGCCGCCAAGGCTGACGTTGACCTGTACCGCGGACTGGCCAGCCGACGCCGGCGCGGTACTGACCAGATGCCTCGATTCACTCGTTGGCGAGGTGAAGCGACCAGTTGGCCGGCGGAGTGAGCGACGCTTGATATCAAGATGACGGCAGATTGGCGACGTAATCACCGCGATCACCGGCTCGGGACGGCGGCGGGCACCAGCAGTAGCCGGGCCGCCAGCCGGGACCGGGTCGGGTTGGCCAACTCCTGGAGCGGTTCGCGCTGCCCGTACCGGGCGAGCGGCGCCGCCTCGAAGCTGGCGTCGACCCGCTCGCCTGCCGCGCCTTCAGATCGATCACCGTCAGCCGTGCTCAAGCTCGTCGCACTCCAGAAGCCCATGCTCCAGCACATGCTGACGGAAACCGCCGCGACCAAAGGGCAGATAGTATCCGCTTTCTAGTAGGCGGTCGACCAACTCCTCAACCATCACCGTCGTGAGCCTCTTCGCGCGAATCGCATCGCAGAGCAACGGCACAGTTGCCGTAACTCGAATGCCCTCTTCCTTCGCGATCTGACGCGGCACGGCGTCGTCTATCACCACTTGACACCCATAGATCTTTCCCATGGCAAGAACTCCACATTCGCCCAGGTTCTTACCGTCGACGTGCAGTCGATCGGCGTAGCGAGCGAACGCTTCGCTGAAGTCCAAGCTGGTCGATCGATGGACGCGGATCCAGTCAGCGTCGAGCACCGCGCGAGCACCCGACGCATGCTCGACGGCGGTTGTTGAGTTCGCGCTCGACGCTATCGGGGATGTAGATGGGATCCTCCCCGGCGAGGAAGCGTAGAACTCCCAACCACCCCTCCGTCGCGAAGTGCCTCAACGGGCCCGTATCGAACACCCAGGCATCGTTGGGCACCGTCACGACACGAATTCCCAAATCTCATCGGCGCGTCGCTCGCGGATCTGCGGCAGATCCGCCTCGTCGAAAGTCCCTTGAAGCAAGTCCAGAGCCCGCTCACGGCTGATCCGCTCGTCGCGCACAAGCCGCAGCACCGCACCCGCAAACGGTCGGGGAACTGTCGTCCCCTCCATCTCCTCGGGAGAAACGCGCAGGTTCATCTCAACGATGTCCGCCTTGGTGGTGCGACACCTACGCACCAGAGCGACTGTCTCACTGTCGGCCAACCTCAATTCCTTCAAGCGCGTTGCCAGGGTTGCCATATCAACCTGGAACTCACTTGCCAGGAGGGTTGCCGCACCGTGCTCACCAGATCGGGCAACCTTCTCCGGCCACTGCCGCGTGACCGCAGTCTTGGGTAGCAGTAATGCGCGTGCGAACCGATCGAGGCACGCCTCCGTGGGGACGGCGTTATCGGGATGGTCGGCGACCCGCCAATCGATGGTGTAGGCGTCCGCGATCAAATAGTGACCGAGTTCGTGTGCCAACGCGAGCCGCCTACGACCGATCTTCATACCGCTGTTGACGAGACTGAGGCCTCCACGAGGCAACAGAACCGTCCCCGCATCAGCGGTGTCCGTGCCGATATCGCGGGAGAACGCCAGCAGCCCGACTTTGGCAACACAGTCGGAGATCCGGTTGATCGGCTCCTCCGCCGAGAGCGCCATCAACTCGCGTGCTTTTGCGGCAAGCGCCTCGGCCTCGGTGTTCGTCAAAGGCCGCGTGATGTTGGCGCGAGCGACCACGTCGGCAGCATCAAGGCCTAGCTCGTTGACGCCCAATGAGGCCACGAACTCGACCTCGGTGGCGAACTTCGCGAGCAGTGCGTCGATCTGCGAGTCTGCGGTGTCGAGCCCTTGGCTGGACCGATGCGCGACAAGCGCTGGCACGGGCTCCTCGAAGAACGTGGACATGCGTACACCGATCGCAACAGCGACGTCCGATAGTTCGAGTGCCGTGATCCTGCGGATGCCCTGCTCGATCTTGTTCACGACTGTGCGCTCAAGACCAGCCGCTCGCCCGAGGTCTTCTTGACTCAGGCCGGCACGCTTGCGGGCATCTCGGATGCGTTCGCCTAGCGTCCTCGCGTCGATGTCAGCCACAGTGCGATTCTCGCACACTGCGGCTGACGTGCAAGGACATGGAGGCCAAAAGGGTCATGGCGGACATCAGGCACGAGGGAATGGCTCCGCTGGAATGGGCGTCGCCTCGATCCACTCGTTCGCGAGCCAGAGTGACTGGCTGGTCAGCGACGTGAGCGGCAACTGCACCCCGTCCAGCACCGCCGGCTCGGGACGTCGGGCGGGCACCAGCAGCAGTCGGGCCGCCGGCCGCGACCGGGTCGGGTCGGCCAGTTCCTGGAGCAGTTCGAGCTGCCCGTACCGGGCGAGCGGGGCCGCCTCGGTGATCAGCACCGGCCGGTCGGCGGCGTCGATCGCCTCGCGCAGCGCCGGCACGACCTGGTGCCGGACCAGGTCGATCAGGCTGCGGAAGTCTGCGTCCAGCGTGGAGCCGCTGTCGGCCGCCACGATCGCCTCCCACGGGAAGCCCAGCGCGCGCAGCCGCTCCAGCAGGATCGCCGTCACGTCCACCTCGGTCAGCGGCAGCCGGGCCAGCAGCGCCCGCCGGGCGGGGCCGAGCCGGCGCAGCGGCGCCAGCACCGCGAGGAACGCCCGCCGCTCGACGGCCGAGGCGAGCCGGTCGCCCACCTCGTCGGCGGCGGACAGCCCGAGCAGCGGCGTGTGGGTGGTGCCGCCCACGCGGGTGCCGGTGACCGACGCCGGGGCGGTCGGCGGGCCGTACCTGCCCTGCTGCGGGTGCCAGGTCAGCGGCACCTCGGCCGCCGCCAGCAGGTCGTTGAGGGTGGGCCGGCCGGGCAGCTTCCTCGCGCGCGGGAAACGGCTGTGCACCCGGTCGCGGAGTTGTTCCTCGGTGAGCCGCTGGCCGATGAGGGTGCCCACCGACAGCCGCAGGGCCCGCTCCGCCGGCATGTCGACCGGGTAGAGCTGCCCCTGCGCGTTGACGGCGACCCGGTCGTTGCTGCCGGCGGCGGCGAGCTGCAAGAGTCGCGGGTCGGCGAGGCTGGGCATGCCGGCCGGCACCGGCAGCCGGCGCAGCTCCTCCACGGCGCGCTGCCGAGTCGGCAGGGGGTCGCCGCCGGCCAACTCGACGGCCCGGCCGCCGAGCTGCACGACGTACTCGAGGAAGTCGGCGGCGGTGACGTCGGACGCCGGGTCGTCCGGCTCCCGGCCGACCAGGACGGTGCCGGACCCACGGAACCGGTGGATGGCAACCCGGGCGTCGCCGCCGGTGCTCAGCTCGGCCTCGACGGCGGCGCGGACCAGGCCGATCGCCTGGGGCAGCCGCTTCGGGTCGGGGGTGAAGGAGCCGCGCGAGGCCATGATGGCCTGGGCCAGTTCCTCCGCGGCCATCACCGCGCCGCGGGCGTCGAGCAGGGCGACGATCTCGTTGCGTACGGCCTCCAGCGCCGGGCTGCCGAGCCACGCCTTGACCTGGGCGGTGAGCAGCTTGGAGATCTGCGGCTGGGCCTTGCCGGTGGCGCGGGCGGCCTCGCTCTGCGCCGGCCAGCGCAGGAACGTGCCGGCGTCGGTCGGCGCCTGCCCGAGCAGTACGGCCACCGCGCGGTGGTTGCGGGAGGTCGGGGCGGGCAGCAGGGTGGCGCACAGCGCCTCCACGCCCTCGGCCACCGGCCGCTCGTCGGCCGGGCTGGGGGCGGTGTCGCCGGGCACCATCGCGCGCAGGGCCCGCGCCTGGGCGAGGATCTCCCGGCGGGTGGCGTCCGGCACGCCCTTGGCGCGGGTCAGCGCGGACGGCTCGGCGTCCAGCAGCTCGCCGACGGTGTGGATGCCGAGCCGTTCCAGCGCCGAGCGGGCGCGGGCGGTCAGCTCGGTGGCCTCCAGCGGCGACTCGCGGGTCAGCCCCGCCACCAGCGGCACCGGGCCGACCGGGGCGGCCCCCGGCTTCGGGACCTGCTGGAAGATGGCCCGCCAGGCGTCGGTCATCTCGTCGACGGTGTCGAACCGGGCCGCCGCGTCCCGGGCCAGCGCGCGGGCGAAGAACTCCACGAGCCGGTCGGCGACCTCCGGGTCGAACGCGGCCGGGTCGAGGGTCACCTCCTCGCTGACCGCCGCCGGATTGGCGTTGTCCCCCCACTTGGGCGGGGTGCCCGTCGCCATCTCGTAGAGCACCACGGCGGCGGCGAACCGCTCGGCCGCCGCGTCGTAGCGCAGCCGCCGCGGGGGGCCGAGGAACGGGTCGAGGTACCCGACGGTGCCCGCGTTGAGCTGGTCGGCCGGCGTCGACGACAGGGAGAAGTCGAAGACGCACAGGTGCGGCTGCTTGTCCTTGGGGCGGGGGCGGGCCGCAAGGTTGGCGGGCTTCAGGTCGCGGTGCCAGACGCCCTGGCCGTCGAGGTAGTCGACGATGTCGAGCAGGTCCCGCCCGTACCGCTCCAGCAGGTCCAGGGCGAGCCGGCCGCCGCGCAGCTCCTCCGCGAGGGTCCGCCTGCCGGCGGACTCCATGAGCAGGGCGGTCCGGCCGCCGACCCGGACCGGGCCGTCGACCAGCGCGGCCACCTGGGGGTGCTTCAGCTCCGCGAGTACGCGCGCCTCCGCCGTCAGCCGTTCCTCGTGCCGCTCGTCCCGGGCGACCTTCAGCACCAGCTCTCGGGAAGCCTCGCCGGCCCGGGCGACCAGCAGGGCGACGGCGGTGGCGCCGGAGCCCAGCCGGTCCCTCACCTCCAGGCCCCCGTCGAGCACGTCGCCCCGGTGCGCGGAGAGCGGATCGACCACCGGCTCCGGCTCCGGCGCGGTCAGCTCGTCCCACACCTCCTCCAGCCCGGCGCGGAAGTCCGACACCCCGGACAGCCGCTGGGCGGGATCGCCCCGCGTCGCGTCGTAGACCAGCGTAATCAGCGTGTTCGGCATGGCGTCGACCGCCGCGGCCAGGCGCAGGCCGCTGTCGCGGACGGCGTCGACCAGTTCCTCCGGCGTGGCGGCCGGGGCCACCCCGGCGAAGATCCGGTACGCCAGCGCGCCGAGCGAGAGAACGTCGAGCTGGTGCCCCGGCAGGCGGGTGGCGCCGTCCGCCTCCGGCGCCTGGTAGCGGCGGACCTCGTCGTCGAAGAACAGCTCCAGGCTGGCCGGGTCGCTCGACGGGCCCAGCCGGGTGAGCTGCGTCGTTCCGCTCAGCCGCCCGCCGGTCTGCCAGTCGGTCACCACCAGCGTCGGGCGGGACCCGTCCGGGTCGCCGACGTAGACGGCCCGGGGCGAGAGCGCCCGGTGGGCGAGCCGGCGCGAGTGCGCGTAGTCGATGATCTCGGCGAGGTCCTGCACCAGTTGCAGCCGCTGGGCCAGGGTCAGCGAGTCGCCGCGCCGCAGCAGCCACTGGTCGAGGCGTACCCACTCCTGCTGGTGGTCGAAGACGACCGCCGGGCCCCACGCGTGCTCGACCAGGTCGTGGGCCCGCGCCACCCCGGGGTGGTGGATGCCCTGCAGCAGGCGGAACTCGCGCTCCGCCGCCTTGCGGATGGCCGGCACCTCGTCCTCGGCGGCGCGGCTGGTCAGGTAGAACCGCACCCGGCGCACCAGCGAGGTGTCCAGCGCGTGGCCGGCGAGGAAGTCCTGCCAGCCGAGCCCCTCGGCGAACGGCTTCGGGTGCAGCAGGAGCTGGCCGACCTTGCGGTCCGCCACCGAGGGGCGGATCTTGGCACCGCGCACCAGCTCGACGATCCGCCGGCCCCGCGCCTCGTCCACCAGGTGGTCGGGGTTGCGCGGCAGCTCGGTGAGGAACGCCTTCAGGCTGGGGAGGTTGGACTCCTTGTCGTGCCCGTCCAGCCCGTAGACGTGCTGGCCGCCGATCGCGTCCAGCTCCGCCCGCATCGCGCGGGCGTGCAGGAACACGGCCGCCCCGACGTACGGCGTCTCGTGTTGCCGGCCCTGCTGCTTGGCGTAGTAGCGGATCAGGCTGGCCAGCCGCTTCGCCTTGCGGTTGGCCAGGATGTACGGGTTGTCCTCGGGGATGAGCCGCGAGTTCGGCGCCCGGCGCACCCACTGCGTGCCGTCGCCGCGGATCTCGCCCTGCCAGTGCTTCAGCTCCAGCACGTACAGGCCGCTGCGCGTGAGCACCAGCGCGTCGACCTCGTTGATCGAGCCGTCGGCGCCGACGAACTCGACGTTGGCCCAGACGTGGTACGGGTCGGCGTCCGGCAGGTAGCCGCCCAGCTCGCGCAGCCCGTCCTGTTCATGGGTGTAGGCGCTGGCGTTGATCTGCTCCCAGCGCGGCGAGTCCTCACGCATAGGCCGACCCCTTCACCCCCGGCCGTCGTGTGCCGGCTCAGGTTCCGCACCTTACCGGTCGCGAAAGATTCGGTAGCGAACGCCACCTCCACCGACACGCCCACGTTCACGCCACAGGGTCCTCTCCACCACCCTTTCAAGATCTGTACCCGGCTCCGCCCAGGGTCTCGAGGATGCCGGCGAGCGAGCCCTGACCGTCGTCGGTGAAGGGCCGCTGAATCAGTTCGAGGGTCTCGGGGGAATAGGCCAGGCTCGCCAGAACCTCGGTGGCGCGGTGCAACGCGTCGCTGCGTGCGTCGCGCGTTTTCCAGAACGAGCGCAGGGCGTCATCCATGGCACTGGGGTGAGTGAGACCGTGGTGTGCCGCCCGGGCGAGCATTTCCGCTTGGTGGAACGCCTGGGTGATGCCGCTGGCAGCGATCGGATCGGTCCGGTGGCCGGCGTCACCGACCAGGGCCCAGCCGGGGCCGCACGCCTCGCGGAAAAAGCCCGACGTATTCATTCTCGACGTCCTGCCGTATGCGGGGCAGTTCCCGCCGCGGCCAGGCGACGCCGACGCACGTCGTGCCTTCGTGTGTCGGCACGGTCACGGCGGCTCTGCGATCACGGATGGTGAGGCCCGCCGGACAGTCAAGGTCCGACCAGTAGCTGTAGTAACCGCAGGTGAGAGCCGGATACTCGCGATACGTACGGGCGTGCGCGAGGCGAGCGACGGTGGATCTGGCACCGCCGGATCCCACGACCAGAGTGGCCTTGAGTTCCAGCGGCGGACCATGCCGCCGGGTGACGACGATCCCGGAAACGGCCGGGAGCTCTGTGACGCTGAGCGGGCGAGCCATCGGCTACCTCCGAACATGCCGGCGGGGGTCACCAGCGCACCAGGAGGCTGCTGGGTGCGCGCAATGTCGAACCGGCCCGCCATGGCACATCCCGGGCGGGCACGGCCAGGGCCAGGCCGGGGAATCGGGCGAGCAGGGTCCCGAGCGCGACCTGGAGCTCCATCCGGGCCAGTTCGGCGCCCACGCAGCGGTGCGGGCCGTGGCCGAAGGCCAGATGCCGGGTTCCCCGCGGGGTGAAGTCGACGTCCTCCGGCCGGGCGAAGGCACGGCTGTCCCGGTTCGCCGAGTGCATGGCGAGCAGAACGGCCTCCCCGCGGCGGATGAGCGTGCCCGCCACCTCGGTGTCTTCGGTGGCGATGCGGGCCAGTTCCGCCGCGGTGCTCAACGGCACGTAGCGCAGCAACTCTTCGACCGCTGCCTCGATCCGCGACCGGCTGCCGCGCAGGCCGTCCAGCAGGTGCGGGTGGGTGAGCAGGGTGTAGGTGAAGTTCGCGATCTCACAGGCGGTGGTCTCCCAGCCGACGGCGAGCAGGGTGACCGCGAGGTCGATCAGTTCCGGTTCGCTCAGGCCGCCTTCGGAGTCCCGGGCGGCGACGAGGTCGCCCAGCAGGTCGTCGGCCCGGTGGCTGCGGCGCCGGCGGATCTCCGCGGTGATCAGGCCCGCGAGGTCCTTTCTCGCCTGGTGGTTCTCCGCTTCCGTGTGGGCCGTGGCCGACACCAGGACGCCGGCGGCTGCGGCCAGCGCGGCCCGGTCCTCGTGCGCGATACCCATGACCGCCAGCAGCACTTCCATGGGCAGCGGGACCGCGAAGTCCCCGACCAGGTCACCGGGGCTTCCGCGGTCCGCCATCCCTCGCGCCAGCCCCTCGGCGATCTCGGTGGTGTGCGCCCGCCACCGCTCCGCTTTCCGCACGGTGAACGCCTTGGCGATGAGGCGGCGCACCCGGGTGTGCTCCGGCGGGTCCATCGCGATGATCGACGTAGCCCTCGGTCGTGCCGGACGGGTCCGCGGCACGTCCCTGCCCACCGCGGCCGCGCGGCTGAATCGTGGGTCTCCGAGGACCAGCCTGACGTCCTCATACCGGGTGACCAGCCACGCCGGGCCGCCGAAGGGCAGGAGGACCCGGCTGATCGGCTCGTGCGACCGCAGGTGCGCGTAGCGCGGATGGAGGTCGAGCGCCTCGGCCGGTCCGAAAGGATACGGGCATACGCGGGTGCTCTGGTCGTTCACCGTTGCTGTCCGCTGCCGTGCTCCGCCCGGTGACCGCCGATGAAGACGGTCCGTTCGCTGTCCAGCACGACCCGGCCGTGGTCGATTTCGGACCAGTCGTGGTTGGTGCCGTGGTAACGGGGCGAGGTCCGGAAGAAGTGCACCGTCCCCGACATGACGTCGCCAAGGCAGTCCACATAGGAACGGGCTTCGGGACCGAGCTCCGGATGGCCGGTGATGAATTCCTCGCGGAGACGGATGAACTCCCGCTCGGTCGCTTCGGCCGCCGCCGCCACTTCTTGCATTGCCTCGGAGATCGACAGCTGCTCGCTCATGCACAGGACAGCGACCGAGTTCAGCATGTCATCGGCGACCAGAAGGTCGTTTCGGAAGGAGTACACGTCGTTGGTCAGCGAGAGGTACCGGGTCGCCAGCCGTTCGAGGTTCCGGAAGTACTCCGGGTACCGGGCACGTTCGGCGGTTAGGTCGATGTCCAGGGTGAACTCCGCCCACGGATAGAAGGTGCCGCCCGCGATACACCGATCACGTTCTTCGATGAATGAAGCGAAGTCCCAGGTGCGGCCGTGCTTGCGATTTCGACGACACCCCGTACGCGAAGGACGTCTGGAGCCTGCCGGACGACCTGGACGCGGCGGCCGACCGGCGGGCGCTGCACCGGTGGCTGAGCCGGCCGTTCGGCGGTCCGCGACCTGTGCACCGACATGCCCGGTCTTGGGCGGGAGGGACGGCCGGGTCTGGCCCGCCCTCCCGCCGCCGTCAGCGGGCGCCGGTCAGGCCAGCGGGAACTCGTCGAAGAGCACCACCGCGGAGTCAGGCTGCCGGGTGTCGAACCGGTACGACCGCACCACCCCGGCAGCCGAGTCGAGCAGCGAGAAGACGGTGATGTCGTTGCTGGACACGTACGGCAGGGGCTTGCCGGCGGCGTCGGTCAGCGGGGCGATGGTCGGCACCGCCGGGACGAGGCCGCCCGGGTCGCCCTGCCGGATGTGGTCGGGGCTCGCCGGCAGGTTCCGCGAGGCGCCGCTGGCGACGTCGTACGCCCCGTAGCTGTTGCCCACGTTCGACGTTTCCAGCCAGTTGACCCCGTCCGCGTTGCGGAACCGGTTCCACAGATGCGAGTGCCCGTTGTGGACCAGGTTCACCCCGGTGGCACTGAACAGCGGCTCCAAGTCGCGCAGGATGTGGTCGTCGGCGAGCGGATACTCGTAGCTCACCGCCGTCACCGCGCCGGTCGCCGGGTCCCGGGTGATCTTCTGGACCGGGTCGGTGAACGGGGGCGCGGAATTGTCGCCGAGGCCGTGGCCGGGGTGGTGGTACATGACCACCCGGTAGCGTGCCTGCCGGGCCTCGGTGGAGGCCAGCTCCCGCTCCAGCCAGCGGTACTGCCTCGACCCCTCCTTGATCGGCTCGAAGATGAACTGCCCGTAGCCCCACCTGCTCTCGTCGTTCAGGTCGGCGCCGGACTCGGAGAACTTGCCCCGGCTGTTGGGGGCGGCCGACCGCCAGATCTGGGTGGCGAACAGGGTGATCACGTGTACGTCGCCGATGGTCCGGGACCACCAGCGCGGCCCGCCCTCGGCGCTGCGCGGGTACGGGAACATCTCCTCGTACGTGGTGACGTCCCAGGAGTTCCGGTTCACCCAGGTCGCCTCGTCGATCCCACCCGGCCGGGTCTGCTGCCAGCGGCGGCGGGCGACCTCCACCGGCTGCGGGTCGTTGAACTGGGCGTCCAGGCCGGCCGTGTCGGACCAGCGCCCCATCACCTCGTGGTTGCCGATCGCCGGGAAGATCGGCGAGTGCTGGATCAGCGGCGCGCCCCGGTAGGTGCGCCCGGCGATGGTCCGGCTGGCCCGGCCGGTCAGCCCCGCGAAGAACGCCAGTCCGCTGGTGCTGTCGAACCACTCGCTGGCCCGGTCGGGCACGTTCACCAGGTCGCCGGCGACGAGGACGCCGTCGAGGCGTACCCCCGCGGTCTCGGCGACCTTCTCCAGGTTGGCCGGAGTCATGGCCTTGAGCTGGTGGTCGCTGGTGAGCAGCAGCCGCACCGGCCTGCGCCGGGGCACGGCCGGGGCCAGGGAGTACGCGGCGGTCACCGTCGCCCGCCCCAGGTGGTCGACGGAGACCACCCGGTACGGCGTACGCTCGCCGGCCCGCAGGCCGGTGACCCGGACCAGGTGCCGGTACACCGGCCGGTCCAGCACCCCGCCGTACGTGCGGCCGGGAACCGCCGAGGAGGCGTCCTCCCGGGTTCGACTCAGCCGGGTGGTCTCCGCGGCGAGCCGACGCCAGCCGGAGCCGGCGCCGCGGCTGCCGGTGGCCGCGTCGAGGGCGGCCTGCTCGGTCATGCCGGTGACCGCCGACCCGACCAGCAGCACCTGCCCGGTGCCGTGCTCCTCGGTGTGCCAGACGACGTGGACGCTGTCCTGCTGCGGGTCGAGCAGGTACGGCTCGCAGAGCAGCGGCCGGCCACCGAGCCAGGGCGCCGGGGTGTCCGCCCCGGACGGGGCCACGGCTTCGGGCTGGCCTGCGGCGGCGGCCGGCGTGACGGAACCGGCCGTGACACCGGCGGCCACCGCGGCCCCACCGGCGAGGGCCAGAACGTTGCGGCGAGTGAGGTTTCCGGAATCGTCGGCGGACGGGGCGTCCGGGCGCTTCTCAGTCATGACCAGCACCTCAGCAAAGCCGGCTGACGCTGCCACACCGCCCAGGTGAACAGTGGAGCGCGCCGCGGGTGAACGCTGCGGCGTCCTGGGGTAACGCCGACACCCGGCACCGGGTCCGGCGACCATCACCAGTGACAGGTCACCTGTACAACAGCCCCGCCTGGGCCGGCCGTTCTGCGTCCTCGGTGAACCCCGACGATCTTGCACTTCCGGCCCACGGAATGGGCCATTTGCAGCGGTTTGCCGGGGCGGTAAATGCAAGATCGCGGAGTCGGGACAAGGGAAGCCAAGGCGCCGATAGCGTGAACGGGGCAGCTCCACAGGGCCGCCCACCGTCCCCGTCCGGTCGAGCGCCGCCCGCCGCCCGGCTCCGGAGCAGCCGAGCGGCCTCGGCCGCCCCGCCGTCGCCGCCGCGACGCCCGGCATGGGACCGGTGAACACGGGTATGCCGACGCCCATGAGGGCGAGCTTCCGGATCGGTCGGGTCGCCGGCGTACCCGTCGGCGTCAACTGGAGCGTCCTGGTCATCTTCGGGCTGATCGTCTGGGCGCTGTCGGCGAGCCAGTTCCCGCGCGCGTACCCGGGCCGGCCGGTCTGGGCGTACGTGCTGGCCGGGCTGCTCGCGGGGGTGGTCTTCTTCCTCGGGCTGCTCGCCCACGAGGTGGCCCACGCGGTGGTCGCCAAACGCAACGGCATCGGCGTCGGCGGGATCACGCTGTGGCTGTTCGGGGGCGTCTCCGAGTTGCAGGGCGAGGCCCGCGATCCCGGGGCGGAGCTGCGCATCGCCGGGGTCGGGCCGCTGGTCAGCCTGATCATCGGCGTCGTCTTCGGCGGGATCGCGGCGCTGCTCTCCGTGTCCGGGGTACACGGCCTCGCCGTCGGGGCGCTGGCCTGGCTGGCCGGCATCAACGTGCTGCTCGCGATCTTCAACGTGCTGCCGGCGGCGCCGCTGGACGGCGGCCGGCTGCTGCGCGCCGTCGTGTGGAAGGCCACCGGCGACCGGACGAAGGCGTCGGTCGTGGCGGCCCGGGCCGGCTGGGCGCTCGGCGCGCTGCTGATCGCGCTGGGACTGTGGCAGTTCCTGCGCGGGGCCGGGGCCGGCGGGCTGTGGCTGGCGCTGATCGGCTGGTTCCTGATCGGGGCGGCCAGCATGGAGGAGCGGCAGGCCCGGATGGGCAGCGCGCTGCGCGGGGTGCGGGTGGCCGACGTGATGACGCCGCAGCCGCAGACCGCCACCGGGGACATGACCGTGCGGGACTTCGTCGACCACCACCTGTTCGCGTACCGGCACTCGGCGCTACCGCTGACCGCGGACGGCGGCCGGCCCATCGGCCTGGTCACCCTCGACCGGGTACGCCACATCCCGGCGGACCGCCGCGACCAGACCAGGCTGGAGGAGGTGGCCTGCCGGGCCGACGACCTGGTGCTGGCCTCGCCGGACGAGCAGCTCACCGAGCTGCTGCCCCGACTCAGCCGGTGCGCCGACGGCCGGGCGCTGGTGGTGGCCGACCAGCGCCTGGTGGGCATCGTGTCGCCCAGCGACATCAGCCGGGCGGTGCAGCGCGGCAGCCTCCGCGACCAGACGACCACCGGCGGCCGACGCTGACGCACGGTCAGCGGGGGAAGTAGTGGTCCAGCTCGGGCGTTCCGAACCTGCCCTCGGGGTCCAGGTCGCGCAGCAGGGCCACGAAGTCGGCGTGCCGGGGGTACGCGGCGGCGACCGCCGCCGGGTCGAGCCCGAAGACCTTGCCCCAGTGCGGGCGGGGCGCGAACGGGGCCAGCCGCCGCTCGACCTCGGCCACGACCGGGGCGACTGCCTCGGCGTCGGCGATCCAGGTGAAGTGCACCGCGAGGCTGTCCCGCTCGTACTGCGGGCTGAGCCACAGCGCGTCGGCGGCGACCGTACGCAGCTCGCAGACCTGGAGCACCGCGGCGATTTGGTCCCGCGCCGGGTCGAGGGCGGCCAGCGCCTCGGCCGCCGCCGCCCGGGGCAGGTGGTACTCCGACTGCAGCTCGTCCCCGCTGCTCGGGGTGAAGCCGAGCCGGAAGTGCGGCAGCCGCTCGTGCCACGGGCCGGGCTCGCCGAGCTGGGCGGTGCAGTTCGCCGCCGCCATCCCGGGCACCGGGTGGCACGGCTCCCCGGCCGCCGTCGTGCCGAGCCAGCCGACCGGGGGCGGCGGCTCGTCGGCGAGCTGCTTGCGCCACACCTGGGCGATCCGGTCGCCGCGCCAGTCGGTGAAGAGGCTGACGCTGTACGCCGAGGCGAACGCCTCGTCCAGCGCGGCGCGGGGCAGGTCGAGCCGGACGTACTGCCGCACGTCGAAGGTGGGCACCACGTCGAGCGTGACCCGGGTGACCACGCCCAACGATCCCAGCCCCACCACCATCCCGGCGAACCGGTCCCCGGCGCCGTCCCGGCGTACGGTCAGCAGGTCGCCGTCGGCGGTGACCAGCTCCAGGGCGGAGACGGCGGTGGCGAGGTTGCCGACGCCGACGCCGGAGCCGTGGGTGGCGGTGGCGACCGCGCCGGCCACCGAGATGTGCGGCAGCGACGCCATGGTCGGCAGGGCGTACCCGGCGGCGTGCAGCCCTCCCGCCACCGTGCCCCCGTCGACGCCGGAGAGCCCCCGGCGCCGTCGGGGAACCATACGCCGCCGGGTTCCCTCCCGACAGCGGGTGGCGCGGGGCGCGGCTCAGGGCGCCCTTCTCACGGCGCGGGCGCTCAGGGTTGACCGAGGCCGGCCTCGCGGGCCCGCTGGATCGCCTGGCCCCGGTCGGCGACCTGGAGCTTGGTCAGCACGTTCGACAGGTGGTTGCGCACGGTCTTCGGGCTCAGCGTCAACCGCCGGGCGACGGCCACGTTGCCCAGCCCCTGGGCGACCAGGTCGAGCACCTCGCGTTCCCGGTCGGTCAGCTCGGGGAACGGCGCCCGCCCGCCCGTACGGCCGGCGGCGAGGAAGCCGATCGCCCGGCTCGCGACCACCGGGCCGAGCAGCACCTCCCCGTTGGCCACCGCCCGGACCGCCCGCTCCACCTCACCGGGGGCGGCGCCCTTGAGCAGGTACCCGCGGGCCCCGGCGCGCAGCGCCGCGAAGACCGAGTCATCGTCGTCCAGCATGGTCACCACCAGCACGCCGGTGCCCGGGTACCGGGCGACGATCTCCCGGGTGGCCTCCACACCGGACCGCCCGTCGCCGAGGTGCAGGTCCATGATGACGACCTGGGGCTGCCGGAGGGCGGCCACCCGGACCGCCTCGTCGGCGTCGGCCGCCTCGCCGACCACCTCCAGCCCCGGCGTGGACGCCAGCAGCGCCGTCATGCCGAGCCGGAACACCGGGTGGTCGTCGACCACGGCCACCCGGATGACCTCCTGCTCGCCGCTCACCGCCGCACCGCCCCCACGATCACGGCCGTCGGGCCGGGAACGGCCGGCCGCTCCTCGTCGTACGGGGGCAGGCGGTCGGCCGGCACCCGTACGGTGACCGTGGTCCCGCCCCGCTCCCCCGCGCCGATCTCACACACGCCACCGACTCCCTCCGCCCGTTCCCGCATGGACAGCATGCCCACCCCGGCCGGGGTGCCCGCCGCGATCCCCCGCCCCGGATCGGACACCCGCACGACGAGCCCGTCGGCGCCCCGGTCGACCACGACGCGGCAGGTCGCCGCCCCGGAGTGCCGCTGCGCGTTGCGGACCGCCTCGGCCACGATGCCGTACACGGCGGTGGCCACCGGCTCGGGCAGCGGCGACGGCGCCGCCTCCACCAGCACGGCCAGCCCCGAGCCGTCGTACCGCCGGGCCAGTTCGTGCAGGGCGGCGGCGAGCCCCCGCTCGCCGAGGACCGGCGGAAGCAGGCCGCGGGCCAGGTCGCGCACCTGCTCCACCCGCTGGTCCGTCTCGTCGCGCAGCCGGTCGAGCAGCGGGCCGGCCCCGGCCGGGTCGGCGCCGATCAGGTTGCGGGCCGCCTGGAGGCCCAGCGCGATCCCCGCCAGCGCGGGGCCGAGCCCGTCGTGCAGGTCCCGGCGCAGCTTGCGGCGTTCCGAGTCGCGGGCCTCCGCGAGCCGGGCGCGGGAGGCGACCAGGGCCCGGCTGGCCGCGGCGAGACTGGCCGCCGAGGACACCAGCGGCAGGAGGTCGACCAGCGCCGATCGGGTACGCCCGTCCAGCCGCTCGCCGGCCCGGGCCCACGCGGTCAGCCGCCCGACCTCCCGCTCGCCCCGCCGCAGCGGCAGGACCAGCGGCTCCCCCACCGGCCCCGGGGAGGCGCAGTGGGCGGTGCACGGCTCCGGGCCGTCCACCTCGATGCCGCAGGCACCCAGCCGCAGCAGGTCCGTGAGGGCCTGCGCCACGCCGTGCAGCACGTCGGCCGGGTCCTCGCTCGCGTTGATCCGGTCGCCGACGCCCCGCACCACCCCGAGCGGCTCGGCCGCCGCGCCGTGGATCAGCCGGTCCACCCGCCGCTGCACCCACCACCGGCCGGGCTGCACGGCCGCCGCGACCACGGCGGTGACCAGCACCCCGGGCACCGCGCGGCTGGCCGGGAGCAGGGCGTCCACGGTGGTCACCCCGACGACGTACGCGGCGACCAGCAGGAAGGTCAGCAGGAACCAGACCAGCGTACGGCGGACGGCGATCTCGATCCCCCACAGCCGCTGCCGCAGCACCACGGCCAGCACGGCGGCCGGGAAGAACGCCTGCGCGGCCAGCATCGCCACCGGCGGCAGCCACGGCGACACGAGGACGCCCCAGTCGGGCGGCAGCGCCACCGGGGCGAAGCTCACCGCGAGCAGCGCCGTGCCGACGGCCAGCCAGCCCAGCCCGACCCGCTCGACGGCGGGCGCGACCCGGCGCCGCAGCAGCGCCCCGGCGGCGGCGACCAGCCCGAGCACCGCCACCAGGGCGGCGAGCACGGGCTGCGCCCGCTCGGTCAGCGCCGCCCAGGCGGCGCTGGGGATCGGCAGCGGCGCGCCGGAGCCCGTCCCGCCGGGGCCGGGCCAGGTCAACTGGAACAGCTCGAAGGAGCCGACCACGGCGACGCCCACCGTGACGGCCACCCGGGGCCCCACCGGCAGCCGGCCCTCCCGGACCAGCCAGGGCAGCACCACGATCAGCGAGAGCATGCCCGGCGCCCAGCCCCAGTGCCGGGCCGAGGCGAGCCAGTCGATCTCGGGCAGCCCGGGGTGCACCCGCAGCAGGTCGGCGTACTGGGCGCCCAGGGCGGCGACGCCGCCGCCGACGCCGGTCAGCGCGAGCAGCCAGGCGACGGGGTGGGCGCGGCGCAGCAGGATCAGCCACGCCACCGACCCGTACACGGCGCAGTCGGTGAAGTCGACGAGGAAGTAGAGCTGGGCCAGCCCCCAGGGGCGGCGGGCGAACCCCCAGCAGAGCGCCGTACCGGTGAGCAGCAGCACGCAGGCGACCAGCACGGCCCAGGCGGCGGCCGGGTGCCGGCGGTCGCCGCGGGCCGCCGGGTTCGACGCCCGGGGCGTTCGCTCGATCAGCATGATCCGATCCTGGCAGTCGTGGTGTCAGTTGCCGATCCCCCGTCGCTCCAGGGCGAATGTCGGCCCCGCGACAGCCGGCCAGCGGCCGCGGGGGGCGGGGGCCGCCCGCCGAGCCTGGCCGTCCCGGCGTCCCGGCCGCCTGGTGCGCCCCGTCCCGACCGTCCGGGAACTCTCCTCGCGCGCCGCCTTCCCGGCCGGCCGGTACCGACGTCCCTGGACGTCGGGACGCCGGGCGGTCGAGCGTCGGTGCTGCGGCGCCGAGGCGGAGCCGCGAGCCGGGCGAGCGGGAGGCGACGATGGACGACCAGGACCGGACCCGACTGACCCGCGCCGTGCGGGAGCTGGCCCCGGAGCTGGCCCGCCGGGCCGAGGAGATCGAGGCCGCCCGGGAACTGCCCGCCGACCTGCTCGACCGGCTGCGCGACGCCGGCTGCTTCCGGATGTTCGTCCCGCGCAGCCACGGCGGGTACGAGGCGGACCCGCGCACCGGGCTGGCGGTGCTGGAGGCCCTGGCGCGGGCGGACGGCTCGACGGGCTGGACCGTGATGATCGGGTCGGAGACGCCGCACCTGCTGGCGATGCTGCCCCGGGACCGGTTCGACAAGGTCTACGCGCACGGCCCCGACGTCGTGGTGGCCGGCGGGTTCGCCCCGCAGGGCCGGGCCGAGTTGGCCGACGGCGGGTTCCAGGTGACGGGGCGGTGGGCGTTCGCCAGCGGGTCCCGGCACGCCGACTGGATCTTCGGCAACTGCGTGCTGACCGGGGACGGCCAGCCGCTGCCCGGGCCGGGCGGCCAGCCGGTGGAGCTGCGCTCGATGCTGTTCCCGGCGGAGCGGGTGACGGTGGTGGACACCTGGCACGCCCTGGGGCTGCGCGGCACCGGCAGCCACGACGTGGCGGTGGACTCGGTGTTCTGCCCGGCGGAGCTGAGCTTCGACCTGTTCGCGGGCACACCGTGCGTACCGGGGCCGGGGTTCGTCGCCCCGCTGGCCCAGTTCGTCCTGCACCTGGGCGCGGTGGCCGTCGGCATCGCCCAGGGCGCCCTGGACGACATGGTCGCGCTGCTCGACGGCGGCCGGCAGCGGCTCTACGCCCGGCAGTCCCTGGCCGACTCGCCGGCCTTCCGGGTGCAGCTCGGCCGGGCGGACCTCGACGTGCGGGCCGCCCGGGCGCTCGTGCGGTCGCTGGCCGACGACCTGCACGAGGCGGCCCGCGCCGGCGACCCGGCGGCGATCGCCGCGCTGCACCCGCGGATCTCGGCGAGCCTGCCCTGGGTGACCGAGGCGGCCACCCACGCCGTGGACGTCTGCTACCGGGCGGCCGGGGGCGGCGCCGCCCGCGACTCCTCCCCCGTGCAGCGCCGGTTCC
Source organism: Micromonospora sp. NPDC048830 (assembly GCF_043198215.1). Lineage (NCBI taxonomy): Bacteria > Bacillati > Actinomycetota > Actinomycetes > Micromonosporales > Micromonosporaceae > Micromonospora > Micromonospora sp. NPDC048830. The sequence continues at coordinate 122,315 of NZ_JBICUP010000017.1, forward strand.
GGGACGTCCACACCCTCTCCCAGCACGCGGCGGCGGCCGAGGGCTGGCTCGGCAACAACGGCGCCCTGCTGCTCGGGCGGCCGGTCGAGCTGGCGTACTGAGACAGGTGGCCACGGTCGCCCCCGTGCCGTGGCCACCGCCGCGGGCCCGGCGGCCCGACCCGGGCGGGGGGGCTCGGGTCGGGTCACCGGGCCCGGTCGACGACCTCCTCCGGGGTCAGCGGCGCCCTCGGGTGGTGGGTCAGGCACATCGGGGTGTCCACCTTGACGAAGGAGAAGCCCTCCCCCGCCGCGTAGAACTGGCCGCTGCGCAGCAGCCCGATGTCCGGCAGCCGGCCGCCCTTCGCCTCGGCCAACTGCCGGGCCGCGTCGATCTGCGCCGGCGCGTTGAGCAGGCCGAAGAACTGCGTGGTGGCGTTGCCGGAGATCTGGTTGTGCAGGCCCTTCGGCGCCTGGGTGGCGAAGACCAGCCCGAGGCCGTACTTGCGGGCCTGCGCGGCCAGGGCGATCGAGCTGGCGGTGCACGCGGTGTTCCCGGTCGACGGGGTGAGGGTCTGGGCCTCGTCCATCACGAACAGGCCGCCCAGCGGCCGATCCCCGGCCGGGTGCCGCTTGATCCAGGCGAACACTGCCATCTGCAACTGGTTGACGAAGCTCTGCCGCTCCTGGTCGGAGGTGAGCCCCACGAAGCTGACCACGGACACCCGGGCCCGCTTGCCGGGGGTCGGCGTGAGCAGCCCCGGTCTCCGGCGTCGGCGCCGACGCCGCGGCCGGGTCCTGCGCCGCGACGGGCGCGGCCGGGTCGCCGAGCACCGCGCGCAGCAGCTCGGGGTCGACGCCCGCGAGGTGGCTGACCCGGCGCGGCGGGGCCGCCGTCCACCAGGGCTCGCTGCGCGCATCGGAGGTCACCCACTACCCCACGCAGGCAGCCCCGTTCGGTCTGGCACCCGCCGGCGAACGGAACAGCCAGACGGCCGCCACGCCGTCGAGCGCCGCAACCCGGTCGCGGCGGTCGGCGGCGGAGGCGTGTCAGAACTGCCGAAACCCAACACCTCGCGTACCTCCGGGGCCGGCCCGGATGGCCGCCGAGGTCGCTGCGCAGTCAGTCCAGGTGGTCTGCCGGGGCGGTCTGGAGCAGCCACGCCAACGGCATCCGCGCCCGCTCCTCGTAACCGCCCTGCCCGGCGAGCCGGTGCAGGGTCACGGTCTGCGCCCCGTCCCGGTCCACCACCCAGTACTGGGGGATCCCCGCCGACGCGTACTCGCGGACCTTCGTGACCGCGTCCATGGCCTCGGAGCCGGGCGAGACGATCTCGATCGCCAGGACGACATCCCCAGCCGCCGACCAGACGCCCCGCGGCGGCGGCTTGCGCCACACGGTCAGGTCGGGAATCCGGCCACCGTCACCGGCGGGGCCGGTAATGCGTACGCCCGCGGCTTGGAGCACCTGCTCGGCGGGCCAGCCCGCCATGATGAGCCAGGCGAAGAGGCGACTGGCGATCATCGCGTGTTCCGAGTCGGGCGGCGGCATGACCGACAGGACCCCCTCGGGGCTGGTCTCGTAGCGGTGGCCGTTCGGATCGGCGGCATTCATCGCCGCCACGTCGTCGAGCGTCACGACGGCGGGCATGTGCATGCCGACGGCCTCAGCGCTCATAACCACATCCTAGGCGAGGCGAGGCGCCGGCCCTGGCAGCGCCGACATCCGCCACGTATCGGCGAGCAGCAGCGCCGACGGCCTATCCGTACGGATGGGTTTCATGAGAACCTAAGCCTCTCCGCGACCGAATGATTACCTACAGCTACCCCCGGCTGGAGGCGCGCGTGACTCAGATGTCGCTCTTCGGGCCCAGCGAGTCCGGCCCTGATCCCAAGCCCGTGGACGACCGCAGGGTTCGATTGCAACTCCTGATCACCGTGAAGGCAGCCCCCAACCCGTCGGAGAAGTACGGAGAAACCGTGTGTGTGGCGGGGCTGCGCACCGACACCCTGAGAACATCCTGGGTCCGCCTGTATCCCATCAACTTCAGACACCTCGACAGCGACGAGGCATTCAGGAAGTACGACATCATCTCGGTCGAGGCCAAGCCTGCGCGGCAGGATCAACGACGCGAGAGTTGGAAGCCCATGATGGACACTCTCAGGAAGGAGAACCGCCTCGATACGTGGAAGTCTCGCCGACCGCTGCTGGACCCGTGCGTGGAAGATTCCATGTGCCGGCTGAACCGCGACGCCCAGGCGCGCCCGGACGCGCAGTCACTGGCTCTCGTACGTCCGAGCGAGGTTCGGGGCTTCAAGGTGACACGCCACGAGGGCTGGACACCTGAAGAGCAGCGCAAGATCGAGGCGTACGCGAGCCAGCCCGATCTGTTCAGCGGCAGGAGCAGGACGCCGCTGCAAGCCCCCCGTTTCAAGGCGGCATACCACTACCGCTGCCATGAGAGTGGATGCAGGGGCCACAAACAGCACGTCATCGACTGGGAACTGGTCGCGCTGCAGCGCAGGCTGCACGGCTACTCGGATGCGGCGCTTGCCCAGGCGCTCGAAGCGAAGTTCCTAAACGAGATGTGCGCCCCCGGCCGGGATGTCGCGTTCTACGTCGGCAACCAGGCCAAACGCGTGCACACCTTCAGCGTGCTGGGCGTGTACTGGCCGAAGCGGTAGGCAGTCGCTCTTCGAGAGCCCGCAGCACGACCTGGCGGTGACAGCGCCGCTCGTCCGCCTCGAAACAGAGCAGCGCAATCAGTTCGGTCTGCGCGACATCCGCAAGCGCGTCGAGCGCGGCCGCCGACTCCGCGCGGCGAAGCATCGAGGCATACGCCGCCTGAGCGGCCGCCAACTCGTCGGCATCGCCCCCGAAACCAGGTCGGTTCTCCTTGGGATTGCCAAGTTCACGACGATGCTCGTAACTGATTCCGCGCGTGGCGAGCGCTTGGCAGAGAGCGGACTTGCTGAAGCCCTTCTTCCGAGAGATGGGGGTCATCCGGACATCGACAAGGCGAGCCACCCCCCGGTCCGCGAGGTCCGCGACGAACTCGTCTATGGAGCGACCCTCGTAGCCGACACCCAGGATGCCGGACCGGTTACCCACAGCCAAGACGGCGCTCATCGGGTCACACTTTCATGATTCAGTTGGCCGGGCCAGTGGAAACGCCAATCCGCCGCCAGTTCAGCCCCAGTGTCCTGTTCCTCGACACCGCCTCGGCCCGTCCGCCGTCGATCAGGGTGACCGCGAGGGCCACTCGATCGCGGCTGGCCCAGACCAGCCGTTCAAGGACTGCCCCCGCGCCCGGGCGTCCGGGCCGGCCCCGCCTGGGGCCGGCCCGGACGTGAGGATCACACCAGGTCGTACCGGTCGAGCTCCATCACCTTGACCCACGCGGCGACGAAGTCACGCACGAACTTCTCCCGCGCGTCGTCGCTCGCGTAGACCTCGGCGAGCGCGCGCAGTTCCGAGTTCGAGCCGAAGACGAGGTCGGCCCGGGTGCCGGTCCACCTGACCTCGCCCGTGACGGCGTCGCGACCCTCGAAGGTGTTCGCGTCCTCCGACGTCGCCGTCCACGTCGTGCCCAGGTCGAGCAGGTTGACGAAGAAGTCGTTGGTCAGCGACCCGGGGGTCGCGGTGAGGACGCCCAGCGACGACCGCTGGTGGTTCGCCCCGAGTACGCGCAGACCGCCGACGAGGACCGTCATCTCGGGCGCGCTCAGGGTCAGCAGGTTCGCCTTGTCGACCAGGAGGAACTCGGCCGGCAGGCGGTGGCCCTTGCCGAGGTAGTTGCGGAACCCGTCGTGGGTGGGCTCCATCGCGGCGAAGGACTCCACGTCGGTCTGCTCCTGCGAGGCGTCCGTTCGCCCCGGCGTGAAGGGAACCTCGACGTCGACACCGGCGTTCCTGGCGGCCTGCTCGACGGCGGCGCCACCGGCGAGCACGATCAGGTCGGCGAGCGAGACCTTCTTCCCGCCGGTCTGGGACGCGTTGAACGCCTCCTGGATGCCCTCCAGGACGCGCAGCACCCTGGCGAGCTCGTCCGGGTCGTTGACCTCCCAGCTGTTCTGCGGCGCGAGGCGGATGCGCGCGCCGTTGGCGCCGCCGCGCTTGTCGCCGCCACGGAACGTCGACGCCGACGCCCACGCGGTGGAGACGAGCTGGGGCACCGACAGCCCCGACGCGAGGATCTGCGCCTTGAGCGCAGCGATGTCCGCGGCGTCCACGAGCTCGTGGTCGACCGCCGGGACCGGGTCCTGCCAGATCAGCGTCTCGGCCGGGACCTCCGGGCCGAGGTAACGCTGGATCGGGCCCATGTCGCGGTGGGTCAGCTTGAACCAGGCGCGGGCGAAGGCGTCCGCGAACTCGTCCGGGTGCTCCAGGAAGCGCCGCGAGATCTGCTCGTAGATCGGGTCGAACCGGAGCGCGAGGTCGGTCGTCAGCATGTTCGGGGTGATCCGCTTCGACGCGTCATGGGCGTGGGGGACGGTCCCCTCACCCGCGCCGTCCTTCGGCTTCCACTGGTGGGCGCCGGCCGGGCTCTTGGTGAGCTCCCACTCGTACCCGAAGAGGTTCTCGAAGAAGTTGTTGCTCCACGCCGTCGGCGTCGTGGTCCAGGTGACCTCGAGGCCGCTGGTGATCGTGTCCCCGCCCTTGCCGGTGCCGAAGCTGCTCTTCCAGCCCAACCCCTGCTCCTCGATCGGGGCGGCCTCCGGCTCGGGGCCGACGTGGTCCGCGGGGCCGGCGCCGTGGGTCTTGCCGAAGGTGTGACCGCCGGCGATCAGCGCGACCGTCTCCTCGTCGTTCATCCCCATGCGGTAGAACGTCTCGCGGATGTCGCGGGCCGAGGCGAGCGGGTCCGGGTTGCCGTTGGGGCCCTCGGGGTTGACGTAGATGAGGCCCATCTGGACCGCGGCGAGCGGGTTCTCGAGCTCCCGGTCGCCGGTGTAGCGCGCGTCACCCAGCCAGGTCGTCTCGGGGCCCCAGTAGACGTCCTCCTCGGGCTCCCAGACGTCCGGCCGGCCACCGGCGAAGCCGAAGGTCTTGAAGCCCATCGACTCCAGGGCGACGTTGCCGGCGAGGATCATGAGGTCGGCCCACGAGATGCTCTGGCCGTACTTCTTCTTGACCGGCCACAGCAGGCGCCGGGCCTTGTCCAGGTTGCCGTTGTCCGGCCAGCTGTTCAGCGGCGCGAAGCGCTGCATCCCGGCGCCGGCGCCGCCGCGGCCGTCGCTGATCCGGTACGTGCCGGCGCTGTGCCACGCCATCCGGATCATGAACGGGCCGTAGTGGCCGAAGTCGGCCGGCCACCAGTCCTGGGAGGTCGTCAGGACCTCCGCGACGTCCCGCTTCACGGCGGCGAGGTCGAGGGCGTTGAACGCCTCGGCGTAGTTGAACTCCCCACCGAGGGGGTTCCGCTCCGCGGGGTTCTTGGCGAGGATCTTCAGGTTGAGCTGGTTGGGCCACCAGCCGCGGTTGCCGCCGCCCTGGGTCGGGTGGGGGGCGCGTCCGTGCGCGACCGGGCAGCGGGACTCGCTGCCAGCCTCGGCGTCATGAACGACGGCGTCGTGGTTCTCGGACATCAGGTTCCTTCCGTGACATGGCGGACCAAGAGGGGATCAGGAGTTGTCTGCGGTGGAACAGGCGGGGCACTGGCCCCAGTAGACGACCTCAGCCTCGTCGATCGAGAAGCCGTTGTCGTCGGACGCGGTCAGGCAGGGCGCCTCGCCGACGGCGCAGTCGACGTCGGCGACGAGGCCGCACGACCGGCAGACGACGTGGTGGTGGTTGTCCCCGGCCCGCGACTCGTAGCGGGCCACGGAGCCGGCTGGCTGGATGCGCCGCACCAACCCCGCGGCCGTCAGCGCGTGCAGCGAGTTGTACACGGCCTGGTGGGACACCTTGGGGAGCTCCCTGCGCACCGCACCGATGATCGAATCCGTGTCGGCGTGCGGATGCGCGTGCACCGCGTTCAGCACCGCCACCCGGGGACGGGTCACGCGCAACGCGGCCCCGCGCAGCATCCGCTGGAAATCCAGGGGCGTGGCCACGTCACGCAGTCTGGCCATTTTTTTGGAATCAGTCAAGATTATGGGCCGGACGTCACGCGCGTCCGGGACGCGCACGCCGCGCTGCCCGACCGGGTCGGCGTGCCCCCCTTCGGCAGCCTGTACGCCACCGACCGGCCGCGACTCGGCCCCGCCTCGGTGATCTTCACCGGGCAGGCTCCGGGGCTGATGTGGGGCGACGAGGGCAGCATCGTCGCGGTGGTCGGTGCGGACGCCGAGAGGGGCGGTTGCCCGGCGGGACGGCGGCAGCTGGAGTCTGCGGCGCATCGACCCGGCCACGGGCCGGGACCTCGGCGCGACGGACACGCCGGCCGTCTCCGGTGTGACCATCATCCGGCTCCTTGGCTGGGCAGCGGACGGGTCCGCCCGGGTCGTCGCCTACCAGCCCGGCCCCCACGCGCCGGCCGCGTTCGACGCACCCCTCGACATGGATCAGCGACTGGCGTCGCTCAACGTCGGCACCGTCCGGGTGCTGGCCCTCCACCGGGGCGCGGACTCCCCCACCACCCTGCTCACCGCCCCGGAAGACGTCGTCGGGATCGACGTCTCCGACGACCTGGTCCGCAGCGGTCGCACCCGCCACGCCAGTCCGCCGGGCGGCGGGGTGGGCCCCCGATTCTGGTACTGGGTGGTCCTCGTCACCGTCCTGGTGGCCGGCATCGCGGCGTACCGCAACCGCGAAGGGCTGGCGCTCTGGCTCCACACCCGGCGGGTCAGGCGCGCGCGTAGATAGTTGGCGCGGTACTGCCGGTGACGTCCCGGGCTGGCACCGGCCAGGCACGAGCGGCCCTTTCCGCACCGGGAAGCTCGTTGCCGGGGTCAGAACTTGTGCATCTCGTCCAGCACCAGCCGCCAGTTGATCGGATGGCTGTGGCTGGCCGGGTAGCTCTCCGTCTGATCGAGCTGGCCCAGGACGGCGTGGGCCATGGTGCTGAGGGCTTCGCAGCTTGTGCAGGGCGGCGCCGGCGAGCTGGTGCCAGTAAAGGTTCGACATCTGCACGGTCGCGCTGTTGTTGGGCCCGTCTCCAACTTCGGGGCGGGGCGCGTTCATGTGTCCTCCAGGGGGACGCGCGGTGGTTGGGGTGATGCCTCCCTCTCGGGAAGATGACGTCGGGTGATGGTAGGCGGGCAGTGGCACCTGCGATCCTGGTGCTGATGGTGACAGCTCTGTTGGAGGCCACAGGCCCCCGGTCCGATGACGGGCCCGGTAACCACCCGCTTCACCCTCCGCCGGACGGAGGCGCTGGCGGCGATGCAGGTGGCGGGGCGGACTAGGGCGTGTCTCGTGGATCTTCGGGGCGGGTTTTGCTAGATAGATTGGCGTGTCTCGACGACATGAGCTGACCGATGACGAGTGGGCGCTTCTGGCGCCGTTGCTGCCAGCGGATCCGCCGCGCGGGGGCCGGTGGCGTGACCATCGGACGACGGTCTCGGGGATCTTGTATCGGGAACGTACCGGGATTCCGTGGCGTGACCTGCCGGAGCGGTTCGGTCCGTGGAAGACGGTCTACCAGCGCAAACGCAGGTGGGCGATGGACGGCACCTGGTCGCGGATCTGCGCGGCGTTGCGGATCGACTGCGACGCCGAGGAAGGCGACGAGTGGACGGTCGGGGTGGACACCTCCTCGATCCGGGCGCACCAG
>NZ_JBICUP010000018.1:0-127087 GCF_043198215.1 Micromonospora sp. NPDC048830
GAGGACGACGCGATCGAGTACGTCAAGGCGCTGCTGTCGTACCTGCCGTCGAACAACCTGGACGAGCCGCCGGTCTTCGACGCCCCGGCCGACCTCGACATCACCGACTCCGACCGGGAGCTGGACACGCTGATCCCGGACTCGGCCAACCAGCCGTACGACATGCACCGGGTGATCGAGCACGTCCTGGACGACGAGGAGTTCCTGGAGGTCCAGCCGCTCTACGCGCAGAACATGGTCGTCGGCTTCGGCCGGGTCGAGGGGCGGCCGGTCGGCGTGGTGGCCAACCAGCCGATGCACTTCGCCGGCACGCTGGACATCGCCGCGTCGGAGAAGGCGGCCCGGTTCGTGCGCACCTGCGACGCGTTCAACATCCCCGTGCTGACCTTCGTGGACGTTCCCGGGTTCCTCCCCGGCACGGGCCAGGAGTGGGACGGCATCATCCGCCGGGGCGCCAAGCTCATCTACGCGTACGCCGAGGCGACCGTCCCGAAGGTCACCGTGATCACCCGCAAGGCGTACGGCGGGGCGTACGACGTGATGGGCTCCAAGCACCTCGGCGCCGACCTGAACTTCGCCTGGCCGACCGCGCAGATCGCGGTGATGGGCGCGCAGGGCGCGGTGAACATCCTCTACCGGCAGGAGCTGGCCGCCGCCGAGGACCCGGCGGCGCTGCGCGCCGAGCTGATCGCCGAGTACGAGGACACCCTGGCCAACCCGTACATCGCGGCGGAGCGCGGGTACGTCGACGCCGTCATCGCGCCACACGAGACGCGCGCCCAGATCGTCCGCGCGCTGCGCGTGCTGCGCACCAAGCGCGAGACCCTGCCCCCGAAGAAGCACGGCAACATCCCGCTGTAGGGATGAGGAAGGGCCCCTGTCAACGCATCCGGTATGGCAGGGCGCCCTTCCCACCCCGCTCCGGTGAGCGGGATCGGTGTCGGGGGCCGGTCAGCAGGGCGGGTTGGCCGCCGCGCACATGCGGCTGGCCGCGACGGTGGCCAACCGGCGCAGGTCCCGCTCGGTGCCGTCCCGGCCGACGTTGATCACGGCAACCAGGTCACCGGCGCGGACCACCGCGGTGCTCGTGAGCCGCGCCGGTGACCCGAACCGCTGGCCGGTCTTCAGGTTTCGCGCCTGGCTGACCGAGTGCCGCAGCAGCACCGACTCACCGCCGGCGAAGTTCCGGTCCACCACCTGCCAGCGGTGGACCGCCTCGGCGTCGATCACCTTGCCCTGCCACTGCGTCGGACCGCGGGACCGCCAGTTGTCACAGGCCGCCAGCATCGTGTCGAGCCCGGCGAACAACCGCACGCCCACGTCTGGCGCGACCCGGTAGACGTCCTGGGACAGCACGAAATCACCCGGTACGGGTCCGGCACCGGCCGGGCCCTGCCGCACCAGGGTCACGGAACGCGAGTAGCGCGACGGTTCCCAGTCCGCGGTGAGCCGCTGGGACCGGTGACAGTAGATCAGCTGCTCGTCGACGCTGATCTTCTCGCCGAGCCCTGCCTGGCTCAGCGCCTTGCTCCTCGTGTGCACGTCGGACGGCACGAGCAGCACCTCCAGCGGCACCTCGGCCGGTACCCATGGCGACGGCCCGACCGTGGCCGCCACCGACGGCGACGGCCCGACCGTGGCCGCCACCGACGGCGACGGCCCGACCGTGGCCGCGACCGACGGCCGACGGGGTCCGGCCATCCCGCCGCTGACCGCGACGGCGGCCGACGCGACCACCAGCACGGCGGTCGCGGCGGCGATCACCGTACGCCGGCTGCGGCGGCGGGCCCGGGCCCGGATCTCCGCGGGCTCCGGCCAGCGCACCGCCAGCAGGCCCCGGTGCAACTGTTCGGCGAGCGTCAGGTCGTCACGCATCGGCGGCCTCCTCGAGGTCAGAGACGGCGAGCAGCCCGGCGAGCGCGGCACGCCCCCGGGAGAGTCGGGCCTTGACGGTGCCGACCGGGGCAGCGGTCTCCCGCGCCACCTCGGCGACCGGCATGCCGAGCAGGTAGTACAGGGCGAGGGCGATGCGCTGTTCCTCGGGCAGCCGGCGCAGCGCGGCGACCACCTCGACGGTGTCGGTGTTCGGCGGCGGGGCCGTCTCCTGCACCCCGTGCCGCAGGTACGCCCGGGCCCGGCTGCGCAGGCTGCGCCACCGGCTCACCGCGATCCGGCTGGCCACCACCCGCACCCACGCCTCCGGGTCGTCGTACCTGCTCACCGTCGACCAGCGCTGCCAGGCCCGGATGTACGCCTCCTGCACGGCGTCCTGGGCCTCGGCGAGGTTCCCGGTGAGCACGTAGACGAAGCCGAGCAGCCGTTGCCGGCTCCCCCGGTAGAACTCGTCGAACCCGTCGACGTCCGGCACCTGCTACCTCCCCCGCCTCGGTCTCAGGGGACACGCGCGGGACGGGGGCGGCGGTTGCCGGCTCAGCCGCCGGGTTTCCGACCCCGGCGTGATCCGGCTCCCGGCCTGCCCGTTCCGGTCCTCCGCCGCGATCAGAGCGCCCAGGCCGGTCCTCCGCCGAGATCAGAGCGCCCATGCCGGTCCTCCGCCGCGATCAGAGCGCCCATGCCGGTCCTCCGCCGCGATCAGAGCGTCCAGGCCGGCGCGCGGGAACCCGCCAGCGGGGGCGTGCGTCAGCCGGTGAGGCCGGCGTCGGTGAGGATCGGGCCGGCCAGCAGCGCGGCACCGGCGGCCAGGGCGAGCAGGTTGACCAGTGCGAACAGCGTCACCCACAGCAGCGGCGGGAACGGGGTGAGCCGGGCCAGTTGGTCGGCGTCCGACTCCGGCAGCCGGCCCCGGGCGCGCAGCCGCTGGAGTTCGGCCACCGGCCGTACGCCGCCGAGGAGCAGGAACCAGACGGACGTCCAGGCGAAGGCGGCCTGCACCTGCGGCGAGGCGTACCAGGAGACGGCGAGCACCACCCCGCCGGTGACCAGTAGCGACAGCACGCCGAAGACGTTGCGGACCAGCACCAGCATGGCCAGCAGCAGCGCCACGGCCACCCAGAGCAGCAGCGTGATCCGGTTGCCGCCGAGCAGCCAGGCCCCGGCCAGGCCGACCAGCGACGGCGCGACGTACCCGGCGAACAGGGTGAGGATCATCCCCGGGCCGCTGGGCCGACCGGCCGACAGGGTGAGGCCCGAGGTGTCCGAGTGCAGCCGGATGCCGTGCAGCCGGCGGCCGGTGAGCAGGGCCGCCAGGGCGTGCCCGCCCTCGTGGGCGATGGTGACGGCGTTGCGGGCGATCCGCCAGGGCGTACGGGCCGACACCACCAGCAGCGCCACCGCCGCGGTGACGAGCACGAGCAGCGGCGGCGGGTCGGGCTGCGCGGAGAACAGTCGGTCCCAGAGCGCCGTCAGGCCGTCGATCGACACCATGGGGCGCGAGCCTACCCGGCGCGGCTGCGGGCCGGCGGGTCGCCCGAGCAGGGGTGCCGCCCGTGCGAGACTGGGCGGTGACGCGCGGAGCAGGAGGTGTACGGGATGACCGCGGCGCCCCTTGAGCCCCATATCGGGCCGTGGACCGAGGCGGACTATTTCGCCCTCGGCCCGACGCTGGATCGCGTCGAACTGCTCGACGGGGGTCTGATCGTGAGCCCTGCCCCGAGCAAGCGACACCAGTCGGTGTCCCGCCGTCTCGCCAACGCCGTCGAGGCGGCGGCCGACGCGCAGGGGCTCCTGGTGTTCGAGGCCGTCAACGTCCGGCTCGGCGTCGACCGGATCGCCATCCCCGACCTCGTCGTGGCGGAAACCGACGACGAGGGCACGGTCGTGGAAGCCCCCGAGGTGGCCCTGGTCGGCGAGATCGTCTCCCCCGGCAACGCCGCAGCCGACCGGGTGGTCAAGATGCAGCTGTACGCCATCGCCCGGATCCCCTGGTATCTGCTCGTGGAGCCGGACGGCGACACCCACTCGCTGCGGCTGTTCCGGCTGGACGGCCAGCACTACGTCGAGGAGTCGGTGGCCAAGGCCGGCGAGGTGCTGGTGGTGACCGAGCCGTTCCGGCTCCGGATCGATCCCGCCGCGCTGCGCTGACGTGGCTCGCGCGTTCCGCGTCGCCCGTCTGTCGGGCTCCATGAGCGTGCGTTGGCGCCGCGACGTTCCAGGCGCATGATCGGATCGGACCTCTACGGTCGGGCGGCGGCCGGGGCCCTTCGGCCAGGCTTGACGTCGAAAGGAGGCCTCGTGATCGCGGCACTCAACCGGCTTGTCGACCTGGTCGAGAAGCACCTCACCGAGGAGTTCGACGTCAACGGATTGGCCGGGGCGCTCGGCACGACCGAATACCACCTGCGCCGGATGTTCTCGTCGTTGGCCGGCATGCCGCTGTCGGAGTACGTGCGCCGGCGCCGCATGACCGTCGCCGCTGCCGATGTCGTTCGGGGCGAGGACGATCTGCTGAGCATCGCCGTCCGCCACGGGTACGGCTCGACCGAGGCGTTCGGACGCGCGTTCCGGGCGGTCCACGGCGCCAACCCCGGTGACGTTCGCCGCCACGGAGGCCCCCTTCGCACACAACCGCAGCTCAGGTTCCGCCTGACCGTCGAAGGGAGCATCCCCATGGACACCCGCATCGTGGACCGCCCCGCGTTCCGGCTCGTCGGACACGCAACCCGGGTTCCGCTCATCCACCAGGGCATCAACCCGCACATCCAGCAGCACATCACCGCGCTGCCGCCGCAGGAGCATCTCCGGCTGAAGGCCCTCAGCGACACCGACCCCGGGGGGCTGCTACAAGTCTGCGACGACCTCGACTCCGACGGCACCGAGGGCAGCGAACTGACCTACCTGCACGGGGTCGCCGCGTCCCGGGACACGCCGGTCCCCGACGACCTCGACGCCATCGAGGTACCGGCCGGCAGGTGGGCGATCTTCCGCACCGCCGGACCCCATCCGCAGGCCCTGCAGGACACCTGGGCCGCAACCGCGACCGAGTGGTTCCCCTCCAACCCGTGGCGTCTGCGGCCGGGTCCCTCGATGGTTGCGATCCTCGAGCGCGCGGACGACTTCAGCACCGCGACCTGCGAGCTGTGGCTACCCGTCGAACCGACGTGACGGACCTGCACGGACCTGCGCGAATCCAGCACGGGCAGTGTCTCCGGCATCAGCGGCAACGTCGACGCCACTACTGGAACGGCGACCGTACCCGGCTGATCGCCCTGGCCCACAACACCGCCTGATCGTCGCGCCCGCCCGGTTCCGACTTCCCCGGGGAGAGCCGGTCGGCGGCGGCGGGATCGGCTGCGACCGTACGGTCGCGAGCTGGTCCTGCCGCCGCCGACCGATCCATCCGCGTTGCCGTCCGCCCGGTTGTCAGGCCCGCCGCCACGCGGTCCGCGAACGTCGCGGGCCGAGGTCAGGCCCGCCGCCGCGCCATGTGCGGCACCGTGACCGGCGCCGGCCGTCGCACGTCCTTCGAAGCCACCGTGGACCGTCGCGTCATCCGCCAGGCGGCCACCCCGGCGACGGTGACGGCCACGACGCTGAGCAGCGCGACCAGTACCGGAAGGCCCACGCCAACCAGCAGCAGCACCGCGTCGCCGAGCGCGACCAGCATCCACAGCGCCAGCCGGGGCCGGCGGTCGGTGAATCGGCGTCCCATGTCGTACCTCCTTCCGTCGTCGGGGTTCAGGTACCCCGCCCGATGGAAGGTCATGCGAATGGCTTTCGCGCCGGCCCGAATTCCCAGGCCGGCGGGCACCGTCAGTCCTGCCTGTCCGGCTCGAAGTTCTGCGCGATCAGCTCGAACTCGTCGAGGTTGGCCTCCCACTCGGAGGCGGCCACCTCCCAGCGGATGGCGTAGCCCCGGTCGCTGGCGGTGACGAAACCCCGGTTGCGGACATGGATCCGGGTGTTGTCCCGAGTCTCCAGCCACTCCCAGTCGGCGCAGGTCTTCCAGAACCCGTCGACGCTGCGGATGCTCAGGTACTTGTAGTCGTTGACCCTGCTCTTCCGGTCGGGCTCGATCGCCCGCCACGCGGCGGCGGCGTCGCGCTGCGGCGTGCTGGTCCGGTCGATGACAACCTCGCGGACGCCGTTCGGCTCCCGGAACTGCACCCAGGTTCCGCCCGCGCTGCGCCGCCAGCCCTCCGGCAGCGGCATCGAGAAGCCGGTCGGGTCCCGGTGCAGCTTCCACCCGGCGGGCAGCACCAACCCTGTCGGGCTGGCCGACGCGGTGGGGCTCGGCGGGGCGGCGCTGGTCGCCGACGGGGCGGGCGCGGAGGTGGGTGCCGTCGACGGCTCGCCGGGCCCCGCGCTCGTGGTGGCGCCGGCCTGCTGGCCGCCACCGCCGGGCTCATCCTCGTCGCCGCCGCGCAGCAGCGGTACGGCCACCAGCAGACCGAGCAGCAGCACCGCGACCAGCGCGCCGACGAGCAGGTTCCGGCGGCGGTTGTCGGGGCGCGTACCGGGAACGACGGCGGCCCGGCCCGACGGCGCCGGCGGGCTCACCGGGGCCGGCAGCACGGAGGTCCGCCCGGCCCGCTCCCGCGGCTCCTCGGCGGTCGGCTCGACGCGGGTGTCGTCGAGCGGCACGGGCGGGGCGACCTTGGCGGTGGGGTCGTTGTCCGGGCGCGACGCGGACGACTCGACCAGCGCGGTCGGGTCGGCGTCGGGACGCGAGGCCGGCGGCTCGACCTTGGCGGTCGGGTCGGCGTCCGGGTGTGACGCGGGCGGCGCGACCTTCGCGGTCGGTGCGGCGTCCGCGCCGTCGGCGACCCTGGCGGTCGCGTCGTCGCCGGTCGCCGCCGCGCTCGCGGAACCCGGCGGCGTGGTGGCCTGCGCGTTCGCGGCGGCGGGCGGCGAGACCGGCCGGTCCGCGGGCTGACCGGCGGGACGCGGCGCGGGCACGACGGTCGGTCGCGGCAGGCGCATCCCGTCCGGCTTCGGCCGGCGTACGCCCTCCAGCAGCGAAATGCCCTTGGACCGGCGCCCGGCGGCCCGGCGCAGCAGCCGCTCGGCCTCGTCGGCGTCGATCCGCTCGGCCGGGTCCTTGCGCAGCAGGCCGGTGAGCACCGACTTGAGCGGGCCGGCGTTCTTCGGCGGCGGCATCGGCTCGGTGGCCAGAGCCGCCAGCGTGCCGATCGCCGACGGCCGGGCGTACGGCGACTTGCCCTCGACGGCCGCGTAGAGCGTGGCGCCCAGCGACCAGAGGTCCGCCTCCGGCCCGGCGGTGCCGTCCTTCGCCCGCTCCGGCGCGATGTACGCCGGCGAGCCGAGCACCATGCCCGTCCGCGTGACGTTCGGGTCGCCCGGGATCGTGGCGAGGCCGAAGTCGGTCAGCACCACGCGACCGTCGTTGCCGAGCAGCACGTTGCCCGGCTTGACGTCGCGGTGCATCACCCCGGCCTTGTGCGCCGCCTTCAGCGCCCCGAGCACCCCGAGGCCGATCTCCACCGCCTTGGCCGGCGAGACCGGACCATCCTCGGCCAGAGTGTCCTGAAGGGACCTCGACGCGACATACTCCATGACGATCCACGGATCGCCGTCGGTGCGCAGCACGTCGAAGATGCGGACCACGTTGATGTGGTTGAGCCGGGCGATCGCCCGAGCCTCCCGAAGGGAGCGTTCGCGCATCTCGCGGCGCTCCTCGGGGGTCAGACTGGGCGGCGGGACGAGTTCCTTGATCGCCACGTCGCGGTGCAGCACCTCGTCGCGCGCCTTCCACACCCGGCCCATGCCGCCCTGGCCGAGCGGCGAGATGAGCCGGTACCGGTCGGCAACGAGTTGGGGAAGCGGGTTCGACATCGGGGGAGACGGTACCCGCACCGCGCACCGCGCACACCGCCGGCACGCCACTGTGCGGCGAAGGTCAAATTCTGGTACGCGTACGCTGGGGGCCATGCCTGCCGATGAGCCGCTGTTCCGGGTGACCCGGGGCGTACCGACCGCCGCGGAACTGGCCGCCCTGGTCGGCGTAATCGTCGCGCGGGCCCGCCCCGTCGCCGCGCCCGCGCCGGCCGCCGTCTCGGCTTGGACCCGCAGCGGCCGCCCGACCAGCGCGGCGCTCGCCGCCGGTCCCGGCGCGTGGCGCGCCTCCGGCCTGCCGCGCTGACGCTGAGGTGCCGTACGGGGCTGACGGGTGTCACGGGGAGCGGTTAACCTCACTCAGGGAGACGGCGCCGTGACGGGTAGGGAGGGCCATGATCCCGGAGGAGGACCTGCCAGCGCCCTGGTTGCGTGGCTATGGCGGCATCGAGGCAGACATCCGCCAGATGCGTGAGTTCGCCGACAAGCTCCAGGCCGAGGTCGAGCGGAACTACGCGCCGCACCTGTCGCACATCGCAGACGACATGAAGGCCCCGATCCCCAACCCGGCCGACGCGTTCGTCGAGCTGGTGCAGTTCCTCCAAGCCCACAACGAAACCCAGCAGGCCGCCGTCGCGATGGTCTGGTCCGTCGGTGGCGCCACCGGCCACCTGGCCGCCGCCGCCGACCGGATCGCCGCCCAGTACGCCGACGTCGACGCGTTCGCGGCCGCCCGCGTCTCCGACGTGGAGCATGCCCTCGCCGACCCCGGCACCGCCGCGCCGGCCCGACCCGCGCCCATCCTGCCCGATCCCACCAGCCCCGAGAGCGGGGCGGGGCGGCGGGTGCTGCCGTGATCGAGCGGGGCAGCGGCCGGACGTCCGGCCTCACCGACTGGCACCTGATGGACCTGCTCAGCATGTGGGCCTGCGTGCAGGACCACGACACCACCGGGCACTGGAAGCAGGTCGCCGGCTGGCGCAAGGTCTGCGACCTCGCCCAGGCCCACCTGGGCCGCCTCCAGGAGTACCGGCGCGGCCTGGCCGAGGCGTGGCCGCCGGCCACCAACGCCGCCGCCCGGACGTACATCGCCGAACTGGACGACCTGATCGAGAAGGTGCAACACACCCACGACGCGGCCGCCGCGAACTACGACGCGCTCGCCGCCGCCACCCGCGCCATCAGCAGCGCCCGTGTGGAACTCAAGCCGCTCTACGAGGCGTACGTCGACAAGCTCCAGCAGAAGCGGACGTACGAGGCGACGCTCGCCGACCCGAAGGCGTTGATGGGCAGCCGAATACCCGACAAGCCGGTGACCGACGCCGACCTGGAACGACTCAACGTTCAGGCGCGGAGCCTGATGTACGGACTCAGCGGCGAACTACAGCAGGCACAAGTAATGCTCCGCCAACCCCCACCGCCGCCAAAACTTTCAACTCGGGATCCTTCGAGCCCTGACCCGTATGGCACCTCCATAACTGCGCCGATCATTCCACCAATCGCACCAATGCCAATATCCGCGACACACGTCGCTCCGTCCGCCAGTCAAAGGTCAACGGTTTTGAGACCAGTCTCCGCACCAACAGCTTCAAGTATGGGTCCTGTACTTGGAGGCGCCGGCACTGGGACTGCTATCATTCCAACAACGCCTACTACTCCAAGTACTTCACCTACACCCGCCAACCCCTCAGCAGGCATCGGGATGCCACCGGCATTGCCGCCAACCTCAACCGGGGCAAATCGCCTCGGCGAAGCGAAGCAGCGATGGGGCCCCGGCTTTCCATCTAGTCAACTCGGAAGTGGCAGCCCGAACTCCGTTTCGCCCAGCCAGGGCGCGAAACCACTACCACCCAGCGGGGTCATCGGCGGAGCTCCAGGGGCAGTAACCGGCCAACCGGGGCAAAATTCACCCCGGCGAGTCAATCCGGTGGGTGGTGTCATCGGAGGTGGTGGCACTGGAACTTCACCGATCGGAGCCGTGGGTTCCCGACCAAGCAACGGCCGCGGAGCGCATGGGGCAGTTCGCACATGGCATCCGGTTAGCAGTCATAGCATGAACGACAGTGATGGGTTTAGCGGCTCCCGACGACGTCAACGGCCTGGCGAAGAGTCTCCGCGGTGGGACCCAGATCATCCGTGGGCAGTCGAAGAAGGAGTTCCTCCGGTAGTCCGTTCCCCTCAAGACGATGGCCCGGTCGATCCCGGAACAGCTATCGGCTTGGGTCGGTGAAACATCAACTCCGGCGGGCAGTCCTTGCCGCAACTACAATTCTTGCGGCAGGCGCGCTGACTCCGCCTCCGGTTCAAGCAATATCCCGAAACGAGGATCGCGTTCGTGGCGATCAGTGGCATTTGCGCTATTTAAGAACGGCCGAAGCTCATCGAATAAGCAAAGGGGACGGGACTATCGTCGCCGTGCCCGACACAGGGGTATACCCACATCCCGACCTGGCCGAAAATCTACTCTCCGGCAAAGACATCGTGGCCGGCGGAGGCAACGGATGGTCTGATGCGAGCGGCCACGGCACTGGAATGGCAGGGCTGATCGCAGCACATGGAAGAAAGAGTAATACTGGCGCCCTCGGAATCGCCCCCAACGCCAAGATCCTACCGATCTTTGTATCGCCACAAGGCGGTGCTGAGGCAGACGCCCTCGCGGCTGGCATCGAATTTGCCATCAACCGCCATGTCGACGTAATTAGCATTTCCAGCGGAGGAGGATTAACTGCAAGGCTCCGAACCGCCGTTGAGGCGGCAGTGCGAGCGAACATTGTTGTAGTAGCAGCGGCCGGCAACTATCCCGAAGACCCGGGAGTCATCTACCCGGCGTCACTTCCTGGAGTAATCGCGGCGGGTGGGATTACCCGCACAGGAGAGCACGCCGCCATATCGGTTACTGGACCAGAGGTAGATGTTGTCGCACCCGCTGTTGACATCTACAGCACCAGCATCAATGGCAAGTACCGGAAGGGCACCGGCACCTCCAGTGCTACCGCGATCGTCGCTGGTGCTGCTGCCCTCGTCCGCTCCAAGTACCCCGACCTTCCTGCTGACGAGGTCGTGCACCGGCTAACCGCCACCGCCGTCGACAAGGGTCCACCCGGCCGGGACGACCAGTACGGCTACGGCGTCATCGATCTCGTCGCGGCCCTGACGGCAGACGTGCCGCCGCTGGGGTTCGAATCGGCGGTGGCCAGCGCTCCGGCCGACGGCGGCGGGACCGCGACGGCCGCTGCGGAGGCCGCCGACGAGGGTGACGGTGGGGCGACGGCTCGCGGTCTCGCCACGCTGGGCGTGATCGTGGCGGCTGGGGGCGCGTGGGCACTGATCGCCCGCCGTCGTCGGCGCGGTGACGACCCGCCTCCACGCATCAGCAGGTGACCGGAGTCCACGTCAGCCGGCCCGAGGTGCTTTCCCCCGGCACCATGGCGGCGACATCGCGCCATCCCACTCGCCGGACACCGCCATATCGGCGACATTGGGCCATCCCGCGGTCCGGATGCCGCTATGTCGCCGACATGGGGCGCAGCGCCGGCCCCCGCCCGGCGGGCCCCCGCCCGGCGGGCGGGCGATCGGGCGGGCGGGCGATCGGGCGGGCGGGCGACCCGCCAAAGCGGTGTCGGGGTGCGGACCACCAAGCGCCGGGGATCAGCCGGTAGCGTCGGCGGCGTGCCGAACTCGATGCCGCTCCGTCTCGTGCTCGCCTCGGCGAGCCCTGCCCGTCGCAAGCTCCTCCAGGCCGGCGGGATCGAACCCGACGTGCTGGTCAGCGGCGTCGACGAGTCCCAGGTGGTCAGCGAGCGGGCCGAGGACCTGTGCCTGGAGTTGGCCCGGCTGAAGGCGCAGGCGGTCCTCGACCGGCTGCGGCCGACCCCGGACGCACGGACGCTGGTGCTGGGCTGCGACTCGGTGCTCGGTTTCGACGGCGAGATCCTCGGCAAGCCGGCGGACGCGGCGGACGCGACCCGGCGGTTGAGGCGGATGCGTGGACGCAGCGGGGTGCTGCACACCGGCCATTGCCTGATCGACGTGACCAGCGCGTCCCGCGCCGAGGCGGTCGCCTCGACCGTCGTCCATTTCGGGGACATCACCGACGACGAGATCGACGCGTACGTCGCGACGGGTGAGCCGCTCGCGGTGGCCGGTTCGTTCACGATCGACGGGCTGGGCGGGGCGTTCCTGAACGGTATCGAGGGCGACCCGGGGACGGTGGTCGGGTTGTCGCTGCCGCTGCTGCGCCGGCTGCTCGGCGAACTGGGCCTTCGGATCACCGATTTGTGGACGAAGGTCGCGCCCGGGGGCCAGTCCGTCGAGCCGCTCGGTTAGCGTCCATTTCATGACGACCAAGACGCTGCCGCTGACCCCGGAACTGCACGAGTACGTCGTCGCCCACGGGTCCACGCCGGACGACGTGATGCGGGACCTGGCACAGGAGACGCACGCCGCGCTGCCCGACCAGGCGACGATGCAGGTGGCGCCCGAGCAGGCCGCGTTCCTGACCTTCCTCACCCGGACGCTCGGGGTGCGGCGGGCGGTGGAGGTCGGGACGTTCACCGGGCTGTCGGCGCTGGCCATCGCCAAGGGGTTGGCCGAGGATGGCCGGTTGACCTGCTTCGACATCTCGGAGGAGTACACCGGCATCGCGCGGCGGTACTGGGCCCGGGCCGGCGTCGAGGACCGGATCGAACTGCGCATCGGTCCGGCCGGGGACACGCTGCGCGAACTGCCGTACGAGCGGCACCTGGACCTGGCGTTCATCGACGCCGACAAGGTCGGGTACCCGGTCTACTGGGCCGAACTGGTGCCCCGGATGCGTCCGGGCGGGGTGATCGCGGTCGACAACACGCTGCGCGGGGGTCGGGTGGTGGCCCCGCAGAACGCCGACGACCGGGCGATCGCCGCGTTCAACGACGAGATCATGGCCGACGTCCGGGTCGACGTGGTGATGCTGCCGATCGCCGACGGAGTCACGCTCGCCCGCGTCCGCTGATCGCCCACCCACGGGACTCCAGCCGCCATGTCGGCGACGTGGGGCCTTCGCACCCCGGGGACACCGCCATGTCGGCGACATGGCAAGGGCCCGAGCCCGCCCCGCCAGGGCCCGAGCCCGCCCCGCCAGGGCCCGAGCCCGCCCCGGTCAGGCGCCCACCGGGGCCGGTGCCGGGGTGTCGCTCGTACGGCCGGACCGCAGCGCGCGGCCGAGCCGCAGGGCGAGCAGCACCGCCGCCGCGATGAAGCCGGGCAGCAGCAGGAAGGCCAGGTGCGGGCCGACCATGTCGGCCACCCAGCCGAGCGCCACCGGCGCGATTCCGAAGCCGACCGCCATCGAGTACGACGCCCACCCTGCCGCCTTGTCGGCCGCCGGCCCGGCGACAGCCAGGGCGATCGAGATCGCCAGCGGGTAGTGCAGCGCGTTGCCGAGGCCGAGCACGACGAGTCCGCTGACCGCCAGCCAGCCGATCGGCGCCGTCCAGAAGACGGCGAACCCGGCCAGGGAGGTCCCGAGCGCGACCAGCAGCAGCGGCACGGGCGGGTAGCGCAGGGCGCCCCGGCCACCGACCAGCCGGCCGAGGAACATCCCGGAGACGATCGCCGCGACCGCCGCCGAGGCGACTCCGGCGCCGAGTCCGGAGTGCGAGCGGAGTACGTCGGCCGTCCAGAGCGACAGGCAGACCTCGATCGATCCGGTTGCGGCCATCAGAAACCAAGCGATCCAGTACGCCCTGGGCAGCGGTCCGCGACCGGCGCGGGACGCGACGGCCGGCGCGGTGGCGGGACCAGCAGGGGCGGCGAAGGAAGCAGCCGGAGCGCTGGAGGAAGCAGCCGGGGCGGCGGAAGAAGCGACCAGGGCGGTGGAAGAAGCGACCGGGGCGGCCGTGCCGGGCAGCCGTACCCGGAAGGCCAGGGCGGCGAGGGCGACCAGCGCGATCAGGCCTACCTCGACGGCCATCACCGGCCGCCAGCCGAGCCCCGCGCCGACGGTCGACCCGATGACCAGCGGGGCGAGGATGCCCATGCCGGCGCAGGCGGCGTTGGCCTCGGTGAGGGCGGCGGGCGCGGCCGGGCCATGGTGGGCGGTGAGCACGACGTTGACCCCGCTGACGACCATCATGCCGAAGGTGGCGATCACGACGACCGCGGCGAGGGTGGCGGGCAGTGTCCGCAGTGCACCGAACGCGGTGACGCCGGCGGCGACCCCGGCGAGGCCGAGCCAGGTGGCCGGGCCCCGTCCGACGCGGCGGGCGACCGGAGCGAACAGCGCCCCGCCGAGCATCGCGCCGACCGCGATGGCGGTGCTGTGCAGGCCGGCGACGGCGGCGCTGGTGCCCTGCTCGTCGCGCAGCAGCGGGACGACGGGGCCGAAGCCGTACAGGAAGAAGCCCCACAGTCCCAGTTGGGCGTAGACCAGCCAGGTGATCTTGTCATGGGCGAGGCGGGGCACGCTCGTTACGCTACGCGCGCCGCACGAGCACTCCGACCCTGGTGAGAGGCAATTCTCGCGGTTGGCTCACGGTGAGAAGGGGCGCTTTCCCTACCGGAGGGGTCCTTCCTGTCACGGTCGGCGGGCGTCGCGGGCGAGCTGAACGGGCGGGTCAGGCAGGCGACGAATCCCACACTGAGCGATCGTTAGGGCCGACGAGGGTGGCCGATACACTCCCGGTCAGTAGCCTCCCGGGGAGGAGCCCCAAGATGCGCAAGGTACTCATCGCCAACCGCGGCGAGATCGCCGTCCGCGTCATTCGCGCCTGCCGCGACGCCGGGCTGGGCAGCGTCGCCGTCTACGCCGACTCCGACCGGGACGCCCTGCACGCCACCCTCGCCGACGAGGCGTACGCCCTGGGCGGCGACACCGCCGCGGACAGCTACCTGCGCGTCGACAAGCTCATCGAGATCGCGGCCAAGGCTGACGCCGACGCGGTCCACCCCGGCTACGGCTTCCTCTCCGAAAACGCCGACTTCGCCCAGGCCGTCATCGACGCCGGGCTGACCTGGATCGGCCCCACCCCGCAGGCGATCCGCGACCTCGGCGACAAGGTCACCGCCCGGCACATCGCCCAGCGCGCCGGCGCCCCCCTGGTCCCGGGCACCCCGGACCCGGTGGCCAGCCCGGACGAGGTGATCGCCTTCGCCGTCGACCACGGCCTTCCGGTGGCCATCAAGGCGGCCTTCGGCGGTGGCGGGCGCGGGCTCAAGGTGGCCCGCACGATGGAGGAGATCCCGCAACTGTTCGAGTCGGCCACCCGCGAGGCGGTCGCCGCGTTCGGCCGGGGCGAGTGCTTCGTCGAGCGGTACCTGGACAAGCCCCGCCACGTCGAGGCGCAGGTCCTCGCCGACCAGCACGGGAACGTGATCGTGGTCGGCACCCGGGACTGCTCCCTGCAGCGCCGGCACCAGAAGCTGGTGGAGGAGGCCCCCGCGCCGTTCCTCACCGATGCCCAGCGCGCCCAGATCCACGACTCCGCCAAGGCGATCTGCCGGGAGGCCGGCTACCACGGCGCCGGCACGGTGGAGTACCTGGTCGGCGCGGACGGCACCATCTCCTTCCTGGAGGTCAACACCCGGCTCCAGGTCGAGCACCCGGTCACGGAGGAGACCGCCGGCATCGACCTCGTCCGGGAGCAGTTTCGCATCGCCGACGGCGAGAAGCTGCGCCTGACGGAGGACCCGATTCCGCGCGGGCACTCCATCGAGTTCCGGATCAACGGCGAGGACCCGGGCCGCAGCTTCCTGCCCGCCCCCGGCACCGTCGCCGCGCTGCGGTTGCCCACCGGCCCCGGCGTCCGGGTGGACGCGGGCATCTCGGCGGGCGACGTGATCGGCGGCAACTTCGACTCGCTGCTGGCCAAGGTGATCATCACGGGCGAGACCCGTACGGAGGCGCTGGAGCGGGCCCGCCGGGCGCTGGACGAGATGGTCGTCGAGGGCATGGCCACCGCGCTGCCGTTCCACCGCCTCGTCGTCCGCGACGAGGCGTTCACCGCCGAGCCGTTCGCCGTGCACACCCGGTGGATCGAGACCGAGTTCGACAACACCGTGCCGCCGTTCACCGCCGCCGGTGGCGCGGCCGGGGCGCCGGCCGAGCGCGAGACCGTCGTGGTCGAGGTGGGCGGCAAGCGGCTGGAGGTCACCCTGCCCGCCGGCCTCGGCGCGGGTACGGCGGCCGCGGCGCCCGCCGGGAAGAAGCCGGCCCGCCGGGGCGGTGGGGCCAGGGCCGGCGCGGCGGTCAGCGGCGACACGCTCGCCTCCCCCATGCAGGGCACGATCGTGAAGATCGCCGTCGCCGACGGGGACACGGTCGCCGAGGGCGACCTGGTGGTCGTGCTGGAGGCGATGAAGATGGAGCAGCCGCTGCACGCCCACAAGGCCGGTACGGTCAGCGGCCTGTCCGCCGAGGTCGGCGCGGTGATCTCCGCCGGCGCCGCGATCTGCACCATCGCCTGAGGTCTGCGGGCCCCTCCGCTTGGGAGGGGCCCTTCCCATGCCTGGACGGGCTCAGCGACGGGCTCAGCGACGGGCTCAGCGACGGGCTCAGCGACGGGCTCAGCGGAGCGCTTCGGCCGCCGCCGCGTGGACGGCGTCGGTCAGCGCCCCCAGCACCACCGAGTCCAGCCGCCAGTGCTGCCAGTACAGGGGGACGTCGACGGTCCGGTCGGGATCGAGGTCCACGCACGCCCCGCAGCCCAGGTCGGCGGCGGCGAGTTGTTCGGGTACGAGACCCCAGCCCAGCCCGAGCCGGATCGCCTCGCTGAACGCCGGCACGGACGGCACGTAGTGCACGGGTGGGGCGAGTTCCCGCCCGGTCACCGATCGCAGGAACCGGTGCTGCACCCGGTCCTTGCGGTCGAAGACGAGCATCGGCGCCTCGGCGAGCGCGGACGCGGTGAGTCCGTCGGGGAACCAGCGGTCGACCAGCGCGGGGGTGGCCAGCGCCCGGTAGCGCATGGCGCCCAGCGGGCGTACGCGGCAGCCCTGCACCGGCTCCCGCTGGGCGGTCACCGCCGCCATCACCGAGCCGTCCCGGAGCAGTTCGGCCGTGTGGTCCTGGTCGTCCTGGCGGATGTCGAAGGACAGTGCCAACTCCCCCGGCAGCCGGGCCAGCGCGCCGAGGAACCAGGTGGCGAGCGAGTCGGCGTTGACCACCACGGGCACCCGGGCCCGGGTGCGCGCGCTGCCCAGCGGGCTGCGCGCGTCGGCCAGCGCCTCGCGCTCCAGCAGGGCGAGCTGACCGGCGAGCCGGAGCAGGGGGCGGCCCGCCTCGGTCACCCGGCACGGCCGGGAGCGGCGGACGAGGACCTGCCCGACGGTCTCCTCCAGCGCCTTGATCCGCTGGCTGACCGCCGACTGGGTGACGTGCAGCAGCCGGGCGGCGGCCTCGAAGCTGCCCTCGCCGGCGACGGCGGCGAGCGTACGGAGCTGGGTGGAGTCGAGCCCTTCCATCAGCTCAGCTTATGAAACGTCAGAAAGTTCAGTTGGACGGGGCTTACCGTCCGGCCGTAGCGTCGCCGTCGTGCCGTACCCCGACCTGATCACCTCGGCGGCAGCCGGGTTCTCCGTCTCCCTCGCCCTGATCGTCGCGATCGGGGCGCAGAACGCGTTCGTGCTGCGCCAGGGCCTGCGGCGGGAGCACGTCGCGCCGGTCGTCGTCGCCTGCGCCGCCTCGGACGCGCTGCTGATCGCGGCCGGTGTGGCCGGGGTCGGCTCGGTCGTCGCGGGCCGGCCGGCGCTGCTGGCCGCCGTCCGGTTCGGCGGGGCGGCGTTCCTGCTCTGCTACGCGGTGCTCGCGGCGCGCCGCGCGCTGCGCCCCGACGCGCTCGTGCCGACCGACCGCCCGGCGGCCTCGCTGCGGGCGACCGTCCTGGCCTGTCTCGCGTTCACCTACCTCAACCCGCACGTCTACCTGGACACCGTGCTCCTGGTCGGCGGGATCGCCCAGCAGCACGAGCACCGGTGGGTGTTCGGGGCGGGCGCCGCGGCGGCCAGCGTCGTCTGGTTCACCGCGCTCGGCGCCGGGGCGCACCGGCTCGCGCCGCTGCTCGCCCGTACCGCCGCCTGGCGGGTGCTCGACGGCGCGGTCGCCGTCGTCATGGCCGGGGTGGCGGTGGCGCTGCTCGTGGGGTGAGCCCGCGGCGGCGGCGTTTTCCGCGGCCATCGGTCGGCGGGGACGCGGGGCAGCAGGAATGATGGCCCGGTGCGCTTCCTTCACGGCGCGGCTCCCGCGCACGACCTGACCTACAACGACGTCTTCATGGCCCCGGCCCGCTCGGAGGTCGGCTCCCGGCTGGACGTCGACCTGGCCACCGCCGACGGCACCGGCACCACGATCCCGCTGGTGGTCGCGAACATGACGGCGGTGTCCGGCCGGCGGATGGCCGAGACCGTGGCGCGGCGCGGCGCCATCGCGGTGATCCCGCAGGACATCCCGATCGAGGTGGTGGCCGACGTCGTCGCCTGGGTGAAGCGGCGGCACCTGGTGCACGACACCGCGATCACGCTCGGCCCGACCGACACCGTCGGGGACTCGATCCACCTGCTGCCCAAGCGCGCGCACGGCGCGGTGGTCGTGGTGGACGACGGTGGCCGGCCGCTCGGGGTGGTCACCGAGGCGGACACCGTCGGGGTGGACCGGTTCGCCCAGCTCCGGCACGTCATGTCGACCGAGCTGCACACGGTGCCGGCGGAGGCGGACCCGCGTACCGGGTTCGACCGGCTCTCGGCGGGCCGGCGGCGGCTCGCGCCGGTGGTCGACGGCGAGGGCCGCCTGGTCGGGGTGCTGACCCGGCAGGGCGCGCTGCGCGCGACCCTCTACAAGCCGGCGGTGGACGGCCGCGGCCGGCTGCGGATCGCGGCGGCGGTCGGCATCAACGGCGACGTCACCGGCAAGGCCGCGGCGCTGCTGGAGGCGGGGGTGGACACGCTGGTGGTGGACACCGCGCACGGCCACCAGGAGCGGATGATCTCCGCGCTGCGGGCGGTCCGCCGGCTCGACCCGGGGGTCCCGGTCGCGGCAGGCAACGTGGTCACCGCCGAGGGGGTACGCGACCTGGTCGAGGCGGGCGCCGACATCGTGAAGGTGGGCGTCGGGCCGGGTGCCATGTGCACGACGCGGATGATGACCGGCGTGGGCCGCCCGCAGTTCTCGGCCGTGCTGGACTGCGCGGCGGCGGCCCGCGAGTTGGGCCGGCACGTCTGGGCCGACGGCGGGGTGCGGCACCCCCGGGACGTCGCCCTGGCCCTCGCGGCCGGCGCGTCGAACGTGATGATCGGATCCTGGTTCGCCGGCACGTACGAGTCCCCGGGCGACCTGTACACGGAGGCGGACGGCCGGCGGTACAAGGAGAGCTTCGGGATGGCCTCGGCCCGCGCGGTCAGCGCCCGGACCGCCGACGACAGCCCCTTCGAGCGGGCCCGCAAGGCGGTCTTCGAGGAGGGCATCTCCTCCGCCCGGATGTACCTGGACCCGAGCCGGCCCGGCGTGGAGGACCTGATCGACGAGATCATCGCCGGGGTGCGCAGCGCGTTCACGTACGCCGGCGCGCGCGACCTGGCGGAGTTCCACGAGCGGGCGGTCGTCGGGGTGCAGAGCGCCGCCGGCTACACCGAGGGGATGCCGCTGCCGACGAGTTGGTGAGCACTGGGTGACGAAACGCGCCGCGGGCAGTGACTTGACCGCGGCGCGTACGTTGCGCAGGGCGGGGATTCACGGGCGGCCCGGGGAAATTCGTTTGGCCCCTTACTTTCAGGGAGCTAACGTGGAGCGCGTGAATCTGGTCTGCCTGGACGACGTGCCGCTCGGTCGCCTGCTGGCCATCGCCGGCCATGTGGTGGGCCAGCGGTGGAACCGCTACCTCGCGGAGGAACACGGCCTCACCCAGGCCGGCATGGCCACCCTGATGACCCTCGCCCGGTTCGGCGAGCTGCCGCACCGGGCGGTCGCCGAGCTCTGCTTCGTCCGCCCGGCGACCCTGACGGGCATCGTCGACACCCTCGAGCGCGACGGCCTCGTCGAGCGCCGGCGCGACGAGGCGGACCGGCGCAGCGTACGCCTGGCCCTGACCCCCGCCGGCCGGGAGCGGGTCGCGGCGGTCACCACGATCATCCATTCCGGCAGGCCGCTCACCTCGGTCGACGCCGACCCGGCGAAGGCGGCCGTGATCCGGGAGTTCCTGCTCGAAATCATCAGCCTGGGAGAGGAGCCGTACGTGACGATGCCCGAGGCGAGACCGGAGGGGCCACCGTGCTGATCCGGCTGCTCCGCGCCTTCCTGCGCCCGTACCGCCGGGCCCTCACGGCGGTGGTGGTGTTCCAGTTCGTCGGCACGATGGCCTCGCTGTACCTGCCGAGCCTCAACGCCGACATCATCGACCAGGGCGTGACCCGCGGCGACACCGGCTACATCCTGCGGACCGGCGGCTGGATGCTGCTGGTCAGCCTCGTGCAGATCGCCTGCTCGATCGCGGCGGTCTACCTCGGCGCGCGGACGGCGATGGGGTTCGGCCGGGACGTCCGGGCCGCGGTCTTCGGGCACGTCAACCGCTTCTCCGCCCGCGAGGTGTCCCGCTTCGGCGCGCCCTCGCTGATCACCCGCAACACGAACGACGTGCAGCAGGTGCAGATGCTCGTGCTGATGAGCTGCACCATGCTCGTCGCCGCGCCGATCATGAGCGTCGGCGGCGTGGTGATGGCGCTGCGCGAGGACGTCGGGCTGTCCTGGCTGATGCTGGTCTGCGTACCGGTGCTGGCGATCGGGCTGGGGCTGATCATCCGCCGGATGGTGCCCGGGTTCCGGCTGATGCAGACCCGCATCGACACGGTCAACCGGGTGCTGCGCGAGCAGATCACCGGCATCCGGGTGGTCCGGGCGTTCGTCCGGGAGCCGTACGAGACGGAGCGCTTCGGTCGCGCGAACGCCGACCTCACCGCGACCGCCCTGCGCACCGGCCGGCTGATGGCCCTGATCTTCCCGGTGGTGATGCTGGTCCTCAACGTCTCCAGCGTCGCCGTGCTGTGGTTCGGCGCGGAACGGGTCGACGCCGGCCAGATCGAGGTCGGCGCGCTCACCGCCTTCCTGCAGTACCTGATGCAGATCCTGATGGCGGTCATGATGGCCACCTTCATGCTGATGATGGTGCCGCGCGCCGCGGTCTGCGCCGAGCGGATCGTCGAGGTGCTGGACACGGAGTCGTCGGTGGTGCCGGCGGCGCGCCCGGTGACCGAGGTGGCCGCGCGGGGCGAACTGGAGCTGCGCGACGTGCGGTTCCAGTACCCGGGGGCGAGCGCGCCGGTGCTGCACGACATCTCGTTCCGGGCCACGGCCGGGCGCACCACGGCGATCATCGGCAGCACCGGCGCCGGCAAGACCACACTGCTGTCGCTGATCCCCCGGCTGGTGGACACCACCTCGGGCACCGTGCTGGTCGACGGGGTGGACGTCCGTGACCTGGCCCCGGACGAGCTGTGGCGGCGGATCGGGCTGGTGCCGCAGCGGCCGTACCTGTTCAGCGGCACGGTCGCCAGCAACCTGCGCTACGGCAACCCGGACGCCACGGACGAGGAGCTCTGGGCGGCCCTGGAGATCGCCCAGGCCCGCGACTTCGTCGCCGCGATGCCCGGCGGGCTGGACGCCCCGATCGCGCAGGGCGGCACGAACGTCTCCGGCGGGCAGCGGCAGCGCCTGGCGATCGCCCGGGCCCTGGTCCGCCGGCCGGAGATCTACCTCTTCGACGACTCGTTCTCGGCGCTCGACCTCGGCACCGACGCCCGGCTCCGGGCGGCGCTGCGGCCGGTCACCGCGGACGCGGCGGTGGTGATCGTGGCCCAGCGGGTCTCCACGATCGTCGACGCCGACCAGATCATCGTGCTCGAGGACGGGGGCATCGTCGGGATGGGCCGACACGCCGAACTACTGGAGAGCTGCCCGACGTACGCGGAGATCGTCGCCTCGCAGCAGACCGCGGAGGTGGCAGCCTGATGACCGCCGTACCTGAGCAGAAGCGCGCCCCGGAGGCGGCGGCGCCGAAGCGACTGCCGCCCGGCGGCCAGCGCGGCGGCCCGCCCTGGATGGGCGCCGGCATGCCGGCGGAGAAGTCGCTGAACTTCGGGCCGTCCGCCCGCCGGCTGCTGGGCCGGCTGCGACCGCACCGGCTCCAGCTCGTCGTCGTCATCGGCCTGGCCGTGGTCAGCGTCGGGCTCAGCGTGTACGGGCCGAAGGTGCTCGGCCACGCCACCGACCTCATCTTCAGCGGGGTGATCGGCCGGCAGCTGCCCGCCGGGACCACCGTCGAGCAGGCCGTCGCGGCGGCCCGGGCGAACGGCAACGACAACTTCGCCGACATGCTCGCCCGGATGGACGTGGTGCCCGGGGTCGGCATCGACTTCGCCGCGCTGGGGCGGGTGCTGCTGCTCGCGCTCGGGCTCTACCTGGCCGCGAGCCTGCTGATGTGGTGGCAGGGCTGGCTGCTCAACGGCATCGTGCAGCGCACGGTGCTGCGGCTGCGCGCCGACGTGGAGGACAAGCTCAACCGGCTGCCGTTGCCGTACTTCGACCGGCAGCCCCGCGGCGAGCTGCTCAGCCGGGTCACCAACGACATCGACAACATCGCGCAGAGCCTCCAGCAGACGCTGAGCCAGCTGCTCACGTCGCTGCTCACCGTGGTCGGCGTACTCGCCATGATGTTCTGGATCTCGCCGCTGCTGGCGCTGGTCGCCCTGGTCGCGGTGCCGCTGTCGGTGATCGTGACCGGGCAGATCGCGAAGCGGTCGCAGCGGAAGTTCATCGCCCAGTGGGCGCACACCGGCGAGCTGAACGGCCAGATCGAGGAGGCGTTCACCGGCCATGAGCTGGTCAAGGTCTTCGGCCGGCAGCGCGAGGTCGAGGCAGCCTTCCACGCCAAGAACGAGGAGCTGTTCCGGGCCAGCTTCGGCGCCCAGTTCATCTCCGGGATCATCATGCCGGCGATGATGTTCGTCGGGAACCTCAGCTACGTCGCGATCGCCGTGGTCGGCGGCCTGCGGGTGGCGTCCGGGTCGATGAGCCTCGGCGACGTGCAGGCGTTCATCCAGTACTCCCGGCAGTTCACCCAGCCGCTGACCCAGGTGGCCTCGATGGCGAACCTGCTCCAGTCCGGGGTGGCCTCCGCCGAGCGGGTGTTCGCGGTGCTCGACGCCGACGAGCAGAGCCCGGACCCGGCCGTGCCCGCGCGGGTGACCGACCCGCACGGCCGGGTCGAGTTCGAGCACGTCTCCTTCCGGTACGAGCCGGACAAGCCGCTGATCGAGGATCTGTCCCTGGTCGCCGAGCCGGGGCACACCGTGGCGATCGTCGGCCCGACCGGCGCGGGCAAGACCACCCTGGTCAACCTGATCATGCGGTTCTACGAGCTGGACGCCGGCCGGATCACCCTCGACGGCGTCGACGTCACCACCCTGGCCCGGGACGACCTGCGCGGCCGGATCGGCATGGTGCTCCAGGACACCTGGCTGTTCGGGGGCACCATCCGGGACAACATCGCGTACGGCCGGCCAGGCGCCACCGAGGAGGAGATCGTCGCCGCCGCCCGGGCCACGTTCGTGGACCGGTTCGTGCGCAGCCTCCCCGACGGCTACGACACGGTGATCGACGAGGAGGGCAGCAACGTCAGCGCCGGCGAGAAGCAGCTCATCACGATCGCCCGGGCGTTCCTGGCCGAGCCGTCGCTGCTCATCCTGGACGAGGCCACCAGCTCGGTGGACACCCGCACGGAGGTGCTGCTCCAGCGGGCGATGGCGGCGCTGCGCTCGGACCGCACCAGCTTCGTCATCGCCCACCGGCTGTCCACCATCCGCGACGCCGACCTGATCCTGATGATGGAGAACGGCCGGATCGTGGAGCAGGGCACCCACGAGCAGCTCCTCGCGGCGAAGGGGGCGTACCACCACCTCTACCAGTCCCAGTTCAGCCAGTCCGCGGTCCCGGAGGCCGGGCCGGACCCGGCCGCCGTCGAGCCCGCGTCCGTGTAGGGCGGGCATGACCGGGGGCCGACCGCCGACGACCCGCCCCGGACCGCGGGGCGGGTCGGGGCCGCGGCGGATCGCGCGGCCGTCGCGCAGCTGGAGGACGACCCATCTGCGGTTTCCGCGCCGTCGACGCCCCGTGCTCCCCGGCCAGCCGGAACCAGGTCACCGCCCGACGGTAGCCGGATGGTCACCTTTCGCGATTGGCTCCCGTGTGGTTGCATCGATGCACTACGGTCCATGGACATGATTCCGCCCCTCGACCCACGACGGGCCTCCTCCCCTCCGGGAGGTTTCCATGCACAGAGGCGGACATGTCGAGCCGCTTCGTCCACGCCGAGGAGTTCTCGACATTCGAAGAACCGCTCTGCCACGTGGGAGCGCCGGGAGGCGGGCCGGTAACGCGGACGCAGCGTATCCGACCTGCTCACCCAGCATGATCGCGGGCCGGAGAGGGGCGGGCGGCCGACACGGGACCTGCCGGCCGCCCGCGGCGGCCCGGTCGTCGGGAACGGGGGGCCCGACGCGCTCGGGGCCGCGCGCCGACAACGGTACGCGCACGCAGGCCGATCCGCCGCCCGCCACCGTCCGGAAGCCGAGGTCACGGGCCGGATGGCGGCCGGTCGTGGGGGCGGACACCTGCCGCGTCGTCACCTTTCGTCGCTTCGTTTCGTTCCATCCTGGTGGCCCCGCCGTGTGCGTAGTCACCACCGGCCAGGGGCGGTCCCGGTGACGCGGGGCACGGCGTCAGGCTCGGTTCACCCGATCAGCCGGACCCGGCGAGGTGACAGTGGTGCCCGAACTTCTCACTGACGTCACGTCGCCGCTGTGGGCGTACCTGGTGCTGCTCGGTCTGCTGGTCGTCGACGCGTTCGTGCCCGTCATCCCCACCCAGGCCCTGATGATCACCGTCGGGGCGCTCACCGTGTACGGCGGGCTGAGCCTGCCGCTGGCGATCGGGGTCGGCGCGCTCGGCGTGTTCGCCGGCGACCTCGCCTGCTACCTGCTGGGCCGCAGCGCGCCGGACCGCCGCCGGTCCCGGCAGGCCGAGCCGAGCCGCGCCCGCCGGGTGGCCTACCGGGTCACCCGGGGCCTGAGCCGCCCCGGCCCGCTGGTCATCCTGCTGTGCCGCTTCGTGCCCGGTGGCCGGATGGCGGCCTGCTTCGCCGCCGGGCGCAGCCGGTACCCGTACCGGCTGTTCCTCGCCTACGAGGCGGTGGCGGCGGGCAGTTGGGCGACGTACGGGGCGCTGGTCGGACACCTGGGCGGGATGGCCCTGACCGAGTCGGCCTGGCGGCTGCTGGTGGTGGCGGCGATCGCGGCGACCGGGTTCGCCGCCGCCGGGTGGGCGATGACCGCGATCGGCGCCCGTAACGCCGGCACGGAGGCCGGGACCGAGGTTCGGGTCGGAGCCGACCAGCCGGCGCACCCCAGCTCCTCCTCGCGTGTCCCCACCGACGGCGGGTGAGCTGTCCGTACGCCCGGAACATCCACCTCGACGTCGCCCGGCAGCGGCACAGCCGGTAGGGGAGGTCCCGGGGTCGGGGGTGGGTGGCCGTCCCGGATCCGTTTCGGGTGGCCCAGGCGACAGGCTGGGGCATGCCCGAGAACCGGACGTGCGGACTGTTGGCCCTCGGCGGGATCGCCCTGGCGGCGGCGCTCGCCGTGCTCGGCCACCTCGAGGTGAACGACGATCTGAACCCGTGGTCGCTGACCGTCAGCGACTTCGCCGTCTCCGACCGGGGCGGCGTCATCGACGTGGCCATGGCGGTGCTCGCCGCCGCTACGGCGCTGCTGATCCGGGCCCTCTGGCGTACCGGACCGGGGCCCG
The DNA here is from genome assembly GCF_043198215.1 of Micromonospora sp. NPDC048830. Lineage (NCBI taxonomy): Bacteria > Bacillati > Actinomycetota > Actinomycetes > Micromonosporales > Micromonosporaceae > Micromonospora > Micromonospora sp. NPDC048830. The sequence goes on from NZ_JBICUP010000018.1 coordinate 25,574, forward strand.
ACGCCGGCGGGTCGCGGCCCGGCGGCAACGGTCCGGGGCCGGCCGGCGGCGGACCGTCCGGGCGGGCCGGGCGGCGGCGCGTCGCCGGGATGTTCCTGGCCGCCTGGACCGCCGGCCTGGTCACCGCCGCCGTGGTGCCCACCAACGAGCCCGGCCTGCCGATGGACACCGCGGCCTACCTGCACCGGTACGCCTCGGTGGTCGCCTTCCTCGCGTTGCCGGCCGCCGGCTGGCTGCTCGCCGGACTGCTGGGCGGCGGTGCCGGCGGCTGGGTGCGCGGACTCGCCCTGGCCAGCCTGCTGCTGGCCGGGGCGATGGTCTGGTCCGCCTATCCCGGCGAGCGCATGCTCATCGGGCTCGCCGAACGCCTGCTCATCCTCGCGGAGGTCGCCCTGCTCGGGGTGCTGGCGGCGAGCCTGGCCCGCCGACCGGCGCGGGAGATCACTCCAGTTCGTGGAGCATGAGCTGGCGGGCGGCCTCCGTGATCGAGCCGGACAGGCTCGGGTAGATGGTGATGGTCTGCGCCAACTCGTTGACCGTGAGGTTGTTCTCCACGGCCATCGTGATGGGCAGGATCAGCTCGCTGGCCTTCGGGGCCACCACCACGCCGCCGACCACCTGGCCGCTCGCCGGCCGGCAGAAGAGCTTGACGAACCCGTCGGCGAGGTCGTCCATCTTCGCCCGGGCGTTCCCCGACAGCGGCAGCATCACCTGCCGGGCGGGCACCTTGCCGGCGTCCACCTCGTTCTGGGAGACCCCGACCGTGGCCAGCTCCGGGTCGGTGAAGACGTTCGCCGCGACCGTACGCAGCCGCAGCGGCCGGACGGCCTCGCCGAGCGCGTGCCACATGGCGATCCGCCCCTGCATGGCGGCGACGCTGGCCAGCGGCAGCACGCCCGTGCAGTCGCCGGCGGCGTAGATGCCGGGCACGTTTGTCCGGGACACCCGGTCCACGCTGACGTAGCCGCCCCGGGCCAGCTCGACGCCGTACTCGGCCAGGCCCAGGCCGGCGGTGTTGGGGATCGAGCCGACGGCGATCAGCGCGTGCGAGCCGTACACCCTGCGGCCGTCGGACAGCTCGACCTCGACGCCGGTGGGCGAGCGGCGGACCGCCTCCGCGCGGGAGTTGTTGAGGATGCTCATCCCCCGGGAGCGGAAGACCCGCTCGATGGCCATGGCCGCGTCGGCGTCCTCGTGCGGCATCACCCGGTCCCGGCTGGAGACCAGGGTGACCTCGACTCCCATGGCCAGGTACGCGCTGGCGAACTCGGCGCCGGTGACCCCGGAGCCGACCACGACGAGATGCTCGGGCAGCTCGGGCAGGTCGTACACCTGGCGCCAGGTCAGGATGCGCTCCCCGTCGGGTACGGCGGTGGGGAGCTGACGCGGGGTGGCGCCGGTGGCGACCAGCACGGTGGACGCGTCGATCGGGTACTCCGCGCCCTCGGCCGGCGTGACGATCACGCGGTGGGTGTGGCCGAGCGTGTCCTCGCCCATCCGGGCGGTGCCGGGGACGAACGTGACGCCAGCCTTCACCAGCTTGGCGTGGATGTCGGCGGACTGGGCCAGCGCGAGCCGCTTCACCCGTTCGTGCACCGCCCGGGCGTCGACGGTGACCGCCTCCAGCCCGTCGGAGTGCACCCCGAACTCCTCGGTGTCCCGGTACCCGGTGACCACCTCCGAGCTGGCGATGAAGGTCTTGGACGGGACGCAGTCGGAGAGCACGCAGGCGCCCCCCGCGCCGTCCGCCTCCACCACGGTGACATCAGCGTCCAGCTGGGCGGCGACCAGGGCCGCCTCGTACCCGGCCGGCCCCCCGCCGATGATCACGATCTGGCTCACAGCGCCCGCCCCTCGCCCATGTTCACAGTGACTTTCTTCTCCCGAACGCGTCCGACACGCACCGTCGTATTCTCCCCCACCCGTCCGCCGGGCTATCGTCATCGCCGTGCGTCATTACGCCGCCTACGGCTCAAACCTGGACCCTGCCCGGATGCGCGCCTACTGTCCGCATTCGCCGATGGTGGGCATCGGCTGGCTGGAAGGCTGGCGCCTCACCTTCGCGGGCGAGGGCACGATGGGCTGGGAGGGCGCGGTCAGCACCGTCGTCGAGTCCCCGGGGGACCGGGTGTTCGTCGCGCTGTACGACATCCACCCGTACGACGCCGCCCAGCTCGACGAGATCGAGGGGGTGACCGCCGGGACGTACCGCAAGCTGCACGTCCGGGTCTCCACCCTCGACGGGGACGTGACCGCCTGGGTCTACGTCTTCGACGGCTACGAGGGCGGTCTGCCGACGTCGTGGTACCTGTCGGAGATCGCGACCGCGGCCGAGAAGGCGGGCGCGCCCGCCGACTACGTCAACGAGCTGCGGTCCCGGCCCACCGGCACCGCGTCGGCGTAGCGCGTCTCCCGCGCCCTGTCGGCGTAGCGCGTCTTCCACGCCCCAGTCTGCGCCGTCGGCGCGGCAGGCGGGCTGGCACCCCCCGCACCGGGTCGCCTGTCACACACCCGTGGCGGCGACCGTCCGCTCGTACATGTCGGTCCAGCGCACCTCGCTCAGCCCCACGGACCGGTAGAGGGTGACCGGGGCGGTCGGGTTGGCCAGGTCGACGCCGAGGCCGGCGGCGGCGCGGCCCTTCGCGGCGTACGTGGCGAACGCCCGGCGCAGCAGCGCGGCGCCCACCCCCCGCCGCCGGTACGCCGGCAGCACCGAGAGCGTGCGTACCCAGCCCGAGTCCTGCTCCAGCGCCTGGTCGGAGGACTGGAGGACGCCCGCCGGCTCCCCGTCGACCTCGGCGACGAACCACTCGTCCCAGACCTTGCCGGACGACGGGATCAGGTCCCGCCACGCCTCGAAGCCGAGCGGCTCGTAGTCCGGGGTGTCCCGGAACGCGGTGTCGAAGATCCGGTGGAACAGCCGCAGGTCGGCCTCGTCGTCGGCGCGCAGCGGCCGGACAGTCACCCCGGGCGGGGGCGCCGGCTCGGCGGGCAGGTCCGCGAGGGAGCGGCTCATCCGCACGTACCGCTTGACCCGGGCGAAGCCGGCCTCGGCCAGTTCGGCCGCCCAGCGGGTCTCCGGGGCGTAGACCCCGCAGCGGACGGTCAGCGCCGGCAGGCCGCGCTCGGCCGCCCGCTCGGCGACCCGGTCGAGCTGCCGGGCCAGCAGCGGGGCGCGCAGGTCCGCCCCGCGGTCGGGGTCGACGAGGACGTCGACGAACTCCCGGCCGGTCCCGCTCGGGTTGTCCACGAGGGCCCAGGCGACAGCGACGCCGTCCGGGTCGGTGACCAGCCAGGAGTCCCGGGCCGGGTCGAAGAAGGGTGCGGTCAGCACGGCCTTCACGTCTTCGGCGTCGAAGTCGGGGTGGCCGATCGCGAAGGTGTCGGCGACGTGCACGACGGCCAGGATCGCCGGCACGTCGTCGAGGGTGGGGCGGCGGGCGGTCCAGCCGGCGGGGAGAGTCACGGGGCGATCCTGGCAGCCGACCGTGGTCCGCGCCGCTGATTTTCCGCCCGCGTCGCGCCGCGTCGCTTGCGGCGGCGGCCCGCGGCGGCGCTCGCGTCCGGCGGCGGTACTCGGCGACGGCCCGCGTCCGGCGGCGGTACTCGGCGACGGCCCGCGTCCGGCGGCGGTACTCGGCGACGGCCCGCGTCCGGCGGCGGCGCTCGACGGCAACCGGCGGTGAGCGGGGTGTCCCGCCATACCGCAGGCGTCAGGAAGGGACTCTTGCCTGCACCTCGGCGCGGACGGCGGCGAGCAGCTCCAGCAGCTCCGCGCCCTCACCGGGGGTGAGGGCGCGGAACGCGACCGAGGCCAGCCGGGCGGTCACCGCCTCCGCCCAGAGCCGGCGACGCACCAGCGGGGCGACCCGCGGGTACGGCGGCGGCCAGCCGCACGCCAGCGCGCCCGCCTCGCCCTCCGGCCCGGCCAGCACCGCCTCCAGCGGCGTCATCCCGCCGGCCCGCACCGCCAGCAGGTACGCCCCGGCGAAGTGCTCGCGCAGCAGCAGCAGGCCGACGGCGGCGCGGGCGCCCGGGGAGTCGTCGGGCACCGGCATGGCCCGCCAGGCGGCGAAGAGCGGCATCGCGCTGTCGTCCGCCGCGTCGACCACCCGGTGCAGCAGCCCGGCCAGCCGGGCCACCCCCGGGAGCTCGGCCAGGTGCTGGACGCCCCACCGGCAGCACTCGGCGAGGTTCGCCGTCGCCACCTCGGCCGGGCGTACCACCCGGGTCGCGGCGTCCCAGCCGTCGGCGACCGCGTCGGGCGCGACGAAGCCGAGGGCGGCGGCCACCGTGGGCGCCCGGACGTCGCCGAGCGCGCCCGCCCGGCCGGTGATGTAGAAGGCCCACCCCGAGATGCCGAGCAGGCGGGCCCGGCGCAGGGTGCCCGGGCAGCGGCTGAACGCCTTCCCGAGTTCCAGCACGTACGGCTTGCTCGCGGCGGCGAGCTGCTCCGGCGTCATCGTCAGTCAGTCTGCACCGCCGTCGCCGCCGACGGCAGCCCCCTCTTCGGCGTCGAGCGCCTCGATGGCCCCCTCGACCTCGCCGGCGCGGCGCCTGGCGGTGGTGACCGCCCGCTCCGCCGAGCGCCGGGCCAGCTTCCGCCGGCTCAGCTCCTGCTCGGCCTCGGCCCGGCGGCGCTCCAGCTCGGCCAGGGAGCGCTCGATGTCGGCCAGTTCCTCCGCGCCGTCGCGCTCGGCGCCCGCGGCGGTGGCCAGCTCCGCCTCGGACCGCTCCTGCTCGGTACGCGCCTTCGTCAGCTCCCGTTCCAGCGCCCGGCGCTGCCGCGCCCGCTCGGCCCGGGCCGCCCGTTCCGCCGCCCGCTCGTCGCGTTCCCGCCGCGCCCGGTCCCGTTCGGCGGCGCGGTCCCGTTCGGCGGCGCGGTCCCGCGCGGCGGTCGGCTTCCGTTCGGCGGCGGGCTCCCGTTCGGCGGCGGGCTCCCGTTCGGTGGGGCGGCCGCCCCGCCGGGGGGCCGGTGCGGGCTCCTCGCCCCCGGTGACCAGGCGCAGCTGGGGACGGGGCACCTCACCAAAGCCGGCGTAGCTGGCGGCCCGCAGCAGCCGGCCGGACCGCACCTGCCCGGCCACCTCGGCGTCGGCCAGCGCGGCGTTGAGGGTGGCCTCCACCTCGGCCAGCGGCAGCTTCCCGGCCGGCGGGCCGCCGTCGGCCTCGGCGGCCAGGTGACGCACCTCGGCGACGAGCGCGGCGACCACCGCACGCCGCTGGGCGGACAGCTCCCGCAGCCGGGGGCCCCGCAGGTCGCGCTGGGCCGCGCGCAGCGCCTCGGCGAGCTGGGCCAGGTCGGCGACCAGCTCGGGGCGGCGGATGGCGAGCAGGTTGACCAGCCACGCCGCCACGGTCGGCCGGCGCAGCCCGGCGATCTCCCGGGCGGCGGCCGGATCGCCGGCCCGGCGGGCCTCGGCGACGGCGGCGTCCCGGGTGGCGACGAACCGGTCCGGCGGCTCCGCGTACAGGCGCCGGACCAGGTCCTGAGGGGGTGGCACCTCGGTCAGACGACGAACCGGCTGCCCGGCTCGAGGCGCTGGTACTCCGTCTTGGACAGGGCGGCGTACTGGCGGTTGTAGACGGCGAAGCCGTTGTCGTTGAGCAGCGCGTCGTGCAGGGCGTACGCGCGGCGCGGGGCGACGGCCCGGATGAAGTCGAGCACCTCGGAGAACTTGCACCAGGGGGCGTGGATGGGCGCGAAGAGGGTGTCCACCGGCGTGTCCTCGGGCACCACGAGGGAGTCGCCCGGGTGGTAGACGGCATCGTTGATCAGGTAGCCGATGTTGTCGATCACCGGGATGTCGGGGTGGATGACGGCGTGCCGCCCGCCGTACGCGCGCACCGGTACGCCGGCGGCGGTGAACGACTGGCCGGGGGTGACCGCATCCAGTGCCTCGGCCGCGTCGCCGAGGACGCCGGCCAGCGACGCCGGGCCGTGGACGCGGAACGGCCGGCGGTCGAGCTGCCGCGTGATCGCCTCGGCGTTCACGTGGTCGGGGTGCTCGTGGGTGATCAGCACCGCGTCCGCCCCGTCCAGCGCCGCCGGGTCGCTGAACACGCCGGGGTCGACGACGAGCACTCCCCCGTCGTGCTCGACGCGGAGGCAGGAGTGGGCGTACTTGGTGACCTGCATCGTGACTCCTGGGTTGTCGAATCGTGACGTCCTCAGCGCAGTCTGCCGGAACCGGCGCGACGGCGCGTCACGTCTGACGTATCGCCCGACGGCCGCCAGGCCCACGGGAAACCCGACGGCCGCCAGGCCCACGGGAAAGACGATCGGAGCAGGGATGGACGGACGGAACAGACGCACGCTGCTGGCCGCGCTGGGGCTGGCGGCCATGCTGGCGATGGGCGGGTGCAGTGGGTTCCGCGGGGACTCGAACGCTGAGGACTCCGCGGCGGTGGCGCCGGCGGGCGGGCCGGGGACCGGCCAGCAGGCGGCGGGCGGCGCGGACGCGAAGGCCGGCGCCGGCGGCGGCTCGCCGGACCTGCGGGTCGACCAGCGGTCGATCATCTACACGGGAACGATGCGGGTCGCCGTGGACGACGTGGACGCCGCCGCCCGCGCGGCCGTCGACCGGGTGACCGGGGTGGGCGGCTTCGTCGGCGGCGACGAGCGGCGCAGCGGGGGCGCCGACGCCCGGGCCCAGCTGACGCTGCGCGTGCCGGCCGACCGCTTCGCCGGCGTGCTGGAGGACCTGGCGAGGCTCGGCCGGCAGGAGCAGCGTTCGGTACGCACCGAGGACGTGACCGAGGAGACGATCGACCTGGACGCCAGGATCGCCACCCAGCGGGCCCGGGTGGAGAGCGGCCGCAAGCTGCTGGCCCGGGCGACCTCGATCGGCGACCTGGTGACGATTGAGGGCGAGGTGGCCCGGCGGGAGGCGGACCTCGCCTCGCTGGAGGCGAAGAAGCGCCGCCTGGCCGACCTCACGGCGCTGTCCACGATCACGCTCACCCTCGTCGGGCCGGAGGCGGGCGGCGCGGACGAGGAGCCCGGCACGGGCTTCCTGGCCGGCCTGCGCGGCGGCTGGAACGCCCTCGTGGCCTCGGTGAACGTCCTGCTGACCGTGCTCGGCGCGATGCTGCCCTTCGCGGTGCCGGTGGCCGTGGTGGTGGCGGTGCTGCTGCGGCTGCGCCGCCGCAGGCGGGCGCCGGCCGCGCAGCCGGCGGCCGGCGTCAGCCCCGGGGCCGTCAGCGAGCCGCCGCCAGTGCCCGCAGCGCGGTCTGCACCATGACCCGGACGCCGGCCGGAATCGCCCGCTCGTCCACGTCGAACGAGGCGCGGTGCAGGTCGACGTTCGGGCCGGACCGGCCGACGCCGAGGCGGGCCAGCGCGCCGGGGACGTACTCCAGGTACCAGGAGAAGTCCTCGCCGCCCATGCTCTGCGGGGTCTCCGCGACGCCGTCGGGGCCGAGCGCGGCGGCGGTGGCGGCGGTCAGCACCTGGATGGCCCTGGCGTCGTTGGTCACCGGCGGCCGGCCGCGCAGGTACTCCAGGTCGACGGTGGCGCCGGTGGGGGCGATGACGTCGCGGACCACCTGAGCGACGATCTTGGGCGCCTGCTCCCAGGTGTCGCGGTCCATCACGCGCAGGGTGCCGGAGGCGCTCGCCTCGGACGGGATGACGTTGTACCGGGTGCCGGCCGCGGCCTGGCCGAACACCAGCAGCAGCCCGCTGTTGGCCGGCACCCGGCGGCCGACCAGGGCGGGCACCTCGGTGACCAGCCGGCCCAGCGCGTCGACCAGGTCGACGGTCAGGTGCGGGCGGGCGGTGTGCCCGCCCGGGCCGGTGAGCCGGACGGTGACGTTGTCGGCGGCGGCGGTGATCGGGCCGACCCGCAGGCCGATCCGGCCGACCGGCTGGTTGGGGTCGCAGTGCAGGGCGAAGATCTGCACCACGTCGTCCAGGCCGCCGGCCTCGATGACCTCCAGCGAGCCGCAGGGCAGGATCTCCTCGGCCGGCTGGAAGATCAGCCGGACCCGGCCGTCCAGCTCGCCGAGGTCGGCGAGCTGGGCCAGCAGCATGCCGACGCCGAGCATGACGGTGGTGTGCACGTCGTGGCCGCAGGCGTGGCACACGCCGTCCTTCGTGGACCGGTACGGCACGTCCTTGACGTCGGTCAGCGGCAGCGCGTCGATGTCGGCGCGGAGCGCGACCACCGGGCCGTCGGGGCGTCCGTCGATGTCACAGATGACGCCGTTGCCCTTGGGCAGCAGCCGCGGGTTCAGACCGGCGAGCGACAGCTCGCGCGCGATCAGGGCGGCGGTCTCGAACTCCTCGCCGGAGAGCTCCGGGTGGGAGTGGATGTGCCGACGGGTGGCGATGAGGCGGGGTAGCCGGAGGTCGAGCAGGTCGTCGAGCCCGAAGGGCAGGGGCTGGGCCCCGGACGGGGCCTCGGACCAGGGGGACGACTCCAGCAGGCCGCTGTTCGGCCGCGTCAACGCACGCGTCACGTCGAATTCTCGATCACTAGAAATGGATGGATCTTCGGGCAGAACAGCAGACAGCCTAGACCTCCGAAGGTGACGCTGCGCACCATCATATTCGTGACGATTGGGACGCGCAGCGTCACGAATGTCCAGGTTCGAGGGCTCCAGAACCTGCGGGACAGCAGGTAGATCGCGGTCGAACGCCGTCATCTGCCCCACCTCCTACAACGCGTAACCGATTCGCGGTCACGAAGTCGCCGTCGACCCGGGGCCGTCGTTCCGAATTGTCGCATTAGTCGCGTCAATTAACGGCCGCTCGGACAACTAACCGACCACCACGAGCGGCCGTACGACTCCCGACAGTGACATGGCGGGGCGCCACGCTCCCGCACACGCTGTCCGTCCCCGGTCACCCGGACGGCTTACCCACCGCCCGGGGACCGCACACGGCGCGGGCGGGAGACCGGTCAGAAACGGTCACTGGGACGGTAGGTGCCCCAGACCTGGCGCAGGGTGCCGCAGACCTCCCCGACCGTGGCCCGGGCGCGCAGGGCCTCCTTCATCGGGTGGAGCACGTTCTGCGTGCCCTCGGCGGCGGCGCGCAGCTCGGCCAGGGCCCGCTCGACCGCGCCCGCGTCGCGCTCCGCGCGCAGCTTGGCCAGCCGCTCGGCCTGGGCCGCCTCGATCGCCGGATCCACCCGCAGCGGCTCGTACGGCTCGTCGGCGTCGACGGCGAACCGGTTGAGCCCGACCACCACCCGCTCCCCGGAGTCGATCTGCTGGGCGATCCGGTACGCCGACTGCTCGATCTCCCGCTTCTGGAAGCCGGCCTCGATCGCGTCCACCGCCGAGCCGTGCTCGAAGACCCGGCCCATCAGCTCGTCGACCGCCGCCTCGATCTCGGCCGTCATCGCCTCCACCACGTACGACCCGGCGAACGGGTCGACGGTGGCGGTCAGGTCCGTCTCGTACGCGAGCACCTGCTGGGTACGCAGCGCGAGCCGGGCGGCCTTCTCCGTCGGCAGCGCGATCGCCTCGTCGAAGCTGTTCGTGTGCAGCGACTGGGTGCCGCCGAACACCGCGGCCAGCCCCTGGATCGCCACCCGGACCAGGTTCACCTCGGGCTGCTGGGCGGTGAGCTGCACGCCCGCCGTCTGGGTGTGGAACCGCAGCATCATCGACTTCGGGTCCTTCGCCCCGAACTCGTCGCGCATCAGCCGGGCCCAGATCCGCCGGGCGGCGCGGAACTTCGCCACCTCCTCCAGCAGGGTCGTGCGGGCCACGAAGAAGAACGACAGCCGGGGCGCGAAGTCGTCCACGGCCAGCCCGGCCGCCAGCGCCGCGCGGACGTACTCGACGCCGTTGGCCAGCGTGAACGCGATCTCCTGCGCGGGGCTCGCGCCCGCCTCGGCCATGTGGTAGCCGGAGATGGAGATGGTGTTCCACTTCGGCACCTCGCCGCGGCAGTACGCGAAGGTGTCCGCCACCAGCCGCAGGGAGGGCTTCGGCGGGAAGATGTACGTCCCCCGCGCGATGTACTCCTTGAGGATGTCGTTCTGGATCGTGCCGTTGAGCGCCGTGCCCGGCACCCCGGACTCCTCGGCGACGAGCTGGTAGAGCAGGAGCAGCACCGACCCCGGCGCGTTGATCGTCATCGAGGTGGAGACCTTGTCCAGCGGGATGCCGTCGAAGAGCACCCGCATGTCCTCGATGGAGTCGATGGCCACCCCGACCTTGCCCACCTCGCCGTGCGCGATCGGGTCGTCGGAGTCGTACCCCATCTGGGTCGGCAGGTCGAAGGCGACGGACAGGCCCATCGTGCCGGCGCGCAGCAGCTGGTGGTAGCGCGCGTTGGACTCGGCGGCCGTGCCGAATCCGGCGTACTGGCGCATGGTCCACGGCCGGGAGGTGTACATGGTGGGGTAGACCCCGCGCGTGTACGGGAACCTCCCCGGGTCGCCGAGCCTGGCGTCCAGGTCCGCGGGCAGGTCGGCCGCCGTGTAGACGCCCTCGATCGGGAAGCCGGACTCGCTTGACCGCCGTTCGCTCATCCCCGGATGGTAGGACGCGTCGAGACATCGACGGGTGAGGGATTCGGCACGCCCCGGGCGCGGCTCGCGGGTGAACGGCCGGGCACGTACTGTCGGGTACGGTAAAGGTCCGCCGCGTCGGGTTTCGCATCGGGCGTCGGAACCAGCAAGATAGAGGGGTTGTGTCCCAGCCCCCTCGACTTCCCCCGGTGGCTTTTCTGTGACTCAGATCCCGACGTGGAGCGGCGGAGCGGCCAGCCCACCCCACGGACGCGCGGCACCCGGAACCACCATCGGTGACCGGTACTCGCTCCGGTCCCCGGTGGGCAACGGCGGCATGGGCACGGTCTGGCGTGCCACCGACACCCTGTTGCGGCGCGACGTGGCGGTCAAGGAGGTCGTCCTCCCGCCCGGGCTCGCCCCCAGCGACCGCGACGCGATGTACGAGCGCACCCTGCGCGAGGCCCGCGCCGCCGCGGCCATCCAGCACCCGGCCGTGGTCCAGGTGTACGACGTGGTCACCGAGGGTGGCCGGCCCTGGATCGTGATGGAGCTGCTGGACGCCCGCAGCCTCGCCGACATGGTGATCGAGGACGGGCCGGTCGCGCCCCGCGCGGTCGCCAAGATCGGCATCGCCCTGCTCGGCGCACTGGAGGTGGCGCACGCGATCGGCGTGCTGCACCGCGACGTGAAGCCGGCCAACGTGCTGATCTGCACCGACGGCCGGTGCGTCCTGACCGACTTCGGCGTGGCCCGGATGCCCACCGACGTGCAGCTCACCACGCCGGGGATGGTGCTCGGCTCGCCGCACTTCATCTCCCCCGAGCGGGCCATGGGCCAGGACTTCGGGCCGCCGAGCGACCTCTTCTCCCTCGGCGTGACGCTGTACACGGCGGTCGAGGGGCGGCCCCCGTTCGACCGGGGCGACCCGATCGAGACCATGCACGCCGTGGTGGAGGACCCGCCGGCCACCCCGCAGCGCAGCGGCCCGCTGACCCGGGTGCTGATGGGCCTGCTGGAGAAGGACCCGGCCCGCCGGCTCGACGTGCACACCGCCCGCGCCATGCTGCGCGAACTGCTGGCCGGCCCGCTGACCAGCACCGCCACGGCGGTCAACTCGGTCACCGACCCGTACGCCGTGGTGCCGGTTCAGCCGCGGCCGGTCGCCGTCCCGCCGCCCCCCGCCGCCGCCGAGCCCAAGCCGACCGGCAAGATCGGCGGCCGGGCGATGCTCGGTCCCGGCGAGTCGCTGACCGACCGGCTGGCCGCGCTGCGCCGGGGCGAGCAGCCGAAGACCACCGCCGCCACCGCCCCCGCCGGGCCCGACGACACCAGCGCCGACGCGCTCGCCGGCCCGCTGAGCACCCCGACCGGGGCGATGCCCGCGCCGGTGGCCCTGCCGGCGTCGGCCGCCCTGCCGAAGCCGCCCGCCCTGCCGAAGCCGCCCGCCGGCCGCACGTACGGCGGCGGGTCGGAGACCACCCAGCGGGTGGACGCCACCGCCGCGCCGGAGGCCACCCAGCGGGTCACGTACGGCTCCCCGGAGGCCACCCAGCGCGTGCACGGCGCCGCGCCCGACGCCACCCAGCGCGTGCCGTACGGCGGCGCGCCAGACGCAACCCAGCGGGTCCCGTACGGCGGCGCGCCCGACGCCACCCAGCGCGTCCCCTTCGGTCCCCGGCCGGACGCCACCCAGCCCGTGCCGGGGTACCCGGGCGCGCCCGAGGCGACCCAGCCGGTCGGCGCGTACGGCGCGGGCCCGTGGGCGGTGCCCGGCACCGGCCAGCCGTGGACGGTCCCGGCCCCCGCGCCCGCCCCGGCCGGGGGCGGCGCGCTCGGCGGGGTACGCCGGGCCGGCGACCAACTCCTCACCACCGTCAAGGGCTGGCCGCGCAAGGCGCAGTTGGCCGCGGCCGGCGGCCTGGCCGTGCTGCTGCTGATCGGCGCGGTCGTCCTGTTCAGCGGCGGCGACCCGGAGACGCCGTCGACCCCGCAGGCCCAGCCGACCGCCCCCGCCGCCGGGCCCGGGGTGGAGATGCAGGAGCACTCGACCAAGGGCATCACGGTGCGGGTCCCCAAGGGGTGGGAGCGCAGGAGCGCCGGCGGCTTCTGGGTCGACTTCGTCGACCCGGACGACAGCGGGCGCAAGGTGCGCATCCTCGCCGAGAAGTGGAGCGGCACGTCGATGAGCTGGGCCGAGACGGCCGCCCGGGGCCTCAGGGGCAACTCCAGCTCCTGCAAGAAGCCGTACAACCAGGTCGCGATGAGCGAGCAGGAGTTGGCCGGGCAGGCGGCGGCCGAGTTCGAGTACACCTGCGGCGAGGGCGACGCCATGCGCCACGGCGTGTGGCGCGGGGTGGTCCACGACGGCAGGGTCTACTCGTTCTACCTCTCCGCCACCCACGCCCGGTTCGCGGAGAGCAAGCCGATCTTCGACGAGATGGTGAAGTCCTTCCAGCTCACCGGGGCCAACTGAGGACATCGAGCCGGCCGGATCAAGGCCGACGGGACGCAGTGATCCGCCGCCGTGCTATCAAGTGGCAATGGCGGCGGAAACCACTGACATCGACGACATTCGCGCGCGGGCCCAGCGGTGGCTCGACGACGACCCCGACCCGGCCACCCGCGAGGAGCTGCGGGCCGTGCTCGACCGGCTGCCGGCGAGCGCGCCGGAGCTGGCCGACCGGTTCGCCGGGCCGCTGACCTTCGGCACCGCCGGGCTGCGTGGGCCAGTGCGCGCCGGCCCGAACGGGATGAACCTCGCCGTGGTCACCCAGGCCGCGGCCGGGCTGGTCGGCTGGCTCGCCGCCCAGGGCGCCACCGGCCCGCTGGTGATCGGGTACGACGCCCGGCACGGCTCCCGGGAGTTCGCCGAGCGCACCGCCCAGGTCGCCACCGGCGCGGGGCGGCCGGCGCTGCTGCTGCCCCGCCCGCTGCCCACGCCCGTGCTGGCGTACGCGGTGCGGCACCTGGACGCGGCGGCCGGCGTGATGGTGACCGCGAGCCACAACCCGCCGCAGGACAACGGCTACAAGGTCTACCTCGGCGCGCAGCTCGGCGGGGCGCTGGGCGCGGGCGCGCAGATCGTGCCGCCGGCCGACGCCGGGATCGAGGCGGCCATCCGGGCGGTCGGTCCGCTGGCCCAGGTGCCGCTCGGCCCCGCCGGCCAGGTGCTCGGCGACGACCTGGTGGTCTCGTACGTGGACCGGGCCGCCGCCGTGGTCTCCCCCGACGGGCCGCGTGACCTGGCGGTGGCGTACACGCCGCTGCACGGCGTGGGCGCGGCGGTGCTGGCCGCCGCCTTCGTACGGGCCGGGTTCGCGGTCCCCGGGGTGGTGCCCGAGCAGGCGGAGCCGGATCCGGCGTTCCCGACCGTCTCCTTCCCCAACCCGGAGGAGCCGGGCGCGGTGGACCTGCTGGTGGCGCTCGCCGAGCGGACCGGCGCGGACATCGCCGTCGCGAACGACCCGGACGCGGACCGCTGCGCGGTGGCGGTACGCGACGCCTCGGCCGGCGGGTGGCGGATGCTGCGCGGGGACGAGGTGGGCGTGCTGCTCGCCGACCACCTGATGCGCCGGGGCGTCAAGGGCCTGTACGCCACCACGATCGTGTCGTCGTCCCTGCTGCGGACGATGTGCGCGGCGCGTGGCCTGCCGCACGACGAGACGCTGACCGGGTTCAAGTGGATCGTCCGGGCCGGTGGTGGCGCGGAGCCGCTGGTGTACGGCTACGAGGAGGCGCTCGGCTACTGCGTCGCCCCCGACCGCGTGCGGGACAAGGACGGCATCACGGCCGCGCTGACCGTCGCCGAGCTGGCCGCCGACCTGAAGGCGCGGGGGCGCACGCTCACCGACCGGCTGGACGAGCTGGCCGCCGAGTTCGGGGTGCACCACACCGACCAGCTCTCGGTGCGGGTGGACGACCTGCGGGTGATCGCCGACGCGATGGCCCGGCTGCGGGCGGCCACCCCGACCCAGCTGCTCGGCCGGCCGGTGACCGAGACGCGGGACCTGCTGCCCGGGGCGGACGTGGTGATCCTGTGGACCGGGGCGGCCCGGGTGGTGATCCGGCCGTCGGGCACGGAGCCGAAGCTGAAGGCGTACCTGGAGGTGGTGGAGCCGGTCGCGGACGGCGACGTGGCCGCGGCCCGGACCCGCGCAGCCGCCGCCGTCGCGGCGCTGCGTGCCGAGACGGCCGCCGCCCTCGGCCTCTGAGCCCGGCGGCCCCGCCGGGCGGCCACGCTCCGCACCCCCGCCCCACCGCCTGCGGGCCCTTTGCTCTGCACCCGCCGACGCGGCGGTCACCGTACGTGGCCGTCGCGCGGACGGGTGCAGAGCAAAGGGGCCAAAGCGAGTGGTGGGTGGTCGGGCAGACCCGCCGGGACCGGCGCTGGCGCGAGCGCGCTCCCGGGCTCGCGGCCCGGTCCCGGTGGGCGGTCAGACGCGCTTGCCGAGGGCGGCGTCGACCGCCTTGCCAAGCGCGGCGACGACGAGGCTGACGGACGGGCGGACCACCGAGTCGTCCAGGCTGACGGTGCCGGAGAAGCCGGCGCCGCCGGCGATCTCCTCCAGCCGGACGTGCGCGTCCCGGGCCGCGTCGCCGGCCAACCCGAGCGCCGGCTCCATCCGCAGCACCGCCACCAGCGTGGCCAGCGCGGCGGTCCGCTCGTCGGGGACCTGCCCGCCGGCCAGCGCCTCGGCCAGCCGGCCGCGGGTGTCCGCCTCCACCGCCGCGTCCGCCAGGGGGTAACGGTGCACGTGGATGAACCCCAGCTCGGTCTCGTCGACGTCCCGCACCACGCCCCTGCCGACGAGGTCGCCGAGGATGCGGTCGCGCAGACCGTGGCGCAGCCGCTGCACCCAGGAGGAGGGGCTGTGCGGGGTGTCGGCGGCGATCCGGGCCAGCACGTCGTCGAGGATCGGCTCGCCGGTGGGGGTGGGGTCGGTGGCCGCCAGGTTCCCCTCGACGTACGCGATCCGGCCGGCCAGGGCCAGCTCGATCAGGACCGCGGCGGCCATTCCCAGGTCGAGGCTGATCCGCGGCATGGTCGCCTTGCCGGATTCGTCGTCATAGGCGAGGAGCAGCAGCTCTTCGGCCAGCGCAACACCAGTCATGGCCCGAGACGGTAGCGCCTGACCGCACCTCCGCGCGCCCTGACCCGCCCGGCGGAGAGGCGCGCCCGCGGGCCGCCCCGGACGGGGGCGGCCCACCGGGGTCAGAAACGGGGCATTCCGCCGAACTGACGGTCGCCGGCGTCGCCGAGGCCGGGCACGATGAACATCTTGTCGTTCAAGCCCTCGTCGATCGAGGCGGTGACCAGACGCAGCGGCAGCCCGGACCGCTCCAGCCGTTCGATGGCCAGCGGCGCCACCAGCACACAGAGCACGGTGATGTCGGTGCAGCCCCGGTCGGCGAGCAGCCGGCAGCAGTGCTCGAGCGAGCCACCGGTGGCGACCATCGGCTCCAGGACCAGCACCGGCAGGCCGCTCAGGTCACGGGGCAGCGACTCCATGTACGCGCGCGGGGCGAACGTCTCCTCGTCCCGGGCCAGGCCGACGAAGCCCATGGAGGACTCGGGCAGCAGGCCGAGCGCGGCGTCGGCCATGCCGAGACCGGCCCGCAGCACCGGCACGAGCAGCGGCGGGTTCGCCAGCCGGGTGCCCAGGGTGTCGGTCACCGGGGTCCGCACCGGGTACTTCTCGACGGGGAAGGAGCGCGCAGCCTCGTACACCAGCATGGTGGTGAGTTCGTGCAGCGCCGCCCGGAACGACGAGGAGTCGGTGCGCGCGTCCCGCATGGCGGTCAGCCGCGACTGGGCGAGCGGGTGGTCAATGACGTGTACGTCCACGATCGCCCAACCTACCGAACCGTCCGTGCGGGCGGCGCGGGAGCGGCGCACCGACGACGCCGCCCACCAGGCGGGCCGGCGGCCCGCGCACCCGCGACAGTGACAGTTATCACTGCACCGCGCCGGCTGCGTAGACTGCGGGGCATGACGGCGACAGCGACGTCGGCCCGGTCGGACCTCTCCGAGCTGGGACGATCCGAGACCGCTCTGCGGACCTTCCTGCGCGGCCTGCCGGGCGTGGACCAGGTCGGCGCGGAGCAGCGGGCGGCGCAGCTCAGCACCCGCTCCATCAAGACCACGGCCAAGGCCCAGGCGATCGATCTGGCGATCCGGATGGTCGACCTGACGACCCTGGAGGGGGCGGACACCCCCGGCAAGGTGCGGGCGCTCGCGGCCAAGGCGCTGCGCCCCGACCCGGCCGACCCGTCCTGCCCGCACGTCGGCGCCGTCTGCGTCTACCCGGCGATGGTCCCGCACGTGGCCGAGGTGCTGCGCGGCACGGGCGTGCACCTGGCCAGCGTGGCGACGGCCTTCCCCTCGGGCCAGGCGCCGCTGGAGGTCAAGCTCGCCGACACCCGGGCCGCCGTCGCCGACGGCGCGGACGAGATCGACATGGTGATCAACCGGGGGGCGTTCCTCGCGGGCCGGTACAAGGAGGTCTACGACGAGATCGTCGCCGTCAAGGACGCCTGCGGCGGCGCTGATGCCGGTCGCCAGGGGCGACCGCGAGCCCACCTCAAGGTGATCCTGGAGACCGGCGAGCTGGCCACGTACGACAACGTGCGGCGGGCCTCCTGGCTGGCCATGCTGGCCGGCGGCGACTTCATCAAGACCTCCACCGGCAAGGTCCCCGTGGCGGCCACCATGCCGGTGACGCTGGTGATGCTGGAGGCGGTCCGGGACTTCCGCGCCGCCACCGGGCGGCAGGTCGGCGTGAAGCCGGCCGGCGGCATCCGCGCCAGCAAGGACGCGATCAGATACCTGGTGATGGTCAACGAGACCGTCGGCGCGGACTGGCTCGACCCGGACTGGTTCCGCTTCGGTGCGTCCAGCCTGCTCAACGACCTGCTCATGCAGCGCACCAAGCTGAAGACCGGCGTCTACCCCGGTCCCGACTACTTCACCCTGGACTGAGAGCGATGTTCGAATACGCGCCCGCCCCCGAGTCCCGCTCGGTGGTGGACATCAAGCCCTCGTACGGGCTGTTCATCGACGGGAAGTTCGCCGACCCGACCGACGGCGGCAACTTCAAGTCGGTCAACCCGGCCACGGAGGAGGTGCTGGCCGAGGTCGCCGAGGCCGGCGCGGAGGACGTGGACCGCGCCGTCCGCGCCGCCCGCCGGGCGTACGAGAAGGTGTGGGGCCCGATGCCGGGCCGGGACCGGGCCAAGTACCTGTACCGGATCGCCCGGATCATCCAGGAGCGCTCGCGCGAGCTGGCGGTGCTGGAGTCGCTGGACAACGGCAAGCCGATCAAGGAGTCGCGGGACGTCGACATCCCGCTCGTCGCCGCGTACTTCTTCTACTACGCCGGCTGGGCCGACAAGCTCAACCACGCCGGCTTCGGCCCGGACCCGCGGCCGCTCGGCGTGGCCGCCCAGGTCATCCCGTGGAACTTCCCGCTGATGATGCTGTCCTGGAAGATCGCCCCGGCGCTGGCCGCCGGCAACACGGTGGTACTCAAGCCGGCCGAGACCACCCCGCTGACCGCGCTGCTCTTCGCCGAGATCTGCCAGCAGGCCGACCTGCCCGCCGGCGTGGTCAACATCGTCACCGGCGCCGGCGACACCGGCCGGACGCTGGTCGAGCACCCGGGCGTGGACAAGGTCGCCTTCACCGGCTCCACAGAGGTCGGGCGGGGCATCGCCCGGTCGGTCGCCGGCACCCGCAAGAAGCTCACGCTGGAGCTGGGCGGCAAGGCCGCCAACATCGTCTTCGACGACGCCCCGGTCGACCAGGCGGTCGAGGGAATCGTCAACGGCATCTTCTTCAACCAGGGGCACGTCTGCTGCGCCGGCTCCCGCCTGCTGGTCCAGGAGTCGGTCGCCGACGTGGTGCTGGAGTCGCTGAAGCGCCGGATGGTTCAGCTGCGGGTCGGCGACCCGCTGGACAAGAACACCGACATCGGGGCGATCAACTCCGCCGTCCAGCTCGCCCGGATCCGGGAGCTGTCCGAGGCCGGCTCCGCCGAGGGCGCCGAGCGCTGGTCGCCCACGTGCGAACTGCCCGACCGGGGCTTCTGGTTCGCGCCGACCATCTTCACCGGGGTCACCCAGGCGCACCGGATCGCCCGGGAGGAGATCTTCGGCCCGGTGCTGTCCGTGCTGACCTTCCGTACCCCGGCCGAGGCCGTCGAGAAGGCCAACAACACGCCGTTCGGGCTGTCGGCCGGGATCTGGACCGAGAAGGGCTCCCGGATCCTCTGGATGGCCGACCGGCTGCGCGCCGGCGTCGTCTGGGCCAACACGTTCAACAAGTTCGACCCCGCCTCGCCGTTCGGCGGCTACAAGGAGTCGGGCTACGGCCGCGAGGGCGGCCGGCACGGGTTGGAGGCGTACCTCAATGTCTGAGCGCGTCGCGGTACGCAAGACGTACAAGCTCTTCATCGGCGGGAAGTTCCCGCGCAGCGAGTCGGGACGGTCGTACATCGTGCAGGACTCCAACGTCGTACTGGCCTCGCGCAAGGACGCGCGCGACGCCGTCGTCGCCGCCCGGGCCGCCGTGCAGGGCTGGGCCGGGGCGACCGCGTACAACCGGGGGCAGATCCTGTACCGGGTCGCCGAGATGCTGGAGGGTCGCCGCGAGCAGTTCGTGGCCCTCGGCGTGCCGGGCGAGGAGGTGGACGCGGCGACCGACCGCTGGGTCTGGTACGCCGGGTGGTCCGACAAGCTCTCCCAGGTGTACGGCGGCGCGAACCCGGTCGCCGGTCCGTACTTCAACCTGTCCGACCCGGAGCCGACCGGGGTGGTGGCCGTGGTGGCCCCGGAACGGCCGGCGCTGCTCGGCCTGGTCAGCGTGATCGCGCCGGCGATCGTCACCGGCAACACGGTCGTGGTGGCGGCTTCGCCGGCGCAGCCCCTAGCGGCGGTGACGCTGGCCGAGGTGCTGGCCACGTCCGACCTGCCCGGCGGCGTGGTGAACATCCTGACCGGCCGGCTCACCGAGACGGTGCCGACACTGGCCGGGCACATGGACGTCAACGCGATCGACCTGACCGGGGTGACCGACGCGGAGCTGGCGGCGGAGCTGGAGGTCAAGGCGGCGGAGAACCTGAAGCGGGTGCTCCGGCCCGCCCCGGCCGACCACGACTGGACGGCCGACCCGGGCCTGACCCGGATGACGTCGCTGCTGGAGACGAAGACGGTCTGGCACCCCAAGGGGGTCTGACGTCCTGCGCTTGTGGGGTCTACTACGCGGGGTAGGATTGGCTCGTGACTCGGCTGGGGGATCTTGAGCGTGCGGTGATGGACGTGCTGTGGGACAAGGTCCCGGCCACGTCGGACGGGGCGACCGTACGCGAGGTCGCCGACGCGCTGGACGGCCGCGAGCTGGCGTACACGACGGTGATGACCGTGCTGGACCGGCTCGCCGGCAAGGGCATGGTGCAGCGCCAGCGGGAGGGGCGGGCCTGGCGCTACCGGGCCGCGGCCAGCCGCGAGGCGCACATCGCCCAGCTCATGCTCGACGCCCTCGAGCTGGGCGGCAGCCGGGACGCCGCGCTCGTGCGCTTCGCCCGCTCGGTGAGCGGGACCGAGGCCGACGTGCTGCGGGCCGCCCTGGCCGACGAGGCGACGGACCGGTAGGGCGGGCGTCATGGCGTACGCCGCGCATTTCGCCGCGACGGTCCTGGCCTGCTACCTGACCGCGCAGGTCCTGGCGTCCTCGACCTGGACGTGGCGCGCCCCCCGGGTGGCGATCGTCTGCTGGCAGGCGGTCGGGCTGGCGCTCGGCCTGTCCGCGATGGGCCTGCCGATGGCGCTCGGCCTGGCCGCGTACGACCGGCCGACCGGTGGCGCCCTGCTCGCCCTCGCCACCGACCTGGCCCACGGCACCCTTCCGGCCGATCTCGGGGAGGTCCACCTCGGGCTGGTCGGCGTCGGCTTCGGCATCGGCGCGGTGCTGCTCACCACGACGGTACGCAGCGTCCACGCGACCGTCCGGGCCCAGCGGCGGCACCGGGATCTGCTCGCCCTGGTGGCCCGGCGGGATCCCGCCGTCCCGGGGGCGCTGGTGCTGGACCACCCGAGCGCGGCGGCGTACTGCCTGCCGGGGGTGAAGCCGCGGGTGGTGGTCAGCGCGGGTGCGCTCGACCTGCTCGACCGGGCCGAGCTGGAGGCGGTGCTGACCCACGAGCGGGCGCACGCCCAGGAGCGGCACGATCTCGTGCTGCTGCCGTTCACCGCGCTGCGCCGGGCGCTGCCCTGGTTCCGCTGGGTGCGGGACGCGCACGAGCGGGTCGCCCTGCTGGTCGAGATGCGCGCCGACGACAAGGCCCGCGAGCTGCACGCCGAGGCGCCGCTGGCGGGCGCGCTGCGCCGGTTCGCCGCGGCCGGCCACCGGATCACCCCGGCCGGCGCGCTCGGCGTGGGCGACCGGGACCTGGACGTCCGGGTCCAGCGGCTGCTGGTCGCCGACCGGCCGCCCCGCCTGCTGGGGGCCGCCGCGCTGGCGGTGGCGACGACTCTGGTCGCGCTACCGGTCTCCCTCTTCCTGAGCTGAGTTCATCCCGCGGCGGCGCCTGTTCCGGGCTCGACGCTCCGGCTCACCAACCGGGCCGTGGTGGACCAGTCGGTCGCACTGTGGAGCTGCCCCATCTGTGCTACCGGCCCACCACCGCCCGGTACGGGCGCGAGGCACAGACCCGCGCCTGATCCGCCGGCAGGTCGTACGACAGGCACCGACGAACGGGCCGCGACCACAGCGGGATCGGGCCGACCGCGCCCGGCGGAGGGATCAAGCCTGACCGCCCGGAGCCGGGCGTGGTCGGCCCGATCCCCGAGCTCAGCCACCCGCAAGCCGGCCACCCACCATGGCCCGCCCGGCCAATAGGTAGAGAGACTACGTGTAGGCTAACTATGTCAAGCCAGCCAACATTTGGAGGGCGACCATGGATCCCCTGCTCCTCGCCCGTCTGCAGTTCGCCACCACCACCTCGGTGCACTTCCTCTTCGTCGTCGTCACCCTGGGGCTGGTCACCCTGCTGGTGGGGCTGCAGACCGCCTGGGTGGTCACCGGCAACCCGGCGTACGAGCGGCTGACCCGATTCTGGGGCCAGCTCTACGTGATCAACTACGTACTGGGCATCGCCACCGGCCTGGTGATGGAGTTCCAGTTCGGGTTGAACTGGAGCGGGCTGTCGCGCTACGTCGGCAACGTCTTCGGGGCGCCCCTCGCCATCGAGACGCTGGTCGCGTTCTTCCTGGAGTCCACGTTCCTCGGCATGTGGATCTTCGGGTGGCACCGGCTGCGCCGGGGCGTCCACCTGGCGTTGCTGTGGGGCGTGGCGCTGACCGCGTACGCCTCGGCGTTCTGGATCATGGTGGCCAACTCGTGGCTGCAGAACCCGGTCGGCTACGAGCTGCGCGACGGGGTGGCCCACCTCACCGACTTCGGCGCCCTGCTCACCAACCCCACCCTCGGCATGGCCTTCGGGCACGTGGTGTCCGCCGCACTGCTCACGGGCGGGATGCTGATGGCGGCGGTCAGCGCGTACCACCTGATCCGGCGCACCCCCGACCACGCGGTGTTCCGCACCTCGCTGCGGATCGGGCTGGTCACGGCGACGCTCGCGATCACCCTCGTGCAGGGCTTCGGCTTCGCCCAGTTCGGCCCCGTGGGGCGGGTGCAGCCGACCAAGTTCGGCGGCAGCCCGGAGCAGGAGGCACTGGTCGCCGAGTGGACGGCGCGGTTCGGGCCCGGCGACTACACCCCGCCGGTGCTCGCCAACGTCGGGCTGGGCTTCATGATCCTGATCGGCTTCGCCCTGGGCTGCCTCTGGCTGCTGCTGCCGCTGCTCTGGCGGGACGCGATCATCCGGCTGCGGTTCCCGCTGTGGCTGTTGCTGCTGGCGCTGCCGCTGCCCTTCGTGGCGGTGCTCCTGGGCTGGATCTCCCGGGAGGTGGGCCGCCAGCCGTGGGTGGCGTACGGGCTGCTCCCCACCGGGCAGGCGGTCTCCCCGGTCGGCGCACCGGTGATGTTCGTCTCGCTGATCGGCTTCACCGCGCTGCTCGGCACGCTCGCCGTCGCCAACTGGGTGCTGCTCGCCCGGCACGCCGCCCGGGGCGCCGCGGACCCGGCGCTCGGCCGCCCGCCAGGTCCGGGCACCGACGACACCCGCCCCGTGCCCGTCTTCAGCTGAGGAGCCCCCCGTGGAACTCGCCTGGTATGCCCTGCTCGGCTTCTTCTTCGCCACCTACCTCGTGCTCGGCGGCTACGACTACGGCGTCGGACTGCTGCTCGCCCGGGGCGGCGGGACGTCCCGCCGCGCCACGCTCACCGCCCTCGGCCCGTTCTTCCTCGGCAACGAGGTGTGGCTGGTGGCCACCGCCGGCATCCTGTTCGGCGCGTTCCCCGCCCTGGAGGGTGAGCTGCTCTCCGGGTTCTACCCGGTGGTCGTCACCGCGCTGGTCGGGGTGATCGCGGTGACCGTCGGCGTGCAGTTGCGTGGTCGCCCGGCCACCCCGTCGGCCCGGGCCCGCTGGGACCGCGTGGTCGTCGCCGGCAGCCTGCTCGCCGCGCTCGGCTGGGGTGCACTGCTCGCCGGCCTGCTCCAGGGGGTGCCGCTGACCGCCGCCGGGCACGTCGCCGGGGTCGGGCACGTGGTCACCCCGTTCGTGGCGGCCGGCGGGCTCGCCATGGCGGCCCTGGTCGCCGTGCACGGTGCGACGTTCCTCACCCTCCGGCTGCCGGTCGCCGAGGCCGCCGCGCTCGCCCGTACCGCCCGCCGGCTGGTGCCGGTGGCGCTCGCCGCGGTCGCCCTGGCCGCCGTCGCGGGCGGGCTCTCCGTCGGGGTACGCGCCGCGGCGCAGCGCCCGATGTTCGCCGTACTGCTGCCGGTTGCGCTGTTCGCGGCGCTGCTGGCGGCCCGGGTGGCGCTCGCCCGGCGGCGGCCGGGGCTCGCCTTCGCGGCCACGAGCGCGGCGCTGGCCCTGCCGGTGGCGGCGGTCGGCGCGACGCTGTGGCCGTACGCGCTGGTCTCCACCGTCGACCCGGGGGCCTCGCTGGCCGTCGCCGACGCGGCGGCGAGCCGGCCGACCCTGTCCCTGCTGGGCTGGCTCACGGTGCCGCTCCTGCCGGCCCTACTAGGCTTTCAGGCGATGTGCTGGTGGGTGTTCCGGGGACGGACCGACGGCAGGGCACCGGTGTACTGGTGAACCGCCGCCCCTTCGACCCGCGTCTGCTGCGCCGGGTCCCCGCGGCCCGGCGCGACCTCGCCGTGCTCGCGGTGCTCGGCGGGCTGGCGGCGCTGCTGGTCGTGGGGCAGGCCACCGCGCTGGCCACGCTGCTGGCGACCGCGTTCCACGGCCGGCTGGACCGGCCCGCGCTGGCCGGCTTCCTGGCCGCCGTCGCCGGTCGGGCGCTGGTCGCCTGGGCGCAGGGCACGGTGGCGGCGCGGGCCGCCGCGACCGTGAAGGCGACGCTGCGGGAGGACCTGCTGGCCGCCGTCGGCCGACACGGGCCCGCCTGGGTCGCCGGGCAGCGGGCCGGGCAGCTCGCCACGCTGGCCGGGCGCGGGCTGGACGCGCTGGACGCCTACTTCACCGGGTACCTGCCGCAGCTCGTGCTCAGCGTCACCGTGCCGCTGGCCGTGCTGGCCCGGATCACGCTCGCCGACTGGGGCTCGGCGGTCATCATCGCGCTTACCCTGCCGCTGATCCCGGTGTTCGGCGCGCTGCTCGGCTGGCAGGCGCAGGCCGCCACCGAACGCCAGTGGCGCCGGCTGTCGCTGCTCGGCGGGCACTTCCTCGACATGGTCGCCGGGCTGCCCACCCTGCGCGCGTTCGGCCGGGCCCGGGCCCAGGTCGACGTGGTACGCCGGATGGCCGACGGGCACCGGGCCGCCACCATGCGCACGCTGCGCATCGCGTTCCTGTCCGCCCTGGTCCTAGAGCTGGTGGCCACCCTCTCGGTGGCGCTGGTGGCGGTGCCGGTGGGCATCCGGCTGCTCGGCGGCGGGCTGACCCTGTCCACCGCGCTGCTGGTGCTGCTGCTCACGCCGGAGGCGTACCTGCCGCTGCGGGCGGCCGGCAGCCGGTTCCACGCCAGCATGGAGGGGCTGACCGCGCTGGACGAGGCGCTCACCCTCTCCGCCACCGGGCCGGCCGTTACCCCGACGGCCGGGCCGCGACCGGTGCCGGACGGGCGGGGCGAGATCCGGTTCGAGGGCGTGACCGTCGCGTACGAGCGGACCGTCGCGCTGCGGGACGTGTCGCTGACCATCCGGCCCGGGGAGCGGATCGCCGTCGTCGGGCCGAGCGGGGCCGGCAAGAGCACCCTGCTCAACCTGCTGCTCGGCTTCGTCGCCCCGACGGCGGGCCGGGTGACGGTCGGCGGGGTCGACCTGGCCGGGGCCGACCCGGACGCGTGGCGGCGCCAACTGGCCTGGGTGCCGCAGCGGGCCCACCTGTTCGCCGCGACGCTGGCCGACAACATCCGGCTCGGCGCCCCGGACACCCCCGGCGACGCGCTCGCCGCGGCGGTCTCCGCCGCCGCGCTGGACGAGGTGGTCGCCGCCCTGCCCGACGGGGTCGACACCGTGCTCGGCGAACGCGGCCACGGCCTGTCCAGCGGCCAGCGGCAACGGGTCGCGCTGGCCCGGGCGTTCCTCCGGGACGCCCCCGTCGTCCTGCTCGACGAGCCCACCGCCCGGCTGGACAGCGCGAGCGAGGCCGCGGTGCTGGCCGCCACCCGCCGGCTCGTCGCCGGGCGCACGGCCGTGCTGGTGGCGCACCGGCCGGCCCTGCTGGAGGACGCCGACCGGGTCCTGCGGGTCGAGGACGGCCGGGTCACGGAGCTCACGCCGGCCCCCGCGCAGGAGGTGGCGCCATGAGTGCGGCCGAGCGGACGGTGCTCCGGCTCGCCCGGCCGTACCTGGGCCGGCTGCTCGGGGCGGGGCTGCTCGCCGCCGCCACGGAGTTCGCCGGGCTGGCCCTGATGGCCACCGCGACCTGGCTGCTGATGAGCGCCGCCGGCCGCCCGCCGCTGGACCGGCTCACCGTGGCGATCGTCGCCGTCCGCGCGCTGGCGATCGGCCGGGGCGTGTTCCGCTACACCGAGCGCCTGGCCGGCCACGACGCCGTGCTGCGGATGGTCACGGACGTCCGGGCCCGGGTCTTCGCCACCCTCGCCGGCCGGCGCGACGCGGCGCGACCGCGCACCGGGGACGCGCTGAGCCGGCTGGTCTCCGACGTGGACGCGGTGCAGGACCTGCTGCTCCGGGTGCTCGTGCCGGGGGCGGCCGCCGCGCTGGTGAGCGTGCTGGCGGTGGCGGGGGCCACGGCCGTCTCCCCCGCGGCGGCCGGGGTGCTCGCCGTCGGGCTGCTGGTCGCCGGGGTCGGGCTGCCGGTGGCGGCCACCGCGCTGACCCGCCGTGCGGCCGACGAGGTCGCCCCGCTGCGCGGCGCGCTCGCCGCCGACGCGATCGACCTCACCCACGGCGCCGCCGACCTGGCCGCCTTCGGCGCGACCGGGTACGCGCTGGACGCCGCCGCCGGGCGGGCCCGTCGGCTGGCCCGGCTCGAACGGCGGCTCGCCGCGACGGGTTTCGCGGTCGACGCGGCCGGGGTGCTGGTCGCCGGGGCGACCGCCGGGGCGGTGGTGGTCATCGCACTCCGCGCGGGGGTCGGCGGGGTGCTGGTCGGGGTGCTGGCGGTCGGCGCGCTGACCGCCGTCGAGGTGGCGCTGGCCCTGGTCGGTGCCGCCCGGCAGCGGGCCGGGCTGCGGGCCGGGCTGGTCCGGGTGGCCGCCCTGCTGGCCGCCCCGGCGGCCGAGCGACCGGAGCCGTCGGCCGCGCCCGCCGCCACGGTCGTGGACGCCCCGCACGACGTGCGCTTCGATCGGGTGACCGTCCGGTACCGGTCGGACGCCGCGCCCGCGCTGGACGGGTTCGCCCTGGACCTGCCGGCCGGCCGGCGGGTCGCCGTGGTCGGGCCGAGCGGGGCCGGCAAGAGCACCCTCGCCGCCGTCCTCACCGGCGCGGTGCGCTCCGACAGCGGGCGGGTCACCCTGGACGGGGTGGACCTGTCGGCGTACCCGCCCGAGGAGCTGCCGCGGGCGGTCGGCGGGCTGCTCGCCGAGGCGTACGTCTTCCACGCCACCGTCCGGGAGAACCTGCTGCTCGGCCGGCCCGGCGCGGACGAGGCCGAGCTGGCCGACGCGGCCCGGGCGGCCGGCCTGCTGGACTGGGTACGCGCCCAGCCCGCCGGCTGGGACACCGTCGTCGGTGAGGAGGGCGGCCAGCTCTCCGGCGGCCAGCGGCAGCGCCTCGCGCTGGCCCGGGCGCTGCTCGCCGCGCCCCGGGTGCTGGTGCTGGACGAGCCGACCGAGGGGCTCGACCCGGCCGCCGCCGACGCGGTGCTCGCCTCGGCGCTGGCCGCCACGCCGGCCGGGCACTCCGTGCTGCTGATCAGCCACCGGCTCAGCGGGCTGGCCGGCCTCGACGAGATCGTGGTGCTCGACGCCGGCCGGGTGGCGCAGCGCGGCCGGCACGCCGAGCTGGTCGCGACGCCGGGCTGGTACCGGGACCAGTGGCTGCTGCAGGAGGCGGCCGAGCGGGGCTACCTGGCCCTGACCCCCCGCCCCTGAGCCGGGATTCGGGGAATCTCCCCGACGCGCCGGCCGCCCGGGCGTGGCAGGCTCGCCCCATGGCCCGCTGCGACGTCGTACGCGTCGAGGATCGGCTGCGCGAGCTGGACGACCGGCTGCGCGGCCCCGCTCGGCTCAAGGCCGACCTGCTGACGGAGGCCCGGCACGCGTTGGAGGACGCCGTCGAGGCGTACCGGGACCGGGGGCTGTCGGCGGCGGAGGCCGAGCGGCGGGCGGTGGCCGAGTTCGGCGACCCCGCCGGCCTCGGTCCGGCCTACCAGGCGGAGCTGGCGGCCGGCTCGCTGCGCGGCCTGGCGCTGCGGGTGCTCGCGGTCGCCGGCGTGCTGGTGGCCGCGGGCGACCTGACCTGGCGGGGGTCGAGCTGGAGCGGCACGGGCCCGCGGCCACCGGCCGGCTACCTGCTGCTGTCCGGCTCGCTCGACGCGATCTGGCTGGCGATCGCCCTCCTCGCGGCGGCCGGGCTGCTGCTGGTGGCCGCCTCGGCCCGGTCGGCGCACCCCGCCCTGCCCCGGCTCGCCCGGCTGGTCGGGCTCGGCCTGACGGCGGCGCTCGGCCTGGGCGCGCTCAACGGCGCGGCCCTGTACGCGTGGTCGCTGGGGCTGTGGGAGGCGGCCCTCACCTGGCCGCCGATGATCGTCGGCGGGGTCGCGGTCACGGCCGCCCTCCTGTGGCTCGCCCGGGCGGCCCGGTCCTGGCTGCTCGCGGCCCGCTGAGCTGCTCGCGGCCCGCTGAGCTGCTCGCGGCCCGCTGAGCTGCTCGCGGCCCGCTGAGCTGCTCGCGGCCCGCTAGCGGGCGGCGGATCACTCCGGTTACCCCGCCGACGGACGGGGGTGGGGCGAACCGGTGCGGCTCGGGGCCGCGGGTCAGGCCCGGGAGACGGGGCTGTCGCCGAGGAAGCGGCCGACGGTCGCGCTGAACTCGCGCCAGCCGTCCCGCTCGCCGGCCAGCGCGCGGCGCCCCGAGTCGGTGAGCTCGTACGTCCGGCGTTCCCGGCCGTTGACCGTGCTCCAACTGCTAGCCACGTGCCCGGCCCGTTCCAGCCGGCGCAGCGCCGGGTAGATGGTCCCGGTGGGCAGGTCGAGGTGTCCCTCGCTGCGGGCCCGCAGCGCCTCGATGATGGCGTAGCCGTGCAGCGCGCCCCGCTCCAGCACCGCGAGCAGCAGCGCGTCGAGGTGTCCGTGCAGCGCCTGGGCCTTCACGTGTAGCAACGCTACTTGTTCATCAGCCGGACCGCTACCGGGGTGCGGGCAGCAGCCGGCCGGAGCCGCCCACTAGGGTATGTGCCCAGAGTCACTCGGCGGTCGGACGTCGCCGGGTGGGCAGCCCGAAGCACACGGAGGTCAGCGTGGCCCGCCAGTCGCCCCAACGGCCCGACGCCGACGAGCCCGAGCTCGACGACACCGACGCCACCGTCGAGGAGAACGCCGCCGCCACCGCCGAGGAGGACGCCGACGGCCCGGCGGCGCGGAACGTCGACCGCTCGCTCTGGGACGAGCTGCGGATCGACCCGGTGGAGATCAACCTGCCCGCCGGCACCGGCTTCACGCTGCGGGCGTACCGGCCGGCGCGGGAGCTGACCCCCACCGACGTCACCGAGCGGGACCAGGACGACCCGTTCCTCGCCCGCCGACAGGTGGTCGAGGTGGAGGACGACGAGGTCGTGATCCTCGACGAGGAGGTGGCCGCCGAGTTCGCCGAGGCCGACGAGGCGGAGGCGGCCAAGGCGAAGTCCCGGGCCAAGGACACTGACGCCGAGGCCGACGAGGCGGACGAGGACGCCGAGGACGAGGCGGGCGAGGACGCCGAGGACGAGGCGGGCGACGAGGAGTGCGACGAGGAGGTGCCGATCTTCCTCAGCCACCGGGGCCGGCTGCTGCTGTTCAAGTCACCGGAGTCGCTGGTCAGTTTCGTCCGGTCCGGCGCGCCCAACGACATGTCCCAGCTGGACAGCTGGAATGAATTGGCCGAACGGGTGGAGCCGGCCGACATCGCGCCGCTCGACGAGGACACGTACGAGCTGGACCTGGTCGTGGAGAACCTGCGCGGCGGGCACGACACCTGGGACCCGCCCCTGCTCATCGAGGCCGGCGAGGTGGCCCGGGACGTCGCGTACGCGCTGCGTATGCCCGCGGTGCTGGACATGCTCTCCGCCGGGTCCAGCCTGGACGATCTGGACGAGGCGCTGCGCGCCTCGGTCAACGGCGGGCTCGGCGGATTCCTCGGCCGGCGGCGGCTGAAGAAAATCGGCGCGCAGACCGCCAGCCTCGGTTGGCGCACCATTGTCGGCAAGATCTCTGCGGTCGTGGACTGGCGCGACTGACGCGTACCAGGGAGCATCAGTCTCTGGCAGAGAAGACCTCAGTCCCGGGAGGAGGACGACGCCGTGGCGCTCGTGCGCGTGTACTGCGGTCTGGCCTCGGCGGATCCGGCCGACCGACCGGCCTCGGCCGGTTCGACACTGACGTCCGCTGTGGTCGACGACGCAGGCCGGCTGCTCCATGTCTGCGAGGTCGGCGACGACCCGGCCGGCTACGCCCAACTGGTCGCGCTGCTCGTGGAGCGGTCGGGCGGGCCGAGCGGCGCCGCGATCGCCGCCGACAGCGACGACCACACGGTCACCTCGCTGCTCAGCGCCGCCGGTCGTCCCCTGGCGATCGCCGACGACGACTCGGTGGACGACTTCGCCGAGCGCTTCGCCGACGACGACTCGGTCGAGGAGATCCAGTCCCCGCCGGCCGAGCGGCGCGCCGTCGGGCTGGCCCGCGCCCTCCAGGCCGGCGCGCTCTCCGCCGTCACCCTGCCCGCCCCCCGGGACCTCGCCGGCTACAAGCAGGTCCTCGCGGCGCACGCCGCGCTCGCCAACGGCCGGCACTCCGCCGCCGTGGCGCTGCGCGAGGTGCTGCGTGAGCTCTATCCGGCCGCGCTGCGGGCATACCCCGACCCGGCCGAGCCGGTCGCGCTGGCCGTGCTGGACGCCCTGCCCGAGCCGGGCATGCTCGCCGGCACCATCGCCCGCGGCCGGGACGTCTCGGTGGCGGCGGACGCCATCGCCGCCCATCTGACCGCCGACGGTGTCGCGGACGCAGACTCGATCAACGACGCGGTGACCGCGCTGCGGGTGGCCATCTCCGAGACCCCGCGCCGCGCCGCGGTCAGCCGGGCCCTCACCTCGGCCGCGGCGGAGACCGTCCGCCAGGCCGTCGCCTCGGTGCGGGCCTGCGACGCGGGCTGCGAGGCGCTGGTCGGCGCGCTGAGCGCCCGGGGCACGACCCCCGCTCAGGCTCCCGGCCGGCGGGGCGAGCCGGGCGAGCGACCCGGCCCCACCGGCGGCACCAGCGGCGGCCTGCGCACCATCCGGCCGAACCAGTCCGAGCAGGGGCCCACCGGTGGCCGGCGCACCCCGACCGACTCCCTTCTGGCCGGGGGTCGGCGCAGCCAGACCGACCCCGTTCCGGTCGGTGGCCGGCGCAGCCTGCCCGAGCCGGTCTCCGGCGGCAACCCACCCCTGCCGCCCCGGCCGCTCGGCCCGCCGCCGGTCGCGCCGGAGCCCGTCGCGCCACCGCCGGTAGCCCCCCGCCCGGTGGCCCCGGCCGCCTCGGCCACCCCGCCGGTGTCCGCGCCGCCCGTGTCCGCGCCGCCGGTGTCCGCGCCGCCGGTGTCCGCGCCGCCGGTGTCCGCGCCGCCGGTGTCCGCGCCGCCGGTGTCCGCGCCGCCCGTGTCGGCCCCGCCGCGTTCCATCGTGGACGCCCCGACCAACCGTCCGGTCTCCGCGCCACCGCCCCCACCACCGGGCATCACGCCGATCGCCCCGGCCCAGCGGGAACGGCCCGTGCCGCCGGCCGAGGCGGGCGAGCCCTTCCGGCCCACCCTCACCACGGCGGCGATCCAGAACGCCCGCGCGGAGCGGCAGCGCATGGTCATCCCGCCCCGGCCCAAGACGACCGACGACGCCGGCCCGCCGACCGGTGCCTTCAGCGCGACCGACCTGAGCATCCCGGTGCCGAGCCCCCGTCCCGGCCCGGAGTCCGCTCCCCCGGGTTCGCGGGCGAACTGGCCGCTGGTCAACAACGCCGACGACCTCGCCGACAGCGGCGCCGACAACCCCGGGGCACGGCCCTTCGGTGAGCGGGGTCCCCGTCAGGTCGACGCGCCGACCGATCCGGGCACGGGCGAGGGCCGGGTCACCCCGCCCTGGCTTGCCGACGACCTGCCGCAGGAGCCACCGATGCTGCGGCTGGTCGAGCCGCCGCCGTTGGCCGACCGGGCGCTGCGGGAGGGGCCGATCCCGGCCACCGACCCGCACCTGGAGAACCCGCCGCTGCGGCTCGTCGACCGGGGGGACCTCCACCGGCCGGAGCCGGAGCGCCCCGCCATGGAGCAGCGGCCGGCGCGTCCCGCCCCGCTGGAACGGCGGACCGCGCCGGTCTCGGACGAGGGCGACGGCGACCTGCTGATCTTCGCGGCCACCAAGTCGGCCTGGTTCGTCGGTCACGGTGACGACGCCGAGCCGGACTGGTCGAGCACCGCCGACAGCGGCTGGCAGGCGGCCGAGCAGGCCGCCCGCCCGGCTGTGGGCGCCGAGACGAAGGCCGGTCTGCCCAAGCGGGTTCCGCAGGCCAACCTGGTGCCCGGCTCGCCGCTGCGGGAGGAGCGTCCACTGCGGATCGTCCGCGACGCGGCCAGCCTGGCCGAGAACACCACCGGCTACTTCCGCGGCTGGCGCCGGGGACAGGAGATCGGCGGGTTCGCGGTCGGCGGACGCCCGGGGCGGGAGGCGGCCGGCGGCTGGGACTTCACCCGGGACACCGGCGACCGCGACGACGACCGGGAGTACGAGTACCGCTCCGCCGGATACCGATCCTGACGAACCGGCGGTCGGGGTGAACCGACACCCATATCGGCGACATCGGGGTATTTGAGCCCACGCGATGCCGCCATGTCGGCGACATGGGTGTGGGTCCACCCGACCCGACCGCCGACGTCGGGCGGGCAGCGCAAAGCGCCCGGTGGCCCGGCGTTAGCCGGTCACCGGGCGCCCGCGGTACGACTCAGGCCGGCGTGACGGCCCGCGAGCGGCGCATCGTCAGCACGTACTCGACCAGCGAGATCAGCACGTGCTTGGTCGACTCCCGGTTGCGGGCGTCGCAGGGCACGACCGGGATGTCCGGGCTGATCGCCAGCGCGTCCCGGACGTCCTGCGGGTCGTGGTACTGCATCCCGTCGAAGCAGTTGATGGCCACCAGGTACGGCAGCCTCCGGTGCTCGAAGAAGTCGATCGCCGCGAAGCAGTCGGCCAGCCGTCGGGTGTCGACCAGGACCACCGCGCCGATGGCGCCCCGGACCAGTTCGTCCCACATGAACCAGAACCGTGTCTGGCCCGGGGTGCCGAACAGGTACAGGATCAGGTCCCGGTCGATGGTGATCCGGCCGAAGTCCATGGCCACGGTGGTCGTCGCCTTGCCCGGCACCTGCCGGGTGTCGTCGACGCCCACGCCGGCCGAGGTCATGATGGCCTCGGTCGTCAGCGGCGTGATCTCCGAAACCGAGCCGACCAGCGTCGTCTTGCCGACGCCGAACCCACCAGCGATAACGATCTTCGCCGACGTCACCCGCCCGCTCGGGGCGGGCTGGCGGTGCGACATGTCAGAGCCTGCGAAGTCCACTCAGCACCCTCTCCAGCAGTTCAGTGCCCACCGTGTCGTCGGAGTCGTCCAGGATGGTCGGCTCGTGCACCGCGACCAGGCCGTCAGTCGCCATGTCGGCGATGAGCACCCGGGCCACACCGAGCGGGAGCTGCATCCGCGCCGCGATCTCGGCGAGCGACTGCACGCGTCCGTCACACAGCGCGGCGATGTACTGGTGCTCGCGGCCCTGGCCGCCGTTGCCACTGGCAGCGGCCCGGCCGCGCACCGTCGTTTCGACGAGCGCCTCCAGAGCGATGTCCAGCCGAGGTCGGGTACGGCCACGGGTCACGGCGTATGGACGGACCAACGCCCCGGTCGGCTCGTCATGATCGACCATGTCGCCG
The DNA here is from genome assembly GCF_043198215.1 of Micromonospora sp. NPDC048830. NCBI lineage: Bacteria > Bacillati > Actinomycetota > Actinomycetes > Micromonosporales > Micromonosporaceae > Micromonospora > Micromonospora sp. NPDC048830. The sequence continues at coordinate 58,743 of NZ_JBICUP010000018.1, forward strand.
CTCACCTCCCTCGTCCCCGACACCGGCTGACCCCGGTGGTTCCCGTCTTTGTTGTCGTTGTTGCTCCGCCTGACCCACCGGTCAGACGCGAGGGTCAGCCCATCATCCCCATAGCCGCGCGCGGCTGCGGGGTCAACGCGTCGCCCACCCGGTCGACCAGGAGGGCCATTTCGTACCCCACCTGCCCGACGTCACAGCTGCGGGCGGCAAGTACGGCGAAGGAGGAGCCGTCCGAGATGGACATCAGGAACAGGAAGCCATTGTCCATCTCGACGACGGTCTGCAGCACGGCACCGCCCTCGAAGCACCGGGCCGCGCCCTGGGTGAGGCTGACCAGCCCGGATGCGATCGCGGCGAGCTGGTCGGCCCGGTCCCGCGGGAGATCCCGTGACGCCGCGAGGAGCAGGCCGTCCGCGGAGACGGCGACCGCGTGCGCGACACCGGGTACCCGGTCGGCGAAGTTGGCCAGCAGCCAACCGAGATCCTGCGTACTTGTCATCCTTGTTGCTCCTTCTGCCCGCTCCCGGCCACCGGCCCTGAGCCAGACTGCGAGGATTGCTGCCCTCCCGGAGTCGCCTCCGGGTTGGTCGGGTTGCCGTCGGGCTGACTACGCCCGCGCTGCACGCCTCGATGGTATGCCGAAAGCAGACCGCGGACCGCCTCCGGTGTCCGGCGTTGGACCGGCGCGGCCGGTTTCTCGATCCCGCCCGGCACGAGTTGGGCCATCGGCACCCGCTTCGGCAGGCCCTTGCGAGTGGTCTCCGCCACGGGGACCTCGGTGGCCGCCGAGGCGGCACGCCATCCGTCGTCGGCCGCGGTCTCCCAGCCGCCGAGCTGCTGCGGGGACCGCCGGCCGGATGTGGCGTCGGTCTGTCCGGGGTGGATGCCGCCACCGGGTGTCAGCCCGCTGTCGCGGGACATTCCTCCGGCCGTCGGTGTTTCTGCCATCGGTGCGTTACCTGTCGTGCCGGGTGCTGTTGTCGGTGCGGCCTGACCGCTGGCGTCGCCCGCGGCGAACCGCTGGGTCGCCGCCGGGGCCTCCGCGGCCCCGGCCGCCTCCTCCGGGGCCGGTCGGCGGGTACGGAACCAGGCCGACTCGAGCTCCCGGAAGATCGGCAGCTCCATCGTCTCGTCCACGTACCGCTGCTGCGGCTGCTGCTGCTGCCCCTGCGGGGCCGCTGGGGCCGGCGCGGGCGGGGCCGTCGGCGCGGCCGACAGGTCGGTACGCGGGACGCGCGGCAGCTCGGTGGTCATGTCCAGGGCGGCGGCGAGGCGCTCGGGCACCGGCGGAGTGGCCGGCTCCCGCTCCGGCACGGCCACCGGCGGCCAGGCGGGCGGCGCCTGGGCCGACGACACCGGCCGGGTGGGCAGCGGCTGACCGGAGACCGGCGCCGAGTACGGCTGACCGGAGACCGGCCGGGCCGGATACGGCTGACCCGAGACGGGCGCCGAGTACGGCTGACCCGAGACCGGCCGGGCCGGATACGGCTGACCCGAGACGGGCGCCGAGTACGGCTGACCCGAGACGGGGTAACCCGGATGGGGCTGACCCGAGACCGGGTGGCCGGAGACGGGCTGGGCCGAGACCGGGATGCCGGAGACCGGCGGCGCGGAGACGGGCGGCGGGGTCCAGCCCCGGGCCTCCGGGCTGCTGGGCAGCTGCCGCGGGATGAGCGGCTGCCCGCCGGGCCCCGCGTCGCCGTCACCGGCGCGCCGCTGCGGCAGCGGGTCGCCCGGCTGACCGTTGGCGACCCGCGGGACGTGGACGTCGCCGCCGGCGGTCCCGGCGGCCCCGGTCAGGTCGGACCAGGCCGGCATCGACCGTACCGGGCCGGCCGCGGCGGACGAGCCGTGGCCGTTGCGCGGGGCGGGGTCGAACGACCGCCCGCCCAGCGTCACCTGGTTGCCGGAGTGTCCGGGCCGGGACGTCGGCGCGGACGTCGAGCTGTTGCCGAAGGCCGCGAAGGCGCCCAGGGTCGGCGTCGCGCCCGACTGCGGGCCGGACGCGGGCAGCGCGGGTGCGTGCTGGGTCCGGCCGGACAGCGCCCGGGGCACCAGCACGGCGGTGGGCAGCGTGACGTCGGCGACGGTGCCCCGGTCGGTGCCGGGCCGCAGCTCGACCTTGACGCCGTGCCGCGAGGCCAGCCGGGCGACCACGACCAGACCCATCATCCGGGAGACCGCCACGTCCACCTGCGGCGGTGTGGCGAGGCGCTCGTTGAGCTCCGCCATCTGGTCGGCGCTGATGCCGATGCCCCGGTCCTCCACGTAGAGCGAGGCGCGGTCGCCGACCCGCCGGGCCTCCACCACCACCTGGGAGTCCGGCGGGGAGAAGGCGGTGGCGTTGTCGAACAGCTCGGCGACGAGGTGGACCAGGTCGTTGACCGCGTGCGCGGCGACCTCGATGTCCCGGTCGATCACTCCGAACTCGATCCGGGTGTAGTGCTCGACCTCGGACTGGGCGGCCCGGAGCACGTCGATCAGCGCCGCCGGCTCGCGCCGCACGCGGGTCGAGTCGGCGCCCGCGAGGACCAGCAGGTTCTCGTCGTTGCGGCGCATCCGGGTGGCGAGGTGGTCGAGCTGGAACAGTTCGGCCAGCCGGTCCGGGTCCTCCTCGCCGCGCTCGAGCCGGTCGAGGTGGCCGATCAGCCGGTCGACGAGGATCTGCGACCGGCGGGCCAGGTTGACGAACATGGTCGCGACCGACGCGCGCAGCGCGGCCTGCTCGGCCGCCGTCCGCACCGCCTCCAGGTGGACCGCGTTGAACGCCTCGGTCACCTGCCCGAACTCGTCCTTGCTGCGCACCGCCAGCGGCTCGGCGATCTGGTTGGCCACCTGGACCGGGGAGAGCTGGTTGGAGACCTGCGGGTCGTGCAGCCGGGCGACGGCCTGGGGCAGGCCGTACTGGGCGATGTTGAGCGCGCCCTGGCGCAGGTCGCGCAGCGAACGGGCCATGGACCGGGCGACCAGGTACGCGAACAGGATGGCCAGCAGCAGCATGCTGAGCAGCACGCCGGTCTGGAGGAACACCGTCCGCTGCACGTCGGCGCGGAGCTCGTCGGCCTGGCGGACCACGTCGCCGTCCAGCTTGACCTCGACCGCGCGGATCAGCTTGGCGTTGGCCACCATGGCCGCGTCCCACTGGTCCGGGCCGAAGGGCGCGCCGGCCATGCTGCCGTCGATGTTGCCGTCGATCCAGCCGGTGTAGTTCTGGGCCTCACGCCGGTCGCCGCCGGCCACCGTCTGGTCGTGCAGGTCCACCTCGGCCTGGCTGGCCACCGCCTTGAAGCTCTGCAGAGCCTGCTGCTGGCCGGTGCCGCTGGCGATGTAGTCGGTGCGCAGGACGGGAGCCAGCTCCCGCTGGATCAGCGCCCGGTGCACCACGACCCGGCGGACCGAGAGGTACTCCTTCTCCCGGGCGACGGCGGCGGCGGCCCGCATCCGGTCGCTCAGGTCGTTGTCACCGGCGAGCTGGGTGGCGGAGTCGCGGATGGCGAGCAGGTCGTTGATCAGACCCTCGTACGCCTGCATCGCGTCGGCGATCTTCAGCTTGCCGCTGAAGACCTGGCTGCGCGTGGCGGGCAGGTCCCTCAGGTTCTGGTCGATCCCGTCGAGCAGGCTCTCCAGGCTGCGCGGGAGCCCCTGGATGTCGGCGCGCTGCCGCAGGTACGGGTTCTTGGCCTGGTCGACCCGGGAGTTCACCCGGTTGTACGCCTCCTGATACTGCTCCCGGGCCTGGCCGGACGCGGAGCCCAGGAGCAGCACCGCGGAGGTGCGCTCGTCCTGGAGGCTGTTGACGAGATCGCCGGAGTAGCCGACGAGGCCGGCCAGGTCACCGGAGCGGTTGGCGTTACCGAGCGTGTCGAGGTTGTCCACGATGCCGCTGGTGCCCACCACGACCGTGGCGATGGTCGGCATGATCATGATGAGGCCGAGCTTCGACCAGATCGGCATGTCGCGGAGCCGGCCGGTCGGCCGACGCAGTCGCGACAGGAAGCCCGCCGTCTTCGGCCGTTTGCTCACGTCACCGCCCTCGCGATCACAGCGTCCGCGCGTTGCTCCGGGCAACGCTCAGCAACCGACCCGTCGGGTCGGACCTCCGAGATTCCATCACGCCGCCCTGCAAAGAGAAAGCCCAGGTTGGCCGTCGCGGACGGTGTGATGAGATGTTGACGCAATTTGCTCGCAATCAGTCTCGGCCGGAGTCACTTACAGTGATGAATACCCCGCACCACGTCGTCCTACTCGCCGGCCCCTCCGGCTCCGGCAAGTCGTACCTCGCCCGGCGGACTGGCCTGCCCGTTCTCTGCCTCGACGACTTCTACAAGGACGGCGACGACCCTTCGTTGCCGCGCCGGGACGGTCTGGTCGACTGGGACTCACCGCAGTCGTGGGACGCCGAGGCCGCCGTGGCGACGATCGCCCGACTGGCCAGGGACGGCAAGGCCGAAGTGCCGGTTTACGCGATCGGCGCGGATCGCCGGGTGGCCACCCGGCCATTCGACGTCACCGGATCGCCACTTTTCGTCGCCGAAGGAATCTTCGCCGCCGAGATCGTCGAGGAGTGCCGGCGCCGGGGCGTGCTCGCCGGGGCGTACGCGCTGCGCCGCCCGCGCGGCGCGACCTTCCTGCGACGGCTGGCCCGCGATCTGGCCGAGCAGCGCAAGGCGCCGCGGGTGCTGGTCCGGCGGGGGCTCGCCCTGCTGCGGGACGAGCCCGCGGTGCTGCGCCGCCAGGCGGGCCTCGGCGCCCACCCGCTCGGGGCCGGCGAACTGCTGCGCCGGGTGGCCGACCTGCTCGCCGGCCACCTGTGGCGCTCCTGATCAGCCGAGCAGCTTCGCGTACGCCGGCTTGATCACCTCGTCGATGATCTCCAGCCGCTCGTCGAAGGGGATGAACGCGCTCTTCATCGCGTTGATGGTGAACCACTGGAGTTCCTTCCAGCCGTAGCCGAAGGCCTCCACCAGCAGCGCCATCTCCCGGGACATCGAGGTGCCGCTCATCAGCCGGTTGTCCGTGTTCACCGTCACCCGGAACCGGAGGTCGCGCAGCAGCCCGATGGGGTGCTCGGCGATCGACGGGGCGGCACCGGTCTGCACGTTCGACGAGGGGCAGAGCTCCAGCGGGATCCGCTTGTCGCGGACGTACGCGGCCAGCCGGCCGAGCGCGGGCCGCCCGCCGGGGGTGATGTCGTCGACGATGCGCACCCCGTGGCCGAGCCGGTCGGCCCCGCACCACTGGATGGCCTGCCAGATCGACGGCAGCCCGAACGCCTCGCCCGCGTGGATGGTGAAGTGGAAGTTCTCCCGCTGGAGGTACTCGAAGGCGTCCAGGTGCCGGGTGGGCGGGAAGCCGGCCTCCGCGCCGGCGATGTCGAAGCCGACCACCCCGGCGTCCCGGTGCCGCACCGCCAGCTCGGCGATCTCCTGCGACCGCGCGGCGTGCCGCATCGCGGTGAGTAGCGTGCCGACCCGGATCGGGGTGCCGGCCTCGGCGGCGAGCGCCGCGCCCTCGGTGAACCCGGCGACGACCGCCTCGACCACCTCGTCCAGGGTCAGGTCGCGCTCCAGGTGCTGCTCCGGGGCGAACCGCACCTCGGCGTACACGACGCCGTCGGCGGCCAGGTCCAGCGCGCACTCGCGGGCCACCCGGCGCAGCGCGGACGCGGTCTGCATGACCCCCACCGTGTGCGCGAACGTCTCCAGGTAGCGCTCCAGCGAGCCGGAGTTCGCCGCCTCGACGAACCAGCGGCCGAGCGCCTCCGCGTCGCCGGTGGGCAGCTCGTGGCCGACCTCGGCGGCCAGCTCGACGACCGTCGCCGGCCGCAGGCCGCCGTCGAGGTGGTCGTGCAGCAACGCCTTCGGGACCTTGACGATGTCCTCGTATGAGATTGCGACCATGCCCAGACACTAGTCCGCCACGCCACGTGGTCACGGACGCCGTCCGTGGCGTCGTCGGCGTGTGACGGGCCGGCCGGTACGGTGACCCCGGTGATGGATCCCCGCGTCGTGCACCGGCTGCGCTGCCCGGTCTGCGCCGAACCGCTCGCCGAGGCCGCCGCCGGGACCGCCCGGGCGCTGCGCTGTCCCCGCCGGCACAGCTTCGACGTGGCCCGTCAGGGGTACGTCAACCTGCTCGCCGGCCGCGCCCCGCACATCGGCGACACCGCCGAGATGGTGGCCGCCCGCGCCGACTTCCTGGCCGCCGGCCACTACGACCTCGTCTCCGCGGCGCTGGCCGACGCCGCGACCGACGCGGTCCGCCGGCTGGCAGCGGCCGGCTCCGCTGGCGGCCGGTCACCCGAGGTGACGACGCCCGCCGAGGCGACCTCCCCCCTGCGTCCCCTTTGCTCTGCACCCATCGATGCAGCGGTGACGGAGGGTGACCGCTGCGGATGCGGGTGCAGAGCAAAGGGCCCGGAGCAGGGCATGCCCACCGACGCGCCAACCGCCGGCGCACCAACCACCAGCAGGCCGACCACCGGCGGGGGAAGCGGGGACGGCACCGGCGCCGACCGGCCCGTCGGGGCGTACCCCCTGGTGGTGGACGCCGGCGCGGGCACCGGGCGGCACCTCGCGGCGGTGCTGGCGGCGCTGCCGGACGCCGTGGGCCTGGCCCTGGACGTCTCCAAGCCGGCGCTGCGCCGGGCCGCCCGGGCCCACCCGCGGGCGGCGGCGGCGCTCGCGGACACCTGGCAACGGCTGCCGCTGGCCGACGCGTCCACGGCCGTGCTGCTCAACGTCTTCGCCCCGCGCAACGGCGCGGAGTTCCGCCGGGTGCTGCACCCGGCCGGCGCACTGCTGGTGGTCACCCCCGCCGAGGACCACCTCACCGAACTGGTCGACGCGCTCGGTCTGCTCCGGGTGGATCCCGCCAAGGCCGACCGGGTGGCGGGCAGCCTGGGCGAGCACTTCGACCCGGTCGCCACGACGGTGCTCCGGTCCCGGCTGGAGCTGACCCGGCCGGAGGTCGCGACCCTGGTCGGGATGGGGCCGAGTGCCTGGCACGCCAACCCGGCCGTGCTCGCCGCCCGGATCGCGGCGCTGACCGAACCGGTCGGGGTGACCCTCGCGGTCCGGCTCGGCACCCACCGCCCCCGCTGAGCGGCGCCCGGCACGCCGGCGGCGCCGGTCAGGTGGACAGGTCGACCTCTTCCCACCCCGGCGGCTCGTCGTGGTACGGCCCGCGCAGAACCACCGCCCACTCCAGCGCCCACCGGCGCTGGCCGATCGCGTTCGCGTCGATCAGGCCGGGCAGCCTGCGTCCGGCCCGCTCCAGCTCCAGGTACGCCCAGTCGAGGCAGTAGTGCAGGTCGAGCAGCGCCGCCGCGTCGGCCGGGTGCTGGGGCGCGGCGAGGATGCGCGCGCGCCACTGCTGGAAGGTCTCCCCCGCGGCGATCTGCGGCAGCCGCTCCACCAACCGGTCGTCCACGGGCAGCGTCGGGTCGAGCTGCTTGGTCAGGCCGAGCACCCACGCCAGGGCGAAGAGCGCGTCGTGGTGCAGCACGAACGACCGGTGGTCGCCCCGGCCGCCCGTCACGAACTGCCACTCGGGCGGCGTGACCGAGTCGACCAGGCGCGAGCCGAGCAGCCAGCTCATCGCCGCCTGCGGCGGCATGCCGAAGCAGCGGGCCAGGATCAGGTGCAGCACGGCGATCCGGGCCTCGATCTCGGCGGTCGGCCGCAGCTCGATCTCGTCGCCCGGCTCCCACACCAGGGGGAACTGGCTCGGGGGGAGGGGCAGTCCCAGCCGGGACAACTCGTCCAGGCTGGCCTCGCGGACCTCTCGCGGGTCGGGGGCGGGTACGCGCACGCTCACATCCCTGTCAGTCGCATCGGCTCGGCGCCGATCATCCCCCCTTGGCCTGCGACAATAGCGGGTCGCAGCGGCGCGCGCACCATGGGCATCGGCGGCTCCGGCCGACTCAGCCGATCCGCTCGACGACCAGCGGCGACACCGCCGGGGCCGTCGGCGAGATCCGCACCGCGCGGCCCGCCTCCGCCAGTGCCGCCGGGATCCGGGTGACGTGCTCCGCCCGCAGCTCGTACAGGGGTTCGCCGGCGCGCACCGGGTCCCCGGGGCGCTTGTGCAGCACCACCCCGGACGGGAAGCTCACCGGGTCCTCCTTGCGGGCCCGGCCGGCGCCCAGCCGCCAGGCGGCCACCCCGATCGCGTACGCGTCGACGGACTCGACGAAGCCGTCCGCGTCGGCGCGGACCACCTCGACCTCGTTCGCGGTGGGCAGCGGGGCGTCCGGGTCGCCGCCCTGCGCCCGGATCATGCGCCGCCAGGCGTCCATCGCCCGGCCGTCGCGCAGCGCGGCCTCCGGGTCGGCGTCCGGCAGCCCGGCCGCGTCGAGCATCTCCCGGGCCAGCGCCAGGGTCAGCTCCACCACGTCGGCGGGGCCTCCACCGGCCAGCACCTCCACCGACTCGGTCACCTCGACCGCGTTGCCGACGGCCAGGCCGAGCGGCGTGGACATGTCGGTGAGCAGGGCGACCGTCCGCACGCCGTGCGCCCCGCCCAGCTCGACCATGGTTCGGGCCAGCTCGCGGGCGTCGTCCACGGACTTCATGAACGCGCCGGAGCCCACCTTCACGTCGAGCACCAGCGCGCCGGTGCCCTCGGCGATCTTCTTGCTCATGATCGAGCTGGCGATCAGCGGGATCGCCTCGACGGTGCCGGTGACGTCGCGCAGCGCGTACAGCTTCCGGTCGGCCGGGGCGAGACCCGCGCCCGCCGCGCACACCACCGCGCCCACCTCGCGCAGCTGGCGGATGAACTCGTCGTTGCTCAGCGCGGCCCGCCAGCCCGGGATGGACTCCAGCTTGTCCAGCGTGCCGCCGGTGTGGCCGAGGCCGCGCCCGGACAGCTGCGGCACCGCGCCGCCGCAGGCCGCCACCAGCGGGGTGAGCGGCAGGGTGATCTTGTCACCGACACCGCCCGTGGAGTGCTTGTCGACGGTCGGCCGGTCCACCGCGGAGAGGTCGAGCCGCTCCCCGCTGGCGATCATCGCGGCGGTCCACCGGGCGATCTCCGGCGCGCTCATCCCGCGCAGCAGGATCGCCATGGCCAGCGCGGACATCTGCTCGTCGGCGACCAGCCCCCGGGTGTACGCGTCGACCACCCAGTCGATCTGCCCGTCGCTGAGCACCCGCCCGTCCCGCTTGGTCCGAATGACGTCAACCGCCGTGAAAGCACTCATCGAAAGATCTTCCTAGTCGTATGGCAGGCGCCGACCCGCGGCCGGGACCACGACGGGCCGGGGCCGACCGCGCCCGGCGGAGGGATCAAGCCTGACCGCCCGGAGCCGGGCGCGGTCGGCCCCGGCCCCAAAGCTCAGCCACCCCAGCGGATCGGGATCTCCAACGGCGGCTCCCCCTCGCCGGCCCAGAAGATGGTGCCCGAGGCGTCGACCACCACCACCCGCGGGGTACGGGCGTGCCCCCAGGCGATCGCCTCGGCCGGGTCGCCCCAGCTCGGCCCCTCCTCCAGCACCCCGGTCTCGGCGTCCTCGGTGTCCCCGGCCGACCGCTCCCAGTACGCCGTCCAGACCTGCTGCCCCGCCGACAGGTCCGGGTGCACGAACACCGTGCCGCGCCCCCGCCAGGCGGCCAGCCGGTCCGGCACCACGGGAACCGGCTGTTCCCTGGTGACGGCCTCCAGATCGGCCACGTCGAAGGCGTGCGGGAGCAGCTCCGTCATGGCGAGCGGGCCGCCCTTGGCCTCGACCAGGCACTGCGGGCCGCCGTGCTCCCAGAGCAGCTGCCGGCACCGGCCGCACGGCATCAGCGGCTCGCCGGTGGCGTCGACGCAGGAGAGCGCGACGAGGCGACCGCCGCCGGTGGCGTGCAGGGAGGAGACCACTCCGCACTCGGCGCAGAGCACCACCCCGTACGCGGCGTTCTCGACGTTGCAGCCGGTCACGATCCGGCCGTCGTCGACCAGGGCGGCAGCCCCGACCGGAAACTTCGAGTACGGCACGTACGCGTGCCGCATCACCTCGGTGGCCGCGGCCCGTAGCCGCGCCCAGTCGATGTCGGTCATCCCGTCATTCTGCCCAATTATCCGGCTCGCCCGCCGCAGGGGACTGGTGGCCGCAGCCGGCGCCACCGCGACCGGGCGAGGGAACCGGGCGAACAAAAGACCGCCCCGCCGGGCGTCAGGTGGACGCCGACGGGGCGGTCGCCCGGCGAGCAGACCCGCCGGGCACGGTACCGGGAAGCAGCATCAGCCCTTGATGTACGGCTTGCCGTCGGCGGCGGGGGCCCGGACCCTGCCGACGAGCCCCGCCACCGCCAGGATCGTCGCCAGGTACGGCAGCATGGCCAGGAACTGGCTCGGAATGCTGCTGCCGATGGCCCCGAGGTACGTGGCGAGTTGGTCGGCGAAGCCGAAGAACAGCGCGGCGAGCAGGGCGCCCGTCGGGCTCCACCGGCCGAAGATCAGCGCGGCCAGGGCGATGAAGCCCTTGCCGCCGATCATGTTCTTGGTGAACGAGTACAGCGCCAACGTGTAGGAAGCGCCGCCGATCCCGGCGACCACGCCGGCGAGCAGGACGTTGCGGTAGCGCAGCCCGAGCACCCGTACGCCGAGGGTGTCGGCGGCGGTGGGGTGCTCGCCGACGGCCCGGGTGCGCAGCCCCCACCGGGTGCGGAACAGCGCGATGTGGATGACCAGCACCAGCAGCAGGCCGACGTAGAGGAAGATGTTGCTGCGGAACAGCGCCGGCCCGAGCACCGGGATGTCCTTGAGCAGCGGGATCTCCCAGTTGCTGAACCGGGGCGCGGAGTTGTACCTCTGCGCGTCGGTCTGCATCAGCCGCTCGTAGAGGAAGCCGGTGACGCCGACCGCGAGCAGGTTCAGCACGATGCCCATCACGACCTGGTCGACCAGGTAGCGGATGGCGAAGACGGCCAGCAGCAGCGAGATGAACGCGCCGCCGATCGCGGCGGCGACCAGGCCGACCCAGACGTTGCCGGAGAGGCTGCCGAACAGCGCCCCGCTGAACGCCCCCATCAGCAGTTGACCCTCGATGGCCACGTTGACCACGCCGGAGCGCTCGCACAGCACGCCGGCCAGCGCGCCGAAGATCAGCGGCAGGGCCAGGATGAACGTGCCCCGCACCATGTTGACCAGCGGCATGAAGTTGCGTCCGGCCGGCGCGGCGGAGACCTGCCAACACAGGAACGACAGGACGAACGCGACCAGCCCGACGCCCAGCACGACGGTGAACCAGCGCTTCGGCACCCCGGCCAGCAGGGCGGCGCCGGCCGCCGCGGCGACGACCCCGAACAGGATCGCGCCGACGGTGCCGTTGATCTCCAGCGCCGCGCCACCCTCGGTCTCGCTCAGGGTGAACCGGGCCTGCTGGTCGGTGGCGAGCGCGCCGAAGAGGACGGTGGCGAGCACGCCCAACGCCAGCAGGACCGCGCCGACCCTGCGGTTGCGGGTCCAGAAGCCCTCGGCGACCGTGGCGACGGCGACCTCGGGAACAGCGGTGGTGGACATCGCCTTACCAGCCCTTCGCCAGGCTCGTCTGTAACCGGGCGGCGCGGGCGGCCCGGAGCTGGAAGATCGCCTTCACCAGGGCCGGCGCGGCGATGAAGATGACGATCAGCGCCTGGAGCACGGTGACCAGCTCCAGCGAGATCCCCGAGTAGCCCTGCATCCGGTTGCCGCCCGCCTGGAGGGCACCGAACAGCAACGCCGCAAGCAGAACGCCCCACGGCTTCACCCGCCCGAGCAGGGCGACCAGGATGCCGTCGAACCCGATCTGGGCGACCACCTGCGGGGTAAGTGCGTCCGCCGTCGAACCGAGCACCATCTGGCTGCCGCCGAGGCCGGCGAGCAGGCCTGCGATGGCCATCATCAGCACGTACGCCCTGGGGACGCTGATGCCGGCGGTGCGGGCGGCGTCGGGGTTCGCGCCGACCGCGCGCAGCTCGAAGCCGAGCGTGGAGCGGTTGAGCAGCCAGGCGACGAACCAGGTGGCGAGCACGGCCAGCAGGATGCCGGCGTGCACCCGCAGGTTGTCGCCGAGCAGCCGGGGCAGCTGGGCGGAGGCGTCGACCGGCTTGCTGATCGCGTCGGCCCGGCCCGGGTTCTGTACGCCGTTCTGGACGATGATCCAGGACAGGAAGTAGAGCGCGACGTAGTTGAGCATGATCGTGTTGATCACCTCGTGGGCACCGGTGCGCGCCTTGAGGATGCCCGGGACGAAGCCCCAGAGCGCGCCGCCGACCGCACCCGCGACCAGCGCCACGACCAGGTGCAGCCCCGGGGGCAGCGGCAGCAGGAAGCCGGCCAGCGCGGCGAGGATGACGCCGATGGTGGCCTGCCCCTGGGCGCCGATGTTGAACAGGCCACCGCGGAAGGCGAGCGCCACGGACAGGCCGGTGAAGACAAGCGGCGCGGTGTAGGTCAGCGTCTCCGAGATGGGGCCCAGGGCGGCACGCCAGCCGGACGCCTCCGGGTCGAAGATCGCCCCCTTGAACAAGTTCGCGTACGCGTCGCTGACCACCGTCCAGCTGGCGTTCAGCGCGTCGGACGGGCGGGCGGTGAGGTAGCCGTAGGTGGCCAGCACGTCCGGGTCCGAGACGATGATCAGAACGGCGCCGACGAACATCGCCAGCACCACCGCGAGCACGGTGACGGTGACGGTGTTGGCGGCCCAGAGGTTGTCCAGGAACAGCCGGCCCAGCGCGGGCTTGACCTCCGGCTCGGGCCGCTTCGCGGCGGTCGCCGTGGCGACCCGGTCGGTGGTGCCGACCGCAGTCCGCGCCGCCTGCTCCTCGGTCGCCGGTTCCCTGTTCGGCGAGCCCGACTCGGGGGTTGGATTGCTCATGCCTCGTCCTCGCTACCGGGGCCCTCAGGGGCCGGGGTCGCCGCGGCGGCGGCCGGTTCGGTGGCGCCGGTGACCGCGTCGGGGATGATGCCGGCCATCAGCAGGCCGATCTCCTCGCGCGGGGTGTCCGGGCCGACGACGCCGATGATCCGGCCGCGGTACATCACCGCGATCCGGTCGGCCAGGCCGATCACCTCGTCCAACTCGCTGGAGACGACCATGACGGCGGTGCCGATGTCCCGCTCCCGGATGACCCGGGAGTGGATGAACTCGATCGAGCCGACGTCGACGCCGCGGGTCGGCTGGGCGGCGATGAAGAGCTTCAGCGGGCGGGACAGCTCCCGCGCCACGATCACCTTCTGCTGGTTGCCGCCGGAGAGGGTGCCCACCGGCGCGTCGCCCGACGGGGTACGGACGTCGAACTGCTCGATCCGCTCCTTCGCCGACTTCGCGATGGCGTCCGGCCTGAGGGACAGCCCCTTGCCGAAGGGCGGCCGGTCGTAGATGTCCAGCACCAGGTTCTCGGCGACGCTGAACTCCTTGACCAGCCCGTCGACGCTGCGGTCCTCGGGGACGTAGCCGACCCCGGCGCGCAGCACCCTCTTGGTCGGCCAACCCTGCACGGGCTCGCCGTCGAGGGCGACCGTGCCGGCGAGGACGGGCCGCAGGCCCATGATCGCCTCGATCAGCTCGGTCTGGCCGTTGCCCTGCACGCCCGCGATGCCGAGCACCTCGCCCGCGCGCACGGTGAGGTCGACCCCGTCGACGGCCCGAATCTGGCGGTCGTCGTCGACGACCAGGCCGGTGACCTCCAGGATGGGCTTGCCCGGGGTGGCCCGCTTCTTGTCCACCGTCAGCCGGACGCTGCGGCCGACCATCAGCGCCGCGAGCTCGTCGCGGCTGGCGGTCGGCGAGGCGGTGCCGACGGTCTTTCCGCGGCGGATCACGGTGATCCGGTCGGCGATCGCCTTGACCTCGCCGAGCTTGTGGGTGATGAAGACGATCGACTTGCCGGCGGCCTTGAGCGACCGCATGACGGCGAGCAGTTCCTCGGTCTCCTGCGGGGTGAGCACGGCGGTCGGCTCGTCGAGGATGAGCAGGTCGACGTCGCGGGTGAGGGCCTTGACGATCTCGACCCGCTGCTGGATGCCGACCGGCAGGTCCTCGATGACGGCGTCCGGGTCGACCCGCAGGTTGTACCGCTCGGAGACCTCGGCGACCTCGCGCCGGGCGCGCCGCCGGTCGAGGAATCCGGCGATACCGCCCCGGACCTGCTCGGCGCCGAGCATGATGTTCTCGGCGACGGTGAAGACCGGCACCAGCATGAAGTGCTGGTGCACCATGCCGATCCCGGCGGCGATCGCGTCGGATGGGCCCCGGAGCCGCAGCGGCTTCCCGTCGACCACGATTTCGCCCTCGTCGGGCTGGTAGAGCCCGTAGAGGACGTTCATCAGGGTCGACTTGCCGGCACCGTTCTCGCCGAGCAGGGCGTGGATCTCTCCAGGCTCCACCGTCAGGTCGATGTGGTCGTTGGCGACCAGATCACCGAACCGCTTGGTGATGCCGCGCAGTTCGAGTCTCAGCGCAACCTCCGGGAGTGCGAGCGATGGGGCGGCGTGGCCGCTGTCAGCCGGTCACCGGGCCGGGCCGGGCGTGGGTGGAGCGGACCGGCCGCCCCGGCGCCGCGGGGGTGTCCCGCGTACGTCGAGGCGGCCGGTCGTCATGCCTGGGGCCCGCCGGCCTCCGCCGCCGATGGTGGCGCCACGGCGGCCGGCGGAGCGGTCACTTGGCCGGCTGGGCCTTCGAGGTGACCGTGATGGTGCCGGCGGCGATGTCCGCCTTGACCTTCTCGACCTCGGTCTTCAGGTCCGCCGGGACCTTGCTGTCGAACTCGTGGTACGGGGCGATCGAGACGCCGTTGTTGGCGAGCGTGCCGACGAAGCCCGCGCTGGCCTGGAGCTTCTCCCCGCTGGCGGCCTTGGTGACGGCCTCCTTCACGGCGTCCGTGATGTTCTTGACCACGGTGGTCAGCAGCGCCGGGCAGTTCGGGGTGCTCTCGCACCCGTCGGCGTCCACCCAGATGACCGAGTACTTGCCGCCGGAGGCCTGGGCCGCGGCGGTCGTGCCGAGGCCGGCACCGCCGGCGACCGGCATGATGATGTCCGCGCCCTGGGCGACCAGGGTGTCGGAGACCTTCTTGCCCTCGTCCTGCTTCTCGAACGAGTTGGTGAAGGACCCCTTCTGGGTCGCCTTGTCCCAGCCCAGGACCTGGACGTTCTTGCCCTTGGTCTTGTTGTAGTGCGCGACGCCGTCGGCGAAGCCGTCCATGAAGATGGTCACCGGCGGGATCGGCAGGCCGCCGTAGGTGCCGACCTTGCCGGTCTTGCTCATGCCGGCGGCCAGGTAGCCGGCCTGGAAGGCGGCCTGGGCGGTGTCGAACTGCATCGGGTAGACATTGGGTTCCGGCAGCTTGGAGTCGACGATGGCGAACTGCTGGTTCGGGTTCGCCTTCGCGATCTTGGACGTCGCATCGCCCATCAGGCCACCGACGGCCAGGATGAAGTCGCACTTCTGGTTGACGAACTGGGTCAGGTTGACCTCGTAGTCCGCCTGCGCCTTCGACGCGACGTACTTGATGTCGATGTTGTCGTTGGCCTTCTTGGCCTCCTCAAGGCCCTTCCAGGCCGAGGTGTTGAACGACTTGTCGTCGATGCCACCGACGTCGGTGACCATGCAGGCGCTGTACTTCTTGGCGTCGCTGCCGGCCGTGTTGCTGCTTTCCTCGGGGGCCTCACCACACGCGGCGGCGCCCAGCACGAGCCCACCCGCCACGAAGGCGGAGGCGATCCGCATCCCACGCACAGAGCGCAAGACGTCTCCTTCCCATTGCACACCGCGCTTCGTGCGGTGGCAGCCCTTTGAAACCGACGAGCGCTGCGCGCGCCGGCGTCCCACGTTACGGACGGGAGCGTACGCCCACGCCCTCCCACCGGCCGACAATCGTGCACGACTGTTGAACGCTCGTTACCCCTACGTAACCCATGGGTGGGGCAGATCATTTACCGGGCCGCCCGAGGGCCGGGTCCGGCGTCGCGGACCTCGGCCTCGCGCGGCCTTTCCCGTGCTCAGGCGGTCACCTCCAGAAAACCGCCACCGCCGCATTGACCAGGGTCAACCCGATGATGGCGAGGAAATGGCCCCGGTTGACCGTCTCCCGCTTACGGGAGAAAAAGACCATGACGAAGATCAGCAGGGCGAGCACCAACTTGGTAACAAGTTTGGCGGGGGCCGGCTCGGCGCCGTCGCGCAACGGGGCGGACAGCCCGATTCCGGTCAACAGGCCCAGGGCCGACCCCCAGAGCATGGCCGCGTTGATCCGCAGCCGACCGCTGACGTACTGGGCGATCGCGCCGCCCAGCAGCAGCGCGAACCCGATCAGATGCACGTAGAGAAGTACCAACCGAAGAGCTTCCACGCGCACCATCCTCCCTCATCAACGACACCTTGTAGTAGGGGCCCGCCGGCCCTCCCACACCTCATCCGGGCAGCAGCCGCCACACCTGGAAGGTGGGGCCGTCGCCGGGCAGGGTGACCACGCCGTCGGCGTCCGGGCGCAGCGCCGGCTCGCCCCCGTACGCGTTCTCGCCCGCCGGCAGGCCGGCGATCCGGACCGGGTCGGCGGCGGCCCTGCGGGCCAGCACCAGGACCCCGCCGTCCGGCGTCTCGCGGAGGAAGACCAGCGTGTCCGGGTCCGCGTGCACCCAGCGCAGGCCGCCGTGGCGCAGCGCCGGCTCGCCGCGGCGCAGGGCGACCAGCGCCCGGTACGCCCCGAGCGTCCCGTGGTCCCAGCTCTCCGGCCGGTGCCACGGCATCGGGGTACGCGACCCCTCTCCGTTCGTGCCCGTCAGCCCCAGCTCGTCGCCGGCGAAGATCACCGGGGTACCCGGCATCGTGGCGAGCAGGCCGGCGGCCACCTCCTGCCGGGCCGCGTCCCCCACCACCGTCCGGATCCGGGCCGAGTCGTGGGAGCCGAGCAGCTGCCAGGAGTGGACGTACGACCGCCAGGAGACCAGCGACCGGTAGGCGTTCATGGTGGCGAGCACGGCGTCGGTGTCCCGCCGGCGGACCCCGCCGGGCGTGCCGAGGAAGTTCGGCAGTGGGTCGTCGCCGTGGCGCAGCCAGGACCAGACGGGGTCGGTGAAGCCGACGTAGTTCATCGTGCCGTGCCAGCCGTCGCGGTCCAGGTCGCCGGTGTGGTCGTGGCCGTGCTCGGCGAGCAGCAGGGCGTCGGGCCGGGTCTCGGCCACCACCCGGCGCAGCAGCCGCGCCACCTCGTGGGTGTACGCGTCCGCGCCCCGCCGCCCGGTCATGTTGGCCACGTCCACCCGCCACCCGTCGAGGGCGTACGGGGGCCGCAGCCAGCGGCGCAGCAGCGAGTCCTCGGCCGTGGCGAAGCGGCGGCGCAGCTCGGCGCTGCCCCAGTTGAGCTTCGGCAGCGACTTGACCCCGTTCCAGGACTCGTAGTCTCCGCTGGCCTCGTCGAAGTAGTACAGCTCCCGCTCGGGGGCGCGCGCGTCCGAGGCGGCGGCGGTGAACCAGCGGTGGGCGTCGCCGGTGTGGTTGCTGGTGATGTCCCCCAGCAGCCGCCACCCGCGGGCGTGCACCGCGTCGGCGAGCCGGGCCAGCGCCGCGTCCCCGCCCAGCAGCGGGTCGACGGTGTCGAAGCTGGAGGCGTCGTACCGGTGGTTGGAGCGGGCCGGGAAGACCGGGGTCAGGTAGACGGTGTTGACGCCGAGCCGGTCCAGGTGGTCCAGCCGCTCGGCCACGCCGTCCAGGTAGCCCCCGTAGAACTGGTACGGCGTCTCCGGGCCGCGCCCGATCACCGGGGTGTCCCCAGTCGCAGGGGATCGCCCAGTCGGGCGCGGTGCGGCCGTCGGCCGCGGCGGAGCGGGCGAACCGGTCGGGGAAGATCTGGTAGATCACCGCGTCCCGGGCCCAGGCCGGCGGCGGGGCGTGCCCGACCAGCCGGAAGTCGCCGGCGTCCGGCACGTCGTGGTCGACCAGGCCGGCGGCGTTGAGCCAGCGGTAGCCGCGGGCGCCGGTGAGCATGAACCGGTAGTTGCTGACCGGGTTGCGCACCTCGACGTCGGCGCGCCACCAGACATCCCCGCCGGCGCGCCGGTCGACGACGGCCTCGGCGAAGCGGGGCTCGCCGTCGCCGGTGGTCCGGACGTGCACCTGCCGCACGTCGGCGCCGGCCGGCACCCGCACGAAGACCGGGACGGTCGCCCCGAGCGCGGGCTCCTGGTCGGGGACGTACGTGGCGGAGCCGTCGTGGTGCGGTAGCAGCGGGGTCGTCATCCTCAGCCCTTGACCGCTCCGGCGGTGAGGCCGGAGACGATGTAGCGCTGGAGCAGTTGGAACACCAGCACCGTGGGGATCGCGGTGAGCAGGGTAGCCGCCGAGAAGATCCCGAAATTGGCGTTCCTCTCGTTGCCCTGGAGCATGCCGTACATGCCGACGGCGAGGGTCTTCGAGTCGGTGTCGGTGAGGAACACGTTCGCCATCAGGAACTCGTTGATCGTGCCGATGAACGCCAGCAGGGCCGTCACCGCCAGGATCGGGGCCACCAGCGGCAGCATGATCCGGAAGAACACCTGGGCGTGGCTGGCGCCGTCCATGGTGGCGGACTCGTCCAACTCGCGCGGGAGCGTGTCGAAGAAGCCCTTCATCAGCCAGGTGTTCACCCCGAGCGCGCCGCCGAGGTAGAGCAGCAGCAGGCTCCACGGGGTGTTGAAGCCGATGGCCGGCCACAGGTCGGTGATCGTGCCGAAGATCAGGAAGATCGCCACGATCGCCAGGAACTGCGGGAACATCTGGATCAGCAGCAGCGACAGCAGCCCCACCCGCCGGCCCCGGAACCGCATCCGGGAGAAGGCGTACGCGGCCAGCGCGGACAGGAACACCGACGCGAAGGACGAGACCCCCGCGATCAGCAGCGAGTTGAGGAACCAGTGGCCGAACGCCGTCTTGTCGAAGAGGTTGGTGAAGTTCTCGAACGACGCCCCGGTCGGCAGCAGCTCGGTCGAGGAGAGGGTGCCGAGCGGGTTCAGCGCCGCCGAGAGCACGAACAGGATCGGGAAGAGGCTGAACGCCACCGCCAGCACCCCGACGACGTGCCGCCAGCCCACCTGGGCGAACCAGCGACCCGTCGACCCCCTCGCCGCGTTCCGGTTGCCGGGGGACGCCTCCGCGTGGGTGGTCACGAGTACACCTCCTCCTGCTGCCGGGTGCGCCGGAAGCTCACCGCGGACACCACCGCGACGATGGTGAAGATGAACAGCGAGATCGCCGCGGCGAACCCGAACTCCGCGCCCTGCCCGCCGAACGCCAGCCGGTAGGTGTACGTGATCAGCAGGTCGGTCGCGCCGTTCGTCGGGTTGTCCGCCGGGAACGGGGCACCCTCGGTGGTCAGGTAGATCGCGTTGAAGTTGTTGAAGTTGTACGCGAACGACGAGATCAGCAGCGGCGAGAGCGCGACCAGCAGCAGCGGCAGCGTGACCGCGCGGAAGGACTGCCAGGGGGAAGCGCCGTCGACCGAGGTGGCCTCGGTCAGCTCGCGCGGGATGGCCTGCAACGCCCCGGTGGTGACCAGGAACATGTACGGGTATCCGAGCCAGAGCTGCACCAGGATCACCGCGAACCGGGCGGTCCACTCCCCGCCGAACCAGTCGACGCCCAGCCCGAACAGGTTGTTGACCAGGCCGAAGTCGGTGTTGAACATGTCCCGCCAGACCATCAGCATCGCGAACGACGGCATGGCGTACGGCAGGATCAGCAGCACCCGGTAGAAGTTGGTGGCCCGCATCCGGGGCGAGTGCAGCGCCAGCGCGATGAGCAGGCCGAGCACGAACGTCCCGCCGGTGGAGCCGATCGCGAAGGCGAAGTTCCACAGCAGCGTGCCGAAGAAGGGCCGGGCGATGTCCGGGTCGGTCAGCACCCGGCTGAAGTTCTTCAGGCCGACGTTGACCCGCCAGCCCTGGGTCAGCCGCTCGCCGTCGGCGGCGACGAAGGAACCGGTGGCCTCGTCGGCGTTCCAGGTCCTGCCGGTCTCGCTGTCCCTGATGCAGTCGCAGCCAGCGTCGTACGCCCGGACGGCCTTGCCCTCGTAGGCGCGCGACAGGCCGTTGGACCGGATCGCGCCGCTGGCCGTCGGCACGACCAGGTCGGTGATCTCCTTGCTCCGCACGCTGGCCTGGCCGAAGTTGAGCACGGTGTAGCCGTCGGCGGCGGTGACCTTGCCGCCCGGGGCGACCGTGACGTCGCCCGCGCCGAGCGGGCGCAGCCCACCCGCGTCGCCGGCGGAGACCTGGTTGGTCTTCGGGTCGCTCAGCAGGAAGACGAGCGGGCCGGTGGCCGGGTCGCCCTCGGTGGCGATGGAGAGGGCGTACTCGGTGGAGCCGGGAACCTGCTTCACCGAGGAGCTCTGGATCGCGACGATCGCGTCGTCCTTGCTGCCCCGGTGGCCGTCGCCGAAGTTCGTGAAGGCGGTGCTCGCGGTGTAGAGCACGGGAAAGACCTGGAAGGCGATCAGGAAGATCGTGCCGGGGACCAGGTACTTCGCGGGGACGTGCCGGCGGGTGAGGTAGAGGCAGAACAGGCCGGCGGTGGTCACGGCCAGGATCGCCAGGCCGACCCAGTGCTCGGCCTCGACGAGCGGGAACGCCGCCCAGACCGCGATCCCGGCGACCAGGCCGAGCAGGACCACCTTGACGAGGAGGCCGGTCGCGGTGATCGGCGCGAGGTTCCGCGTCTGCTGGGACGCGCGCGGGAGCCCGGGGCCGGCGGGCTCCCGGCCCGGGGTCCGCGTGGCGGGCCCCGGGCCGGACAGCGACGTGCTCATTACTTGATCTGGCCGGAGATGGTCTTGCCGGCGGCGGTGATCGTCTTGGCCGGGTCGGCGCCACCGATGACGGCGGCCTCCGCCTTGCCGAACGGGTCCCAGATCGCGGCCATGGCCGGGATCGCCGGGAGCACCTGGCCGTTCTTGCCGGCCTCCTGGAACTTGGCCAGGTCGGGGTCGGTGCCCTTGACCTGCTCGAAGGCGGCGGTGAGCGCCGGCGGGCGCGGCTCGGCGTTGTACAGCGCGACGGCCAGGTCCGGCTTGGTCACGTAGTTGGTGACGAACTCCTGGGCCAGGGCCTTGTTCTTGCCCTTGGCGGCCACGTAGAACGCCTGCACGCCCACGAACGGCTGGGCCTCCTTGCCGCCGGCGAAGCCGGGGACCGGGGAGATGTCGTAGGAGATGTTGGCCTTCTTGGCGTCGGCGATGGCCCACGGGCCGGAGACCAGGAAGGCGCACTTCTTGCCGGTGAAGGTGGCGATGGAGTTCTCGCCGGTGATGGAGCGCTTCAGCGCGCCGTCGCCCTTCTCGCCGAGCTTCGCGATCTTCTGGAAGGCCGCGATCGACTCCGGCTTGCCGACGCCCAGGTCCTTCGGGTCGTAGTCGCCGTTGGCGGCGGTGCCGAAGAGGTAGCCGCCGCCGGAGGTGTACAGCGGGTAGATGTGGTACGCGTCGCCGTTCTGGCCGGACTGCAGGCAGAGGATCTCGCTGGCCTTCTTCTCGGCCTTGAGCTTCTTGCCGGCGGCGACCAGGTCCTCGATCGTCTTCGGCGCCTCGGGGGCCAGCTCGGTGTTGCGGATCAGGGCGATGTTCTCGGTGGCGTACGGGACGCCGTAGACCTGACCGTTGAAGGTCACCGCCTTGACGGCGACCTCGCTGAACGCGCTCTTCTGCTCGGCGCCGAGCTGCACCGGGTCGATGGCGCCGTTCTGGACCAGGTTGCCGATCCAGTCGTGCGCGCCGACCACGACGTCCGGGCCGCTGCCCTGCTGGGAGGCGGTGACGAAGTTGGTCTGCAGGTCCTTGGAGACGGCCTGGACCTCCACGGTCACGCCGTTGTCCTGGCCGAACTTCTCGGCGAACGGCTTCAGGGCGGCGGTGCGCTTGTCGTCGGCCCAGATCACCAGCTTGCCGCCGGCGGCCTTGGCGGACTCGTTCGCGGCCGGCTCCTCCTTGTCGCCGCCACCGCAGCCGGAGGCGGCCAGCGCCAGGCCGAGGACGGCGACCACACCCGCGGTACGGATGCGCATCGGTGCTCCTGTCGTCATGGCCGGCTCCGCCGGGGGAAGGCGGGCCCGCCAGTGGAAACCTCTGTGAGTTCTTGCTGCTGGCGCCCGGTTGCTGCGCCGCTCATACGCATATTGCGGGGACGTTAGCAAGAGGTTGCAGAGAATGGAAGAGCTTGCAGGCGTGTACGCAAGATCTTGCCCTTGCGTTAAAGTGCCGCCATGCGCGCTCGACTGTCCGACATCGCCCAACAGGCCGAAGTCAGCGAGGCAACGGTGTCGCGGGTACTCAACGACCGCCCTGGCGTGGCCCCCGAGACCCGCCAGGCCGTACTGACCGCCCTCGACGTCCTCGGCTACGAGCGCCCGGCCCGGCTGCGCAAGCGCAGCGCCGGCCTGGTGGGACTGGTCGTGCCCGAACTGGACAACCCCATCTTCCCCGCCTTCGCCCAGGTCATCGAGTCGACCCTGGCGCAGAGCGGGTTCACTCCCGTGCTGTGCACCCAGACCCCGGGCGGGGTCACCGAGGACGAGTACGTCGAGAGCCTGCTCGACCGCCAGGTCTCCGGCATCGTCTTCGTCTCGGGCCTGCACGCCGACACCGCGGCCAACCACGACCGCTACCGCGCGCTGATCGCCCGACCGCTGCCGGTCGTCATGATCAACGGGTACGTGCCCGGCATCGCCGCGCCGTTCGTCTCCTGCGACGACCGGGAGGCCACCGAGCTGGCCGTCGCCCACCTGGTCGCCCTCGGACACCGCCGGATCGGCCTGATCACGGGCCCGGACCGGTTCGTGCCGGTGCAGCGCCGGGTCACCGGCTGGCGGGCGGCGATGGGGCGGCTCGCCGGCCTGCCCGAGGCCGAGCTGGACGGGCTGGCCGAGCTGTCGCTGTTCGGCGTGGAGGGCGGCGAGGCGGCCGCCGGGCGCCTGCTGGAGCGCGGCGTCACGGGCATCGTCTGCGGCTCGGACCTGATGGCGCTCGGCGCGATCCGGGCCGCCCGGCAGCGCGGCCTGTCGGTGCCGGGCGACCTGTCGGTGGTCGGGTACGACGACTCGCCCCTGATGGCGTTCACCGACCCACCGCTGACCACCATGCGCCAGCCGGTCATCGCGATGGCGGTCGCCGCCGTCCGGGCCCTGGTCGACGAGATCAACGGGCACGCCGCGCCGCACTCGGAGTACCTGTTCCGGCCCGAGCTGGTGGTGCGCGGCTCCACCGCCGTGGCCCCGCCGGCGACCGCCGGAGGCGGGCCGGACGGCCAGCACCCGACGCCGCCGGCGCTCGCCATCCCCGCCTGAGCCCAGCTCCGGCGGTCGGCGCTCGCGATCCCCGCCTCGGTCCGCTCCGACCATCGGCGTCATTTCTTGCGCAAGAGCTGCTTGACTCTTGCAGCGACCGGGCGGCATCCTGCTGTGACGCCCGCGCGCCACAGTGCCGAAACCGTGCGGGACACGCCGGCCCGCCACAGAACGGGGATCGTCACCGATGACCGCCAGCACCCCCACGCCGCTGACCTCCGACGACGACTGGTGGCGATCCGCGGTCGTCTACCAGGTCTACGTCCGCAGCTTCGCCGACTCCAACGGCGACGGCGTCGGTGACCTGCCGGGCATCCGCGAGCGCCTGCCGTACCTGCGCGACCTCGGGGTCGACGCGCTCTGGCTGACCCCCTTCTACACCTCGCCCATGGTCGACGGCGGCTACGACGTGGCCGACTACCGCGACGTGGACCCGATGTTCGGCACGCTCGCCGACTTCGCCGCCATGATCACCGACGCGCACGCCCTCGACCTGCGGATCATCGTCGACATCGTCCCCAACCACACCTCCGACCAGCACCCCTGGTTCCGCGCCGCGCTCGCCGCCGGCCCCGACTCCGCCGAGCGGGAGCGCTACCTGTTCGCGGACGGCAAGGGGGAACACGGCGAGCTGCCGCCGAACGACTGGGAGAGCATCTTCGGCGGCCCGGCCTGGACGCGGGTGCCGGACGGCCAGTGGTACCTGCACCTGTTCGACCCGGCCCAGCCGGACCTGAACTGGCGCCACCCCGAGGTGCGCGCGGAGTTCGAGGACGTGCTGCGCTTCTGGCTCGACCGGGGCGTGGACGGGTTCCGCGTCGACGTGGCCCACGGCATGATCAAGGCCGAGGGGCTGCCGGACGTCGGCTTCAGCAGCATGACCACCGGCCAGCGCCAGGTGGAACTGCTGGGCAAGGGCCGGCTGCCGTACTTCGACCAGGACGAGGTGCACGAGATCTACCGGGCCTGGCGGCCGATCCTGGACAGCTACCCCGGCGGCCGGATGGCCGTCGCCGAGGCGTGGGCCGAGACGCCGCAGCGGCTGGCCCGCTACATCGGCCCGGACGAACTGCACCAGGCATTCAGCTTCGACTTCCTCGACGCCACCTGGTCGGCCGACTCCTTCCGCAAGGTCGTCGACACCGCCCTGTCCGAGGCCACCATCGTCGGCGCGCCCACCACCTGGGTGCTGTCCAACCACGACAAGCAGCGGCACGTCACCCGGTACGGCGACGGCGAGGTCGGCCTGCGCCGGGCCCGGGCGGCCACCCTGCTGATGCTGGCCCTGCCCGGGTGCGCGTACCTCTACCAGGGCGAGGAGTTGGGCCTGCCGGAGGTGCTGGACCTGCCCGACGAGCTGCGCCAGGACCCGTCCTTCCTGCGCACCGGGGAGAGCCGGGACGGCTGCCGGGTGCCGATCCCGTGGAGCGGCGAGCTGGCCCCGTACGGCTTCGGGCCGGAGGGCAGCGAGCTGAGCTGGCTGCCGGCCCCGGCCACCTGGGCCGCGCTCTCGGTCGCCGCCCAGACCGGCGTGCCCGGCTCCACGCTGGAGCACTACCGCGCCGCGCTGCGGATCCGGCGCGAGCACCCCGCGCTCGCCGCCGACGCGGGCGGCGTGACCTGGCTGGAGGGCACCGGCCCGGGCGTGCTGGCGTTCACCCGCAGCTCCGGCGACACCGTGCTGACCTGCGTGGTCAACCTCAGCGACGCGCCGGTGCTGATCGACGGGTACGGCCGGCCGCTCGTCGCCAGCGCGGAGCTCACCGAGCAGGGCGCCGGGCACGTGCTGCCGGTCGACGCCGCCGCGTGGTTCGAACGGCCCGCGGCCGGGTAACCGAGTTGACGACCTGGTCGTTCGGCGTGCCCCGCGCCGCCGGGCGACTGGGCAACTACCCCTTGTGGTGGGGGGTGTGGTGGCGCCGGCGCCTCGCGGGTCCGTCCCGGGAGGCGCCGGCGTCCGTCGTGGACGGGGCTTCCGCCGGCACCGTCCACCCCGGAGCCGCCGGCGTCGGCCCGTGGAGAATCGACGTCATGGCGTACCTGTTCCTGCTGGCGGCGATCGCCTCCGAGGTGGTCGGCACCAGCCTGCTCAAGGCGACGCACGGGTTCACCCGGCCGTGGCCGACGCTCGGGCTGGCCGTCGCCTACCTGACCGCCTTCGGGCTGCTCGCACTGGCCGTGCGGGACATCCCCGTCGGCGTGGCGTACGCGATGTGGTCGGGGCTGGGCACGGCGGCCATCGTCGCGATCGGGGCCGCGTTCCTCGGCGAGCCGCTCAGCGTTGCCAAGGTGGTGGGCGTCGGGCTCGTCATCGCCGGGGTGGTCGTGCTCAACCTCGGGGGCGCGCACTGAGCCGCGAGTCAGGGTTGGGGGTGTGCCGGAGGCCGACCCGCTCCGGGCGGTCAGGCTTGATCCCTCCGCGGGTCGGCCTCCGGCACACCCCTGCCGCCGGGCGCCGCGCGATCCGGGCGCGCCCGCCGTGGTTTCGCGTCAGCAGCTTTCTCGCCGGGAATCCGGCGATCCGGGCGTCCGCTGTGGTCTCGGGTCGACGCATGGCCGCGGCCCGGGTCAGCGTCCCTTCTCGGCCAGCAGCTTTGCGATCCGTTGGAAGCCGGCCCGCAGCTCGGCCTCGCTCGGCGCGGCGGGCGGGCCGGTCCGCTCGTCCGCCTCGGCCGCCGCCTCCAGCTCGTCGTCGATGACGTCCTCGAAGTCGCCGTAGAGGTCGGCCTGCTCGATATGGGCGGTGTCGTCCGCCGCGGCGATCTGGGCGGCCGCGATCTCGCTGCGGATCTCGTCGGGCGACAGCGCCGGAAGCAGCGGCTCGACCACCGCCATCAGCTGCTCCTCGGCCACCACCGCCTCGGCCAGCGCCAACGCGTGCAGCCGCTCGTACGGGCCGCAGACCACCGGCTCCCACTCGTCGGCGTCGCCGAGCGGGCCGAAGGTGATGATCCACGGCAGGCCGAGCATCGGCGAGTCGTCCGGCAGGTCCAGCGTCACTAGTGCGCCCACGGGCCCATCATGGTCGGTGCTCACGTTCCGGTGAGCGGCATTTGCCTGAATTGTGCGTCCAGGGCGGCCCGGACCAGGGCCAGCGCGGCCTCCGGCGCCACCCCGAGCCGGACGGCCTCGGCCGCGTAGCCCGCCGCCGCCCGCTGCAACCGGTCCGTCGCGTCGTCCCGGCCCGGCGCGACGAAGGTGCCGTGCCGGCCCCGCGTCTCCAGCAGCCCGGCGGCCTCCAGCTCCCGGTACGCCCGGGCCACCGTGTTCACCGCCAGCCCCAGCTCGGCGGCGAGCTGCCGGACCGTCGGCAGCCGGGTGCCCGCCGGCAGCCGGCCGTCCCCGATCTGCTCGGCGAGCTGCCCGCGCACCTGCTCGTACGGCGGCACGGGCCCCGCCGGATCCACCGCGATCAGCACGTCACCCCGCTCCCCCGGGCACGCCCGGGTCGTTCTCGACGTCGAGGTCGGCGGGCCTCGGCCGCTGGGCCAGGTCCACCACCCGACCGTACGGGCTGGTCGCGGCCAGCGCCGCCCCGAACAGGACCAGCTGGTTGAGCAGGTACAGGTACAGCAGCAGCCCGACCGCGGTCGTCACCACCGTGTACGCCGGGTTCCGCTCGGTGCGCACCACGTAGTACCGCCCGACGGTGTTCAGCAGCGTGATGCCGACCGCGACGGTGAACACCACCGGGCGCAGCCGGCGGCGACTCATCCGCAGCCGGGGAACCGCGACCAGCAGCGCGGCGGCCAGCACCATGTTGACCACCACGCTGAGCGCGGCGCTGAGCGTGGTCAGCCCCAGCGAGCCGGTGCTGCGCAGCAGGAAGCGCAGCGCCGACTCCAGCGCGTCCACGGCGGCCACCGACACGCCGATCAGCACGAAGATCCCGATCATGACGGCCAGGTCGACCAGGCGACGCACGACGAAGTTGCCCGGCTGCTGGTTGAGCCCGTACATCAGCCGCTGCGACGAGCGGATCGCCTCGACCCAGCCGATCCCGGTGAAGGCCAGGATGATCAGGCCGACCACCCCGACCGTGTTGCTGCTGCGGGCGATCTGCTCGGGATCGAGGAAGGGCAGGTTCTCCCGCAGGAAGCCGGCTGCCGCCCTGCTGACCTCGTCGTTGTCCTCGATGACCGCCCCGAACGCCGAGTACGCCACCAGGGCGAGCGCGAACACCGCGAAGAACCCGTAGTACGCGATGGCCGCCGCGAGCCGCCCGCCCAGCATCTCGGCGTACAGGTCCCCGGCCCGCCACACGTGGTCGAACGTCCGCGACCGGCGGCGCCAGGAGCTCACCCGCCGGTCGATGCCGGACTCGATCCGCCCCATCAGGTTCACGCCGTCATCCTCGCCGATCCGTCGCCGTCCCACCGGCGGCCCGCCGCATGCTCCGGCTGGAGCGCCCCGACGCGGAGGCCCTCCCGCCGCCCGGCCCGCGGCGCCCGACCCGGTCCACGCGGCGCCGCTCAGCCGCCGAGGAGGAAGTCCCGGCGCGGCTGCCACCGGGTCTGCCCGCTGTGCGAGAACAGGGTGAACGAGTCCACCTCGAACATCGCCGAGAAGTCCGCCAGGTCCTCGTACGCCTTGTCGAGCGCCTCCGGCGCCACGTCCTGCGCGACGGTGACGTGCGGGTGGTACGGGAAGCGGGCCTCCCGGTGCAGCTCGGGCGCGGCGCGGATCGCGGCGGCCAGCAGCTCGCACTCGCTGATCCCGGCGGCCACCGCCACGAAGACCACCTGGGTCACCGGGCGGAACGTGCCGGTGCCCCGCAGGTGCAGGGTGAACGGCAGGTGCGCGGCGGCCACCGCGGTCAGGTGCCGCTCGACCGCGGGCAGCGCGGCCACCGGGATCTCCGTGGGACCGAGCAGCGTCACGTGCGCCGGGACCACCTGCGGGTCGCCGGCCTCGATCCGGCGCCGGGTGAGCGTGCCGCCCCACGGCTCGGGGATGTCCACCGCGATCCCGATCTGGATGGTGTCGCCGGCCGCCGGCGCCCCGTCCCTGCGCTCCACGCTCCGCGCCATCCCTCCGGCCACCGGCCCGTCCACCCGTACCCGCCGCGCCGGGACCGCTACTCGAACCGGACCGGCGGGAAGAACCCGATCCGCTCGTACACGTCGCCCAGCGTCCGCGCGGCCACCACGCGGGCCTTCTCCGCGCCGGCGGCGAGCAGCTTGTCCAGCTGGGCCGGGTCGTCGAGGTACGTCCGGGTGCGCTCCTGGATCGGGGCGACGAACTCCCGCACCACCTCGCCGAGGTCCTTCTTCAGGTCGCCGTAGCCCTTGCCCGCGTACGCGGCCACCAGGTCGTCGATGCTCCGGCCGCTCAGCGCGGAGTAGATGGTGAGCAGGTTGGCGATGCCGGGCTTGGTCCCGGTGTCGAAGACGATCTCCCGGCCGGTGTCGGTGACCGCCGAGCGGATCTTCTTGGCCGAGCGGGCCGGGTCCTCCAGCAGGTCGATGATGCCGGCGGGCGAGGAGGACGACTTCGACATCTTCGCCGTCGGGTCCTGCAGGTCGGTGATCTTCGCCGTGTCCTTGACGATGTGCGGCGCCGGGACGGTGAACGCCGGGCCGAACAGCGTGTTGAACCGCTGGGCCAGATCCCGGGACAGCTCCAGGTGCTGGCGCTGGTCCTCGCCGACCGGCACCGCGTTCGCCTGGTAGAGCAGGATGTCGGCGGCCTGCAGGATCGGGTACGTGAAGAGGCCGACGCTGGCCCGCTCGCTGCCCTGCTTCAGCGACTTGTCCTTGAACTGGGTCATCCGGCTGGCCTCGCCGAAGCCGGTGATGCAACCGAGCACCCACGCCAGCTGCGGGTGCTCGGGCACCTGCGACTGGACGAACAGGGTGCTGCGCTCCGGGTCGATGCCGACGGCCAGCAGCTGCGCGGCGGCGACCCGGGAGCGCTGCCGGAGCACCGACGGGTCGTGCCCGGCGGTGATGGCGTGCAGGTCGACCACGCAGTAGAACGCGTCGTGGGTGTCCTGCAACGCCACCCAGTGCCGCACCGCGCCCAGGTAGTTGCCGAGGTGGAACGAGTCGGCCGTCGGCTGGATGCCGGAGAGAACGCGGGGGCGGGCGGGTGCGTCGGACATGCCGGCAATTCTGTCAGCAAGGCCCGGCGCACGTCATGACGGGCCGGCGGGTCGGGCCTCCGCCGCCACCGCCGGCGCGGCGACCTCGCGCCGCGGCTCGGGCACGCGCACCGCCGAGACGCGGAGCCGGGCCACCCGGCGGCCCTCCAGCGCCAGCACCCGCAGCAGCCAGCCGCCGGGCGGGTCGTCCGGGCCCGGGGCGCCCCCGTCCACCGCCCCCGGGGCGACCGGCACCTCGTCGCCGGCCACCGGCAGCCGGCCCAGCGCGGCCATCACGTACCCGCCGACCGTCTCGTACGGGCCGGCGGGCAGCCGCAGCCCGGTCCGCTCGGCGAAGTCGGCGAGGTTGAGCCGGCCGTCGACCACCGCCGGCAGCCCGGCCAGCGGCGGCTCGGGAGTCGTGTCGTACTCGTCGTGGATCTCCCCGATCAGCTCCTCGATCAGGTCCTCCAGGGTGACGATGCCGGCCGTGCCGCCGTACTCGTCGACCACCACCGCCAGGTGGTGCCGCTCACGGCGCATCTCGGTCAGCGCGGCCAGCACCCGCTTGCTGCCGGGCAGCCGCTTGACCTCCCGGGTCAGCTCGCCCACCGTGGTGCACGGGTCGAGGTCGGGGCGCAGCAGCACGTCGCGCAGGTGCACGAAGCCGACCACGTCGTCGTGGGTGCCGTCGACCACCGGGTACCGGGTGTGCGTCTCGGCCCGGACCAGCCGTTCCGCCTCGGCGATGGTCAGCCCGGCGGACAGGAACACCACCTCGGTGCGGGGCATCATCACCTCACGGACCAGGCTCGCCCCGGCCACCAGCACCTCGTCGATGATCCGCCGCTCGTCCGGGTCGATGACGGTGTTCGCGGCGACCAGGTCGCGCAGCTCCGCCTCGCTGATGCGCTCCCGGCCCGCGGCGGGACTCGCCCCGAGCAGGTCGGTGACCAGCCGCGTCGCGGCGTCGGCGGCCCGCACCACCAGCCGGGCGACCGTGCGGGCCAGCGGGCCCGGTTCGCGTCGGGCCCGCCCCGGCGGTCGCCGCCGGGGCCCGGGACCACCCGCTTCCCGCATGACAGTGATGGTAGACACCGCCGGGGTACGGCACGCACCGTCCGCCCGGGACGCCGCCCGGGGCGGCGCGGTTGGCCGGGCCGACGGCAGCGCGGACCCGGCGGACGGCCGTAGTGTGATCACGAGCGGTCGCGGCGAGGCGGCCAGGCAGGAGGACCGGACGTGAAACTGCTCGTCACCGGCGGCGCCGGCTACATCGGCAGCGTGGTGACCCGGATGCTGCTCGACGCCGGCCACGAGGTCGTCGTCCTGGACGACCTGCGCACCGGGCACCGGGAGGCCCTCGCCCCGGAGGCCACCTGGGTCGACGCGCCGGTCCACGAGGCGGCCCGGGTGCTCACCCCCGGCTCGGGCTTCGACGGGGTGCTGCACTTCGCCGCTCTCATCGCCGCCGGCGAGTCGATGGTCAAGCCGGAGCTGTACTGGCGGACCAACACCGTCGGCTCCCTCGCCCTGATCGACGCGGTCCGGGCGGCCGGCGTGCCCCGCCTGGTCTTCTCCTCCACCGCCGCCGTCTACGGCAACCCCGTCGAGCTGCCCATCCCCGAGACCGCGGTGAAGGCCCCCACCAACACGTACGGGGCCACGAAACTCGCCGTCGACATGGCGCTCACCTCCGAGGCGATCGGGCACGACCTGGCCGCCGTGTCGCTGCGCTACTTCAACGTGGCCGGGGCGTACCTGCGCGGCGGGCACGCCATCGGCGAGCGGCACGACCCGGAGACCCACCTGATCCCGATCGCGCTGGAGGTCGCCGCCGGCCGCCGGGAGAAGCTCCAGCTCTTCGGCGACGACTACCCCACCGTCGACGGCACCTGCGTCCGCGACTACATCCACGTCGAGGACCTGGCCCGCGCCCACCTGCTGGCGCTGACCGCGGCCGTCGCCGGCCGGCACCGCATCTACAACCTGGGCAACGGGGCCGGGTTCACCAACCGGCAGGTGGTCGAGGTGGTCCGCGAGGTCACCGGGCACCCGGTGCCGGTGGAGGTGTCGCCGCGCCGCGAGGGGGACCCGGTCGAGCTGGTCGCCTCCTCCGCCCTGGCCCGCGAGGAGCTGGGCTGGGCGCCCGAGAAGCCGACCCTGCACGACATGGTCGGCGATGCCTGGGCCTTCTACCGCACCCACCTGCTGGACCGCCCGTGACCGACACCGCGCCCCCCGCCGTTCCCGCGTCCCCCACCGCGCGCCCGCACGCGGCGGTCGACCCCGCGCGCCCCGGCCCGGTCGCCGACGTCGCCGACCGCGCCGCCGCCGGCTTCGCCGACCGGTACGCCGGGTCGCCCGCCGGCCGCTGGGCCGCGCCCGGCCGGGCGAACCTGATCGGCGAGCACACCGACTACAACGACGGCTTCGTGCTGCCGTTCGCGCTGCCGCTGCGCACCGTCGTCGCCGCCGACCGCCAGGAGGGGCCGCGGTGGACGGTCTGGTCGGAGCTGTCCGGCGAGCCGGTCAGCTTCGGCGCGGACGAGGTCGCCGAGCCCGGCCGGGTCACCGGCTGGGCCGCGTACGTGGCCGGGGTGGTCTGGGCGTTGCGCGACGCCGGCCACGACGTGCCCGGCGCGCGGCTGGCCATCGCCTCCGACGTGCCGCTCGGCTCCGGGCTGTCCTCCTCCGCCGCCCTGGAGGCGGCGGTGCTCGCCGCCCTGGTGGACCTGGGCGGGCTGGACCTGCCGACCGAGCGGTGGCCCCGGCTCGCCCAGCGCGCCGAGAACGCCTACGTCGGCGCGCCCACCGGGATCCTGGACCAGTCGGCCGTGATCCGGTGCCGGGCCGGGCACGCGCTGTTCCTCGACTGCCGCACCGAGGCGATCGAACACATCCCGTTCGACCTGGCCGCCGCCGGCCTGGCCGTGCTGGTCGTCGACAGCCGGGCCCCGCACCGGCACGCCGACGGCGAGTACGCTGCCCGCCGCGCCGCCTGCGAGCGGGCCGCCCACCTGCTCGGCGTACCCGCGCTCCGCGACGTCCCCGCCGCCGGGCTGGACGCCGCGCTGGCCCGGCTCGACGACGACGAGACCCGCCGCCGGGTCCGGCACGTCGTCACCGAGGACCAGCGCGTCCTGGACACCGTCGAGCTGCTGCGCGCCGGCCGCGTCCGCGACACCGGCCCGCTGCTGACGGCCTCGCACGCCTCGATGCGGGACGATTTCGAGATCACCGTGCCGGAGGTCGACACCGCGGTCGAGGCGGCCCTCGCGGCCGGCGCGTACGGGGCCCGGATGACCGGCGGCGGCTTCGGCGGCTGCGTCCTCGCCCTGGTCGACGCCGACCGGGCCGACGCGGTGGCCGCCGCCGTCACGGCCGCGTACGCCGAGCGGGGCTACCGCGCCCCCGGCCTGTACCGCGCCACCCCCGCCCCCGGCGCCCACCGCCTGTGAGGAAGGGGCCCCGGATCGGGGCCCCTTCTCGACGGCTGGCGGAACGAACGGCGTCAGGACGTCTCGACGATCATCCCGGCGCCGACGGTGCGGTTGGTGGTCTCGTCGATGATCACGAAGCCGCCGGTGGTGCGGTTGCGCCGGTACTCGTCGGCGAGCAGCGGCACCGTGGTACGCAGCCGCACCCGGCCGATCTCGTTGAGCTTCAGCTCGCCGGCCGCCTCGTCCCGGTGCAGCGAGTTGATGTCCAGCCGGTAGTGCAGCCCGCGCACGATCGCCCGGGCCGACCGGGTGGTGTGCTTGATCGCGTACTTGCCGCCGACCTGCAGCGGCCGGGTCTCGTCCATCCAGCAGACCATCGCCTCGATGTCCTGCGTGACGGCCGGGGCGTTGTTCGGCCGGCAGATCATGTCGCCGCGGGAGATGTCGATCTCGTCGGTCAGGCGGACCGTCACCGACATCGGCGGGAACGCCTCCTCCACCGGCCCGTCGGCGGTCTCCACCGACGCGATCCGGCTGGTGAAACCCGAGGGCAGCACCATCACCTCGTCGCCGGGCTTGAGTACCCCCGACGCCACCTGCCCCGCGTAACCCCGGTAGTCGGTGACCGTGGTCGACTGCGGCCGGATCACGTACTGCACCGGGAACCGGACGTCGACCAGGTTGCGGTCGGAGGCGATGTGCACCCGCTCCAGGTGGTGCAGCAGCGACGGCCCCTCGTACCAGGGCATGTTCTCCGACCGGGCCACGATGTTGTCGCCCTTCAGCGCCGAGATCGGCACCACGGTCAGGTCGGGCGCGTCGAGCTTCGCCGCGAACGCGGTGAACTCGTCGGCGATCCGCTCGAACACCTCCTGCGACCAGTCGACCAGGTCCATCTTGTTCACGCACAGCACCAGGTGCGGCACCCGCAGCAGCGAGCACAGGAACGCGTGCCGGCGCGACTGCTCCACCAGCCCCTTGCGCGCGTCCACCAGGATCAGCGCCAGGTCGGCCGTCGAGGCGCCGGTGACCATGTTCCGGGTGTACTGGATGTGCCCGGGGGTGTCCGCGATGATGAACTTCCGCCGCGGGGTGGCGAAGTAGCGGTACGCCACGTCGATGGTGATGCCCTGCTCCCGCTCGGCCCGCAGCCCGTCGGTGAGCAACGCCAGGTTGGTGTACTCGTCGCCCCGGGCCGCCGACACCGCCTCGACCGCGGCGAGCTGGTCGGTGAACAGCGACTTCGTGTCGTACAGCAGCCGGCCGATCAGGGTCGACTTGCCGTCGTCGACGCTGCCCGCCGTGGCGAACCGCAGCAGGTCCATCGGCCGCGGCGCCGCATCGGCCCCGGGGGCCAGGGTCTCCACGCTCATCAGAAGTAGCCCTCCCGCTTACGGTCCTCCATCGCGGCCTCGCTGACCCGGTCGTCACCGCGGGTCGCGCCGCGCTCGGTGATCCGCGTCGCGGCCACCTCCTCGATCACCTTCTCCACCGTGTCGGCGTCCGACCGCACCGCCGCCGTGCAGGAGGCGTCACCCACCGTCCGGTACCGCACCTGCGCCTTGAACCGCTCCTCGCCGGAGCGCGGCTGGAAGAACTCGTTCACCGCGTACAGCATGCCGTCCCGCTCGATCACCTCACGCTCGTGCGCGTAGTAGATCGACGGCAGGGGGATCCGCTCCCGGGCGATGTAGTGCCACACGTCCAACTCCGTCCAGTTGGACAACGGGAACACCCGGATCGACTCCCCCGGGTGGTGCCGCCCGTTGTACAGCGCCCACAGCTCGGGCCGCTGGTTCTTCGGGTCCCACTGGCCGAACTCGTCGCGGAAGCTGAACACCCGCTCCTTGGCCCGGGCCTTCTCCTCGTCGCGGCGGGCGCCGCCGAACAGCGCGTCGAAGCGGTGCTTCTCCACCGCGTCCAGCAGCACCGGGGTCTGGATCCGGTTGCGCATCCCGTCGGCCGACTCCCGCACCATGCCGCTGGCCAGGGCCTCCGGCACGCTGGCCACGATCAGGTGCAGGCCCAGCTCGGTCACGCGCTGGTCCCGGTACTCCAGCACCTCCGGGAAGTTGTGGCCCGTGTCGACGTGCATGACCGGGAAGGGGATGCTGGCCGGGGCGAACGCCTTCTGGGCCAGCCGGAGCATCACGATCGAGTCCTTGCCGCCGGAGAAGAGCAGCACCGGCCGCTCCATCTCCGCGACCACCTCGCGCATCACGAAGATGCTCTCCGCCTCCAGCGCGTCGAGGTGGGAGACCTGGTACGCGGCGGGGGTGGTCATGACACGGGCTCGATTCGCTCGGATCCGCTCATGGATTCCAGACCTTTCCGGTCGGACACGTGAAGAAGAACGTCAGGCTACCCGGAATGCCGCTGCAGCGCTGCAAGCAACCGACTGGCGAGATCCTTGCGGCACACCAGCAGGTCTGGCAGACGAGGATCCGCCTCGTTGTATTTCAGCGCAGATCCGTCGATTCGGGAAGCATGCAAGCCGGTGGCTGTGGCCACAGCCACCGGAGCGGCCGAGTCCCACTCGTACTGACCGCCCGCGTGGATGTACGCGTCGACCTCACCGGTCACCACCGCGGCGATCTTCGCCCCCGCCGAGCCCATCGGCACGAGATGCGCGCCGACGTCCTCCGCCAGATCGGTCAGAAAAACGGGCGGACGGCTACGACTGGCCGCCAACCGGACGGCCCGCCCGTCACCCGAGGTCGCCGCCTCCAACGTCATCGGCGGGTACGCCGGCGGGTAGTCCGTGGCCAGCACCCGGTGCTGCGCCGGCAGCGCCACCGCGCCCGCGACCAGCCCGTGCGGCGCGGGGGCGGTGCGCGCCCAGAGCGCCACGTGCACCGCCCAGTCCGCCCGCCCCTCCTCGGCGAACTCCCGCGTGCCGTCCAGCGGGTCGACGATCCACACCCGGTCCGCGGTCAGCCGGGACACCGTCCCGGCGTTCACCTCCGCCGCCCACGCCAGCCGGGACCCCTCGTCCTCCTCCGAGAGCACCGCGTCACCCGGGCGCCACTTCGCCAACTCCGTCCGGATCAGGTCGTGCGACACCTTGTCCCCGGCCGACCGCAACGCCCCCGAGTCGGCGAACCCCATCTCCGTACGCAGGCCGAGCAGCGCCTGCCCGGCCCGGGCCGCCAGCCACCGGGCGAACGCGCCGTCGATCATCGGAGGACTACCCACCACTCGCTCCCGTCGCCTCGCCGCGACCGCACCGTCGCCGGTCGCGAAACGCCGAAAAGGCGCAGACTACCCCCGCGCGACCCCGATCCGGGTACGCCCCGCCCTGGTCAGCCCCCGTGGTACAGGTTCTGCGTCGGCTCCACGCCCCGGGTGACCACCGACTCCAGCACGTCGGCCGCCCGGTCCACCAGGAACTCCAACTCCTTGCGCTCGACGGCCGAGAAGTCCGACAGCACGTAGTCCGCCGGATCCTGCCGCCCCGGCGGCCGGCCGATGCCGAACCGCACCCGGACGTAGTCCTTCGTCCCCAGCGACTTCGACATCGACCGCAGGCCGTTGTGCCCGCCCTCGCCGCCGCCGCACTTCACCCGCAGCACGCCGTAGCCGATGTCCAGCTCGTCGTGGACCGCGATCACCCGCCCAGGCGGCACCTTGTGGAACTGCGCCAGGCCCGCCACCGGACCACCCGACAGGTTCATGTACGTCAGCGGCTTCACCAGCACCAGCTTCGGCCCGCCGAACCCCAGCCGCCCCTCGGCGACCTCCGCCACCGCCCGCTTGTGCCGGCCGAACCGCGCGCCCAGCCGGGCCGCCAACAGGTCCGCCACCATGAACCCGACGTTGTGCCGGTTGCCCGCGTACTCCCGACCGGGGTTGCCCAGGCCGACCACCAGCCACGGCCCCGCCTCGTCCGTCACGCCACGTCCCTTCCGCTCTCACCGCACCGCCCGCCGGCCATTCTCACCCGCGCCGCACCGCGCGGCGGCTGGCGGCCGTCCCGATACGCCGACAGGCGCCCCCGGACACCGGGAGCGCCTGTCGCACAGATCGCGGACCGATCAGGCCTGGGTCTGCGCCTCGGCCGGGGTCTCCTCGCCCTCGGCCGCGGCGGCCTCGGCACCCTCCGCGGTGGTCTCCTCGCCGACCTCGGCCTCGGCCTCCTCGGCCGCCGCCTCGACCTCGGGCAGGGTGGCCTCCAGCTGCTCGGCCGTCGGGGCGGCGGTCACCGTGGCGACCGGCAGCTCCGGGTCCGCGGCCAGCTCGACGCCGGCCGGCAGCGTGACGTCCGCGGCGGTGACCTGGACACCCGCCACCGCGCCGTCGATCGAGGCCTCCAGGTGGTCCGGCACCTGCGTGGCCTCGGCGGTCACGGTCAGCGTGGCGTGGTCGTGCACGATCAGGGTGTCCTGGGCGGCCGCACCGGTCAGCTCGACCGGAACCTCGACGGTGACCTTCTCGCCCCGGCGGACGAGCAGCAGGTCGATGTGCTCGAAGGTGTCCTTGATCGGGTCCCGCTGGATCGCCTTCGGCAGCGCCAACACCTGCGTGCCGTCGCTGACCTCGATCGCGAAGAGCTGGTTGGCGCCGCCCTTACGGATCGCGGCGGCGAACTCACGCGCGGGCAGCGCGATGTGCTTGGGCTTCTCGCCGTGGCCGTACAGCACGGCGGGCACCTTGCCGGCCCGGCGGGTACGACGGGCACCACCCTTGCCGAACTCGGTACGGGGCTCGGCGCTGATCTTTACCTCGGACACGGGGAAACTCCTGATGCTTTCGCGCGGCGGCTTGTCGACTGGCGGTGCTGGGGCGAGGGGCTCGCTGGGGGCTCATGCGTCATGAACGACTGCCCGGAGCACCGCGTCGATGACGGCGCCTCCGTGCGGCGCTTTTCAGCGGCCCGCAGGGCACCCTCGCCGTGGCAACCGCACCAGTCTACCCGAGGGCGTAGCGCCCCCGACGGCAGTACCCGCCTCCCCCGCCACCATGGGCCGAAACCCCCGTCCGGCGGCCGGCCACCCCGGGCCCGCCGCCGGACGGATCGTCAGCTCAGGCCGCCGAAGAGGGTCGTCACCGACCCGTCGTCGAAGACCTCCCGGATCGCCCGCGCCAGCAGCGGGGCGATCGACAGCACCGTGAGCTTGTCGAGCTGCTTCTCCGGCGGCAGCGGCAGCGTGTTCGTCACCACGACCTCGCTGATCGGGCTGTTCTTCAGCCGCTCCGTCGCCGGGTCCGACAGCAGCGCGTGGGTCGCCGCCACCACGATCTCCGCCGCCCCGGCCTCCTTGAGGATGTCCGCGGCCTTCGCGATCGTGCCACCGGTGTCGATCATGTCGTCCACGACGAGGCACACCCGGCCCTCGACCTCACCGACCACACGGTTCGCCACCACCTGGTTCGGCTTGAGCGGGTCCCGGGTCTTGTGGATGAACGCCAGCGGGCACCCGCCCAGCCGGTCCGTCCACCGCTCCGCCACCCGCACCCGGCCCGAGTCCGGCGCCACCACCGTCATCGGCCGGCCGGCGAACCTGCGCTCCACGTACTCGGCCAGCACGTCCATCGCGAACAGGTGGTCCACCGGGCCGTCGAAGAAGCCCTGGATCTGCGCGGTGTGCAGGTCCACCGTCAGAATGCGGTTCGCGCCGGCCGTCTTCAGCAGGTCGGCCACCAGCCGCGCCGAGATCGGCTCCCGGCCGCGGTGCTTCTTGTCCTGCCGCGCGTACGGATAGAACGGCAGGACGACCGTGATCCGCTTCGCCGACCCGCGCTTCAGCGCGTCGATCATGATCAGGGTCTCCATGACCCACGTGTTGACCCCGTGCGTGACCGACTGCACCACGAAGGCGTCCGAGCCGCGCACCGAGTCCTTGTACCGTACGAAGATCTCGCCGTTGGCGAACTCGTACGCGTCGGTGGGCGTCGGCGCGACGCCGAGCACCTCACCGATCTCCTTGGCCAACTCCGGAAAACCACGCCCGGAGAAGAGCATCAGGCTCTTACGGTTTTCGGCGACGATGCTGCCCATGGGCCCGTCTGCTCCCGTTGGTCGGTGATACCCGGCTGCGGTGTGGGCCGGGCTGTTCGGTTGCAGTATCTCCCCTGCCCGAGGGCCGTCCCACCGCCTCGGCACCCCCGTGGATTGCCTCACTGTCCCTTGCGGCTCACCCGTCAGCCGACGCATCCTCCGCCGCTTCCGCCGCAGCCTGCCGGGCCCGCTCGGCCGCCTCCGCCGACGCCGTGCCGGCCCGCCGCAGGGACACCCAGTCCTCGATGCTCCGCTGCGGCGCGCGGGTCACCCCGAGCGCCCCCGGCGGCACGTCCTGGGTGATCGCGCTGCCCGCCGCGACGTACGCGCCCGCCCCCACCTCGACCGGGGCGATCAGCGTCGTGTCGCAGCCCACGAACGCCGCCTCCCCGACCGTCGTGCGGTGCTTGTTCACCCCGTCGTAGTTCACGAAGATCGTCGCCGCGCCGATGTTGGCCTTCGCCCCGATCGTCGCGTCCCCCACGTACGACAGGTGTGGCACCT
Source organism: Micromonospora sp. NPDC048830 (assembly GCF_043198215.1). NCBI lineage: Bacteria > Bacillati > Actinomycetota > Actinomycetes > Micromonosporales > Micromonosporaceae > Micromonospora > Micromonospora sp. NPDC048830. The sequence continues at coordinate 98,048 of NZ_JBICUP010000018.1, forward strand.
TCGCGCCCGCGCCGACCTCGGAGTTCTTCACCTCGACGAACGTGCCCACCTTCGCCTTCTCGGCCAGCTTCGCCGCCGGCCGCAGGTACGCGTACGGCCCGACGCTCGCCCCCGGGCCCACCTCGGCGCCGACGGCGTGGCTGCGCAGCACGGTCGCCCCTGGGCCGACCACCGTGTCGATCAGCGTCACGTCGGGGCCGACCACCGCCTGCGCCCCGACCACCGTGCCGCCCCGCAGCTGGGTGTTCTGGTCGATCACCGCGTCCCGGTCCACCGCGACCGTCACGTCGATCCAGGTCGTCTCCGGGTCCAGGATGCTGACGCCGGTGCGCATCCAGGCCTCGTTGACCCGGTCGCGCAGCAGCCGGCGCAGCGCCGCCAGCTCCACCCGGTCGTTGCAGCCGAGCGTCTCGGCGTGGTCGGCGGCCACGTGCACCGCCACCGGCTCCCCCGCGGAGCCGAGTAGCCCGAAGACGTCGGTCAGGTACTCCTCGCCCTGGTCGTTGTCCGTGGAGAGCTTGCCCAGCGCGTCCCGCAGCCGCGCCCCGTCGAACGCGTAGATGCCCGCGTTGATCTCCCGCGACGCCCGCTGCTCCGGCGTCGCGTCGCGCTCCTCGACGATCCGCTCCAGCCGGCCCGCGGCGTCCCGGACGATCCGGCCCAGCCCGGTCGGGTCGGGCACCTCGGCGGCCAGCACCGTGGCCGCCGCCCCCGCGTCCTCGTGCGCCGCCACGAGCGCGGCGACCGTCTCGGCGCGCAGCAGTGGCACGTCGCCGTTGAGCACGACCACCGTCCCGGCGGCCTCCGGCACGGCGTCCAGCGCGATCCGGACCGCGTGGCCGGTGCCCAACTGCTCGGCCTGGAGCACCGCAGTGGCGTCCGGGGCGATCTCGGCCAGGTGCGCCCGTACCTGGTCGGCACCGTGCCCGACGACGACCACCGTCCGGTCGGCGGCGAGCGGCGCGGCGGCGGCGAACACGTGGCCGACGAGTGTCCGGCCGAGCAGCGGATGCAGCACCTTGGGCAGCGCCGACTTCATCCGCTTGCCCTCCCCGGCGGCGAGCACGACGACGGTACGGAGGTGGGGCTGGGACACGACGTGGCTCCCGTCGGGAAGGCGACAGTCTCGCGGCCATGCTAACCACGCAATGGCTGCAATCCGCATCCGGCCAGACAAATGCCGGCATTGGACCGGCGGAGAAACGCGAGCTGGGGTGCCTGGATTCGAACCAGGAGCTCAAGGCTCCAAAGGCCTGCGGGTTGCCATTACCCCACACCCCATCGCCCGCCCAGCGTAGCGGCACATCGATCTAGCCCGGCACACCGCCTACCGCCCGGAACAATTCAGTGATCATACCTTCGATCCGCCAGTAGAGCTCGCGGCTGCGAGGCACGCTGATCACCAGGCACCCGTGGTAGTCATCGCCGGTGTTCCGGCGGACCGTCGTCGGGTTGTGCTTCTTGAGCACCGACCGCCCGAACCGCGTCGCCGGCAGGCCCAGCCGGTCCGCCCACCACTGCGCCGCCGCGTCGGCATCGGCAGACTCGTGGATGCTGACCCGATAGGCCGGCACCTCGCGCCCGACTCCGCACGCTTCGAGAAAACGGAGGAACAGCGCCAGTAGCCCCGGGTCGCTGTTGATGAACTGAAGGCGGTCCTGGGGACGCCACGGCTTGGACTTGGCGCCCTCGCACCAGTAGATGGCCGCTCCGAGGAGCAGTACGTCCCGACGGTCGAGCGACCCCACCACCTCCCCGGCGCGCCGCCGCTCGTCCGCCCGCGCCTCCCCCCGTGCCTGCCGGTGCACCGCCCACCGGGCGTCCGTCATCACTTTCGCGTGGGCTCGGCGCCGCGTCGCCGTGTCCTCGTCCGGATCGAGGGGCAGGTGTTTCACCCACTGGTACGCGGTCGACTTCGCCACCCCGAGCCGGCGGGCGATGTCGTTGACCGAGCAACCCTGGCCCCGCAGCTCCACCGCCTCGGCGCGCAGGTCGTCCCTGGCGTTGGGGCGCCGGGTCCGCTCCGGCGGCGGCACCCCACGCAGCATTTCCCGCACCCGGTTGCGCCCGAGGCCGGTGCGGGCCCGGATCTCGTGCACCGAGAGTTGCTCGACCGTGCGCAGTCGACGGACCTCGGCCGCCTGGAAGTCGTCCACGTCGGCAGGTTAGGACGCCCGTACGACGGTTAAGGGATTCGCGTGCGGGACTGTCCCGTGCGTTCTACGAGACCGTAAGTTACGGTGACGTAAGCGTAGGTTCGTTTGCTCAAGCTGTCCCGCTGCGAGGTGCCATGTCGACCGCCGTACTCGACCCCCGTCCTTCCGGTCCCAAGCCCCTCACCCAGGGCCCGCAGTCCCCCGGCATCCTGGTCGCCCTCTGGGCGTTCGTGGTCGTCCCGTTCCTGGCGCTCGTGGCCGCCGTACCGGTCGCCTGGGGCGGCTGGCTGAGCTGGACGGACCTGGCGGTGGCGGCGTTCTGGTACGTCCTCTCCGGGCTCGGCATCACCATCGGCTACCACCGCTACTTCACCCACGGGTCGTTCAAGGCCCGCCCCTGGCTGCGGGTGGCGCTCGCGGTGGCGGGTTCGTTCGCGGTGCAGGGCGAGATCATCCAGTGGGTCGCCGACCACCGGCGGCACCACGCGTTCTCGGACCTGGAGGGCGATCCGCACTCACCGTGGCGGTTCGGCGAGAGCGTCGGGGGGCTGGCGAAGGGGCTGTTCCACGCGCACGTCGGCTGGCTGTTCGGCCGCGAGCTGTCCAACCGGGAGCGGTTCGCCCCGGACCTGCTCGCCGACCGGGCGACCCGCCGGGTGGACCAGCTCTTCCCCCTGCTGGTGGTGGTCTCCGTGCTCGGCCCGGCGCTGATGGGCGGCCTGCTCACCTGGTCCTGGCAGGGCGCGCTGACCGCCCTGTTCTGGGGCGGCCTGGTCCGCATCGCGCTGCTGCACCACGTGACCTGGTCGATCAACTCGGTGTGCCACGTCTACGGCGAGCGCCCGTTCGCGATGCGGCAGGGCGACCGGGCGTCCAACTTCTGGCCGCTGGCGCTCCTGTCCTTCGGCGAGAGCTGGCACAACCTGCACCACGCCGACCCGACCAGCGCCCGGCACGGGGTGCTGCGCGGGCAGGTCGACATCTCGGCGCGGGTGATCTGGCTGTTGGAGAAGACCGGCGCGGCGTGGGCGGTGCGCTGGCCGAAGCCCGAGCGCCTGGCGGCCAAGCTGGCGAGGACGGCCCGAATGGACGACGCCGGGGCGGCGGCGCGGACCGCGGGTCGGTAAAGCGGTCAGTGGGATCGGCGGGCGCCTGGCAGGATGGCCGGGTGACCGAGCGGGACGGCGGCGGGCGGACGGCCCGCACGGACGCGGGTACGGTCGGACGCGGGTACGGTCGGACGCGGCGGCGTCGCCGTGGCGGAGACAGCCGGGGCGGCGACGGCGTGAGCAGTGGACGCCCCATTCCACGACAGGGCGTCACCGAGCGCCGGCGAGGTGACGACATGGCGGATGTTCAGGTCGGTGACGGCAGCGGCGGCCGGCGGCGTGCGGTGCCGGCGCCCGCGGGCAAGCCCACGTCCCGGGTGCGGATGCCGGCCGCGCAGCGGCGGGAGCAGTTGATCTCGATCGGCCGGCAACTCTTCGCGGAGCGCGGCTTCGACGCGACCTCGATCGAGGAGGTGGCGGCGCGGGCGAAGGTCTCCAAGCCGGTGGTCTACGAGCACTTCGGCGGCAAGGAGGGGCTCTATGCGGTGGTGGTGGACCGGGAGGTCCGGGCGCTGCTGGACCGGATCACCACGGCGCTGACCGCCGGCCATCCCCGCGAGCTGCTGGAGCAGGCCGCGATGGCCCTGCTCGGGTACATCGAGGAGGAGACGAGCGGTTTCCGGGTGCTGGTCCGGGAGTCGCCGCTGTTGTCGGCGACGGGCAACTTCAGCAGCGTGCTGAACGACGTCGCGCACCAGGTCGAGCACATCCTCGGCGCGGAGTTCAAGACCCGGGGGTACGACCCGAAGCTGGCCGAGCTCTACGCGCAGGCGCTGGTGGGCATGGTGGCGTTGACGGGGCGTTGGTGGCTGGAGGTGCGCAAGCCGCGCAAGGAAACGGTGGCCGCGCACCTGGTCAACCTGGCCTGGCACGGGTTGTCGCACCTGGAGCCGAAGCCGACCCTGGTGACGACCGGGGGCCGTTGACGGCCCACCCGACTCGATGTCGGCGACATGGCGGCATCCGGAGCGCTCGGACACCCCCAGGTCGCCGACATCACCCGACCCGGGCTCAGCGGCCGGTACGGGAGACGGGGGCGCGGCGGTCCCGCGCCTCGGCGTGGGCGTGGTCGGTCGGGCCGACCTTGTCGTAGAGGCCGGTGGCGAGCAGCACCAGGCCGAACAGCATCGACACGATGACCGTGGACATCGAGAAGTTGAGGAAGTTCGCGGAGGTCTGCAGCACGGTCATCATCAGGATCGCGGTGACCAGGAAGACGACGCCGGCGGTCAGGTTCATGTAGTGGCCGAGGTTGCTGCGCCGGGTCGCCCCGACCAGCAGAACGGCACCGAAGACCACGGAGACCAGTGCGAACGCGAGGTTGGTGCGCAGGCCGAGGACCCAGTCGTGGCCCCGGCCGAACAGCCCGTCACCCCAGGTCGCGACGGTCCCCCACACGCCGAAGACCAGGATGTAGAGGCCGATGAGCCCGGAGAGGGCCCGGTAGAGCGGGCGCGCCGGGTGGTTGATCGGAAAGTGCGCCATGACCCCTCCATCCGGGTACGGCCGATTCCGACGATTGTCACCCGTGTCGCCCCGTCCCGTCCCGGAAAACGCCGAAGGCCCGGCCGAAGCCGGGCCACCAGCAACCGTCTGATGTTCCCCGCCACCTGGCGCGCAGGTGACGGCGGCACCGGAACCACCGAGGTGTGTGCCGGAGGCCGGCCCGCTCCGGGCGGTCAGGCTTGATCCCTGCGCGGGCCGGCCTCCGGCACACACCCACGCGACGATCAGCCTGACCGCCGGGAGCGGGCCACCAACTCCGGCACACACCCGACGCGAGGATCAGAGCACCAGCCGGGCCTTCTGCCAGGCTTCCTTCTCCTCGTCCGTGCCGACCTTGCCGTACATGCCGACCATGAGCAACACCAGGGAGAGCGTGAGGACCACGATGTCGGTGGCCATGGTGAAGTTGAAGATGTTGGCGTCGGTCTGGAGGAAGGCCAGCTCGGCCAGGCCGAGGACCATCAGCGCGTACGCCAGCCACTGGTTGACGGCGACGTCGACGTTGCGGCCGATCGCGGTGCCGGCCAGGATCAGCAGCCCGAGCACGACGCTCAGCAGCGAGTATCCGAGGTTGGTCCCCTGACCGAGCACCTTAATGTCGTCCTGGGCGAGGAAGTCGCCGCCGGCGCTGGCGATGATGCCGAGCACTCCGAAGACCACGAAGTACAGACCAACGAGCCCGCCGATCGCCCGGTAGACCGGCCGCGCGGGGTGGTTGACGGGGGTGTGGGAGGCCATGTCTGCGTCTCCAAGACCGTTCGGGTGTGGGGTCGCCTGCGATTGTCCCGCACGGCCGGCTGTGACGCCGCACACCCCCCGCGCCCGGGGCCGGTCAGCTCGCGGGGACCTGGTCGGCGAGGGCCAGCCAGGCCTCCTCGGCCTGTTCCCGTTCGGCCCGTACGTCCTTGAGCTGGGCGTCCAGCTCGGCGACCCGGGCGTAGTCGGTGGCGTTGGCGGCGAGCTGGTCGAGCAGCTCCGCCTCCTTCTGCTCCAGCTTGCCGACCTGGCGTTCCAGCCGGGCGAGTTCCTTCTTCGCCTGCCGGGCCTCGGCGGCGGACATGCCAATGGGGGCCGGGGCGGCGGCGGGCGCCTCGGCGACGGCCGGGGCGGCGGCGGGTTCCCGCTGCGCGGCCCGGGCGAGGTACTCGTCGACGCCGCCGGGCAGGTGGACGAGCCGACCGTCGCCGAACATCCCGTACACCGAGTCGGTGACCCGCTCGACGAGGTACCGGTCGTGGCTGGCCACGACGATCGTGCCGGGCCACGAGTCGAGCAGGTCCTCCAGCGCGGCGAGCGTGTCGGTGTCCAGGTCGTTGGTGGGCTCGTCCAGCAGGAGCACGTTGGGCTCGCCGGCGAGCAGCCGCAGCATCTGCAGGCGGCGGCGCTCGCCACCGGACAGGTCGCTGACCGGCGTCCAGAGCCGGCGGTCGTCGAAGCCGAAGACCTCGGCGAGCTGGGCGGCGGAGACCTCCCGGTCACCGAGCTGCACCCGCCGGGCGACCTCCTCGACGGCTTCGAGGACGCGCAGGTGCCCGGGCAGTTCGGCCAGCTCCTGGGAGAGGAAGGCCGGCCGCACGGTGGAGCCGGTGGCGAACCGACCGCCGTCGGGCCGGGTGACGCCGGCCAGCATCCGCAGCAGGGTCGTCTTGCCGGCCCCGTTGCGGCCGAGGACGGCGATCCGGTCGCCGGGGCCGACCTGCCAGGTGACGTCGTGCAGGATCTCCTTCGGTCCGGCGTGCAGCCGGACGTGTTCCAGGTCGTACACCTGCTTGCCGAGCCGGGCGGTGGCGAGCCGTTGCAGCGACATGGTGTCGCGCGGCGGCGGGACGTCGGCGATGAGCGCGTTGGCGGCGTCGATCCGGAACCGGGGCTTGGAGGTCCGGGCGGGCGGGCCGCGGCGCAGCCAGGCGATCTCCTTGCGGAGCAGGTTCTGCCGGCGAGCCTCGGTGGCCGCGGCGACCCGCTCCCGCTCGGCGCGCGCGAGGGTCCAGGCGGCGAAGCCGCCCTCGTAGGCGCGGACGGTCTGGTCGGCGACCTCCCAGGTGGCGGTGCAGACGGCGTCGAGGAACCAGCGGTCGTGGGTGACCACGACGAGGGCGCCGCGGCGGCCGACGAGGTGCCGGGCCAGCCAGTCGACGCCGCCGACGTCGAGGTGGTTGGTGGGCTCGTCGAGGATGAGCAGGTCGGAGTCGCGGACCAGCAGCGCGGCGAGGGCCACCCGGCGGCGCTCGCCGCCGGACATCGGGCCGACGGGCGCGTCGAGGCCCAGGTAGGGCATGCCGAGGCCGTCGAGGATGGCGCGGACGCCGGCCTGGCCGGCCCACTCGTGCTCGGCGCCCATGCTCTGGTCGAGCCAGGCGGTGCCGAGCACGACGTCGCGGACGGTGGCGTCGGGGGCGAGCGCCAGCGTCTGCGGCAGCCAGGCGACACGCAGGTCACGCCGGTGGGTGACCCGGCCGTCGTCGGGCTCCTCGATGCGGGTGAGCAGCCGCAGCAGGGTGGACTTGCCGGCGCCGTTGAGGCCGACGACGCCGACCCGGTCGGCGTCGTCGAGGCCGAGCGAGACGTCGGTGAGCAGCGGCCCGGCCGCGCCGTACCCCTTGGACACCCGGTCCAGGTTGACGATGTTGGCCACTACCCCCACCTTCCATGATCAAGGCGTCCCGGTGCCGGGGGCACCTGGGGACGCCTGGGTTACCAGGGTACGCGGACGCGCCGCCGCGCGGCTCGGGCGAGCCGGGCGGTGGGCGGCTCAGCCGATCCGGGCCCCGGCGACCGGGCCGTGGGCGGTGCGCGCCTCCCGGCACACCCCGGCGGCCTCCAGTTCGGCGGCGATCCGCTCGGCGTCGGCGCCGTCGGCGGCGAGGAAGACGCACGTCGGGCCGGAGCCGGAGACGATGCCGGCGAGCGCCCCGGCGGCCTCGCCGGCCTTCAGGGTGGCGGCCAGGGACGGGCGCATGGCCAGCGCGGCGTCCTGGAGGTCGTTGCCGAGGGCGGCGGCGAGCACCCGGGGGTCGCGCTGACGCAGGGCGGCGAGCAGCGAGTCGGTGCTGCCCAGCGGCGGGCCGGCGGCGCCGGCATCGCGGAGCCGGTCCAGTTCCCGGTACGCGGCGGGAGTGGCCAGCCCCCCGTCGGCGACGGCGACCACCCAGTGCCAGGAGATGGGGCGGGCCAGCACCGGGCTGACCGTCTCGCCCCGGCCGGTGCCGAGGGCGGTGCCGCCGTGGATCAGGAACGGCACGTCGGAGCCGAGGTCGGCGGCGATCCCGGCCAGATCGTCGCGGGACAGCCCGGTGCCCCAGAGGGCGTCGCAGGCGACCAGGGCGGCGGCCGCGTCGGCGCTGCCGCCGGCCAGCCCGCCGGCGAGCGGGATCTGCTTGCGCAGGTGCAGCCGGGCGTGCGGTGGGACGCCCGCGTACCGGGCGAGGGCGTGGGCGGCCCGGATCACCAGGTTGGTGTCGTCCAGGGCCAGCTCTCCGGCGCCCTCCCCCTCCATGGTGAGGGTGAGGGTGTCGCCCCGGCGGGCGGTCAACTCGTCGTGGATCGAGATCGCGTGGTAGACGGTGTTCAGCTCGTGGTAGCCGTCCCGGCGCAGCGGGCCCACCCCGAGGTGCAGGTTGACCTTGGCGGGCACCCGCACCCGCACCGGCCCGCTGGCGCCGCGCCGCTGCTGGTCGTCCTCGTCGTCCGGTCGCCAGGCCTCGGTCACGGGGCGATGTCCCGCGGGCGCAGGCGGATGTCGAACGGCTTCTCCACGGTCGGCTCCTCGGCGGGGTCGGCGACCGGCCCGTGCCGGCCGTCGACCAGGTCGTACGCGTACAGGGGTGCGGGCACGGCGCCAGCCTACTGCGCGGCCGGCGTACCGGTCGGGGCCGACGCGGCGACGGCGGCGAACTGCTCGACGGTCAGCGACTCGCCGCGGGCGCCGGGGTCGACGCCGGCGGCGGTGAGCGCGGCGGCGGCCCGGTCCGCGCCGCCGGCCCAGCCGGCCAGCGCCGCCCGCAGCGTCTTGCGGCGCTGCGCGAACGCGGCGTCGACCACGGCGAAGACCCGCTCCCGGGGTACGTCGGGCCGGGGCGGCTCGCGGTGGGTGAAGGCGACCAGCCCGGAGTCGACGTTCGGCACCGGCCAGAAGACGTTCGGGGGCACCCGGCCGGCGGGACGCGCGTGGGCGTACCAGGCGAGCTTGACCGAGGGGACGCCGTAGACCTTGGAGCCGGGGCCGGCGACCAGCCGGTCGGCGACCTCCTTCTGCACCATCACCAGGCCGTGCCGCAGCGTGGGCAGCTCGGCGAGCAGGTGCAGCACCACCGGCACGGCCACGTTGTACGGCAGGTTCGCCACCAGCGCGGTCGGCGCCGGGTCGGCCAGCTCGGCGGCGCCGACCCGCAGCGCGTCGGCCCGGTGCACGGTGAGCCGGGCGGCGTCCGGGCCGGCGAACCGGGCGGCGGTCTCCGGCAGCGCGGCGGCCAGCGTCGGGTCGACCTCCACGGCGTGCACGTGCGCGGCGACCGGCAGCAGCGCCAGGGTGAGCGAGCCGAGGCCGGGCCCGACCTCCAGGGCGACGTCGTCGGGGGCCAGCCCGGCGGCGGTGACGATCCGGCGCACCGTGTTCGGGTCGTGCACGAAGTTCTGGCCGAGCTTCTTGGTGGGGTTCACGCCGAGGCGCGCGGCGAGGTCCCGGATCTCCGCCGGGCCGAGCAGGCCGGTCACGGCGTCACCACGGGCCGAAGGCGCGCTCGCCGTTGGCCGACAGCGCGGCGCACAGCTCGTCCAGGTCCGCGCCGGTGGTCGCGGCCAGCGCCCGGACGGTGAGCGGAACCAGGTACGACGCGTTGGGCCGCCCCCGGTGCGGGGTCGGCGTGAGGTACGGGGCGTCGGTCTCCACCAGCAGCTGGTCCAGCGGGGTGAGCGCGGCGGCCTCGCGCAGCGCCCCGGCGCTGGCGAAGGTGACCGTGCCGGCGAAGCTGAGCAGGTAGCCCCGGCGGACGCACTCGGCGGCGAACTCGGCGTCGCCGGAGAAGCAGTGCAGCACGACGGTGTCCGGCGCCCCCTCGTCGTCGAGGACGCGCAGCACGTCGGCGTGGGCCTCCCGGTCGTGGACGACCAGCGCCTTGCCGTACCGCTTGGCGATGGCGACGTGCGCCCGGAAGCTCTCCTCCTGGGCGGCCCGGCCCTCGTCGCCGGTGCGGAAGAAGTCCATCCCGGTCTCGCCGACGCCCCGGACCCGGTCCCGCGCGGCGAGCGCCTCGATCTCGCGCAGCGCCTCGTCCAGGTCGGCGAGCCGGGGCGCCTCGTTGGGGTGCAGCGCGACGGTGGCCAGGACCGCCGAATGGCGGTCGGCGGTGTCGGCGCTCCACCGGGACGACACCACGTCGACGCCGACCTGGACCAGCCGGTCCACCCCGACCTCGGCGGCCACCGCGACCGCCGCCGCGACCGGGTCGTCGACGGCGGCGTTCCCGCCCGCGCCGCCGGCGGGGGCGCCGGCCTCGGTGACGGTGATGTCCAGGTGGGTGTGGCTGTCGGGTACGGGGCTGGGCAGCGGGTCGGGGGCGGGCGGGAACTCGCCGGCCCGCCGGGCGGCCCGCTGCCGGCGGGGCTCAGTCGACTCGGTCATCGCCGCCAGCATCACACACCGCCGGTCCGACCCGGTCCGCCACCCGGCGTTCCCGGCTCGCGCCGGCCGGACCGGCCGCTGACCAGCACCTTCTCGCCGGGGCGTCACGCCACGTTCACCTGGCCGCCACCGGGGCCGTCTAGCGTCGCCGGGGTGAGCGTCGCGCCCGAGGTCAGCGGAGCCGCCGAGGAGCGCGGCGGGCTGCGCGTGGCGTACGGCGGGGCCGTGTACCCGGCCGAGGAGATCGCCCGCGGTGCGGCGTACGAGCTGTTCAGCGCCCAGGAGGCGGCCGGCTTCGAGTGGGCGCCCCGACCGGGGGTGGCGCTGCCCTGGCGGCGGTTCACGCACGCCAGCGAGGTCGACGCGGTGCTCGGGGCGGCGGGGCCGGCCGGGGAGGCGGAGGCGCCGCTGCTGGTGCCGCTGCACCGCGAGCGGGGATGGGCGCAGGTGCACCGGCTCAGCCAGCAGCCGGCGGCGGCGGCGGACCCGACGCTGGCGGCGGTCCGCGCGTCGGCGGTGATCCGCCGGGGCACCCGGATGGTGAAGGTGCTCTCCGCCCGGCAGCTCGCGGGGTACGCCCGGGGCCGGCTGCCGTACGGTTTCTGCCACCGGGAGCACGACGTGGCCCACCTGCGTACGCCGGAGGCCCTCGCGGTGCTGCGCAGCGACTCGCCGGACGGGCGGGCGGACCTCGACGTGGTGTACGCGCTGCGCTGGCGGGCCGCCGACCCGACCGACTACGCCCAGCCGGTGGGGACGGCGTACGGGGGCCTGACCGCGCTGCCGTCCCGGGACCGGCTCGGCCCGCCGGTGCTGGGCACGGGATTCGTGCCGAGCGAGGCGCAGCTGATCCCGGAGTTCGTCACCCGGGACTTCGCCGACCTGCCGATGCCGGCGAACGCCACGCTGGTCGCCTACCCGGCGTCGGGGGTGGAGGTGGTCCTCTACCGCTACGAGGCCGAGCAGCGGGGCTGGCTGCGGATGGTCGGCCCGCAGTGGCGGCACCTGCTGGCGGGGGTGCCGGGGCTGCCGCCGGACCAGGAGTACCTGCCGACCGGGGAGGCGGCCCGCTCGACCCGGTTGGTCGGCGGGTACGCGGGGGCCGCGTACGAGGCGGTGGCGGACCTGCCCGGCGGGTTCCGGGTGCTCGCGATGACGCGGGCGGCGCGGTACCCGGTCGACGCCGTGGCCCGCCGGCTGCGGCGCGCGGGCTGGCGGGGCGTGCCCTGCCTGGTGCTGCGGGAGGAGGCCGACTGGCTGCGGCTGCGGCTGACCCGGCCGGACCCGGACGCGGTGGCCGTGACGGGGGCGCAGTGCCAGGAACGGGGCGTCTACGAGGTGTGGGCCCCGGCGTCCGAGGTGACCGACGACCGGGTGGTGGACGTGCCGTACCCGCTGTGACGCCCCCGCAGACGGCGGGCCGCGGCCGGGCGACGCCACAGGACGGGCGACGCCACAGGACGGGCGACGCCACAGGACGGCGGGCCGGAGCGGCGGCGGGCATAACGGCGGGTGGGTCGGGAATGCGCGGGCCGTCCGACGACCCTTGCCCGGATCTCAGGAGACGCGCATGCCCTTCATCACCGTCGGCGCGGAGAACACCGCGCCCGTCGACCTGTACTACGAGGACCACGGCGCGGGTCAGCCGGTGGTGCTGATCCACGGCTTCCCGTTCAGCACGGCGACCTGGGAGAAACAGGTGGGGGCGCTGCTCGCCGCCGGCTATCGGACGATCACCTACGACCGGCGGGGCTTCGGCAACTCCAGCCAGCCGGCGGCCGGGTACGACTACGACACGTTCGCCGCCGACCTGGACGTCCTGCTGACGGAGCTGGACCTGCGGGACGTCGTCCTGGTCGGCCACTCGATGGGCACCGGCGAGGTGGTCCGCTACATCGGCGGGTACGGGTCGAGCCGGGTGAACCGGGCGGTGCTGCTCAGCCCCCTGGAGCCGTTCCTGCTGAAGACGGAGGACAACCCGGAGGGGGTGGACCGGAGCCTGTTCGACGGCTTCCAGCAGGCGATCATCGCCGACCGGTTCGCGTTCCTCACCACGTTCTGCGACGCGTTCTTCAACCATCAGGACGACAAGGGCAGGATGGTCAGCGAGGAGGCGTACCGGGCGCACTGGAACATCGGGGCCCGGGCGTCGGGCATCGCCACGTTGCAGTGCGTGGACGCCTGGCTGACCGACTTCCGCGGCGACCTGCCCCGGATCGACGTACCGACGCTGATCGTGCAGGGCGACCAGGACAAGGTGCTGCCGATCGGGGCGACCGGGCAGCGGTTGCAGCCGATGCTGCCGAACAGCCGGTTGATCACGCTGCAGGGTGCGCCGCACGGCATTCCGTGGACCCACGCCGACGACGTGAACCGGGCGATCCTGGAGTTCGCCGCCACGCCCGCGATGGCCCGGGCCTGAGGCGCCCGTCCCGGCCGAGGCGTACCGCCGGCGCCGCCTCCCCTCGTGGGGGCGACGCCGGCGTCGCGTGCGGGCGTCGCGGCGTGCCGTCAGCCGGCGAGCCGGGCCAGCTCCTCGTCGACGATCGACGGGTCGAGCTTGCGGAAGACCGGCTTCGGCGCCGCGAGGGGCCGGCCCACCTCCAGCGGTACGGACTCCCAGCGCGCCCCGACCGTGTAGTCCCCCGTCAGCACCGGGTACGCCGGGCCGCCGTCGAGGTCCTCGACCTCCTCGATCACCGGCATCGGCGCGTGCACGCCGGTGCCGCCGAGCAGCTCGTGGATCTTCTGCGCGGAGTGCGGCAGGAACGGGGTGAGCAGGGTGTTCGCGTCGCTGACCACCTGGAGGGCGACGTGCAGGATGGTGCCCATCCGGGGCTTGTCCGCCTCGTCCTTGAGCTTCCAGGGGGCCTGCTCGGAGAGGTACCTGTTGGCCTCCGCGACGACCCGCATCGCCTCGCCGATCGCCTGCTTCTGCCGGTGCCTGGCGATCAGGTCGCCGACGGTGGCGAAGCCGGCCCGGGCGGCGGCGAGCAGCGCCTCGTCGGCCTCGGTGAGCCCGGCCGGGTCGACGGGCGGGACGGCCCCGAAGTTCTTCGCCGCCATCGAGATGGACCGGTTGACCAGGTTGCCCCAGCCGGCGACCAGCTCGTCGTTGTTGCGGCGGAGGAACTCCGCCCAGGTGAAGTCGGTGTCGTTGCTCTCCGGGCCGGCGACGGCGATGAAGTAGCGCAGCGCGTCGGCGTCGTACCGTTCCAGGAAGTCCCGGACGTAGATGACGACCTTGCGCGACGAGGAGAACTTTCGCCCCTCCATCGTCAGGTACTCGCTGGAGACGACCTCGGTGGGCAGGTTGAGCCGGCCCAGCCGGCCCGGCTCGCCGTCGCGCGCGCCCTCGCCCGAGTACCCGCCGAGCAGCGCCGGCCAGATCACCGAGTGGAAGACGATGTTGTCCTTGCCCATGAAGTAGTAGCCGCGGGCGTCCTTCCCCTCACCGTCGGCGGACCACCACTTCCGCCAGGCGTCGGGGTCGCCGGAGCGGCGGGCCCACTCGATGGACGCCGACAGGTAGCCGATCACCGCGTCGAACCAGACGTAGATGCGCTTGTCCGGCCGGTCCCGCCAGCCCTCCAGGGGGATCGGCACGCCCCACTCCAGGTCCCGGGTGATGGCCCGGGGCTGGAGGTCGTCGAGCAGGTTCTTCGAGAACCGCAGGACGTTCGGCCGCCAGCCCTCCCGGATGTCCAGCCACTGCCGCAGGGCGTCGGCCAGGGCCGGCAGGTCGAGGAAGAAGTGCTCGGTCTCGACGAACTCCGGCGTCTCGCCGTTGATCTTCGACTTGGGGTTGATCAGGTCGACGGGGTCGAGCTGGTTGCCGCAGTTGTCGCACTGGTCGCCGCGCGCGCTGTCGTACCCGCAGATGGGGCAGGTGCCCTCGATGTAGCGGTCGGGCAGGGTGCGGCCGGTCGAGGGGGAGATCGCCCCGACGGTGACCTTCGGCACGATGTAGCCGTTACGGTGCAGCCCCTCGAACAGCTCCTGCACGACCGCGTAGTGGTTGCGGGTGGTGGTGCGGGTGAACAGGTCGTACGACAGCCCCAGCGCCCGCAGGTCCTCCGCGATCACCCGGTTGTACCGGTCGGCCAGCTCGCGCGGGGTGACCCCCTCGGCGTCGGCCTGCACCTGGATCGGGGTGCCGTGCTCGTCGGTGCCGGAGACCATGAGCACGTCGTGGCCGGCCATCCGCATGTACCGGGCGAAGACGTCGGAGGGAACGCCGAATCCGGAGACATGGCCGATGTGGCGCGGGCCGTTGGCGTACGGCCAGGCTACCGCCGCGAGAACGTGACTCATGACCAGCAAGCCTAGTGACCACGGCCGGCAACCCGCGAACCAACCGGCCGGCGGGGCGGGACCCGGCTTCGGGCATACCACCCGAAGAAGCCCACTCGCCATCGACGGCCATGCCGGCATCGGCGTCGGCGTGCGCCACCGGACACCTCCGCGGCCTAGGATCGTCAGGTGAGCAGTGCGTCGACAGCGCGAAGCGCCAGCGCGGGCCGGATGGAGTCGGAGCACGCCGGACCGGCCGGCGGCGACGCCACGGCTCTCCCCTCCAGCGGCGGCGCCCTTCCCGCCGTCGTCCGGCGGCGGCTCGCCACCGTCGACGCCCGGCTCGACGTCAACTCGTGGCTGGCCACCGCCGTGGTGGTGGCCATCGCGGCGATCCTGCGCCTGGTCGGAGTCAGCGGCCCGAAGGGCAAGATCTTCGACGAGATCTACTACGCCCGGGACGCCTGGGGGCTGGTCGACAAGGGCGTCGAGTGGAACTACAAGGACAACGGCCCCTCGTACGTGGTGCACCCGCCGCTGGGCAAGTGGCTGATCGGGCTCGGCGAGTGGGCCTTCGGCTACCAGGACGCGGAGTTGAAAATCTCCGTGCCGGGGCACCTGACGACCACCGCCCCCGAGTTCGGCTGGCGTATCTCGGCGGCCGTCGCCGGCGTCCTGTCGGTGCTGCTGCTGGTGCGCATCGGCCGCCGGTTGTTCCGGTCCACCGCGCTCGGCTGCGCCGCCGGCCTGCTGCTCGCCCTGGACGGCTTCCACCTGGTGCTCTCCCGCACCGCGCTGCTCGACATCTTCCTGCTGCTGTTCGTCCTGGCGGCGTTCGGCGCCCTGGTGCTCGACCGGGACGCCCGGCGGCGGCGGTGGGCCCGGGCGGTGGAGGCGGGCCTCGACCCCACCCTCCCCGGGCGGGCCGGCCGCCCCACCGGCGGCTGGCGGAACTGGCCCTGGTGGCGGCTGGCCGCCGGGGTGCTGCTCGGCTGCGCGTGCGCGGTGAAGTGGAGCGCGCTGTACTTCGTGCCGGCCTTCGCGCTGCTGGTGCTGCTCTGGGAGGTCGGCGTCCGGCGCTCGGCCGGGGTACGCCGGCCGTGGCGGGACGCCCTGCTCGACGAGCTGTCGTGGCTGGCCCTGGCCGGGGTGCTGATGGTCGTCACGTACGTCGCCACCTGGTCGGGCTGGCTGCTGACCGACGACGGCTACTACCGCCTGGCCGCCAACTACCCCAACATGCCGGCGCTCAGCGACACCCCCGTCGTCGGGGCGCTGAACAATCTGTGGGAGTACCACAAGGCGGCGTACGGCTTCCACAAGCAGCTCGACGACCCGCACAAGTACCAGTCCTGGCCGTGGCAGTGGCTGCTGCTCGGCCGCCCGGTCGCCTTCTACTGGTCCGGCGAGGGCGCCTGCGGGGCGCCGAGCTGCGCCTCGGAGATCCTGCTGCTCGGCACGCCGCTGCTCTGGTGGTCGTTCCTGCCCGCGCTGGTCGGGGCGGCCTGGCTGGGCACCGCCCGGCGGGACTGGCGGGCCGGCGCGATCCTGCTGTCGGCGGCCGCCGGCCTGCTGCCCTGGTTCTGGTTCGCCCTCGACGGCCGGACGATGTTCTCCTTCTACGTCGCGCCGGCCCTGCCGTTCCTGGTGCTCGCGGTGGTCTACGTGCTCGGCGCGATCGTCTCGCCGGCCACCGCCGGGGCGGCCGCGGAGGGCGGGCGCGCCCGATCGGACGAGGACGCCGCCGAGCGGCGGCTGATCGGCGGTGTCGTGGCGGGCGCGTACGTGCTGCTGGTCGCCCTGTGCTTCGCGTACTTCTACCCGATCTTCGTCGGCCGGCTGCTGCCGTACGCGGACTGGTCGGCCCGGATGTGGCTGGACGGCCGCTGGATCTGATCCCGGCGCGGGCGCGGCCGGCACACGGCACGGCCTCGCTGGCCTTCGCGATGGGTCCGGCCGCGCGGGCCTTCGCGATGGGTCCGGCCGCGCGGGCCTTCGCGATGGGTCCGGCCGCGCGGGCCTTCGCGATGGGTCCGGCCGCGCGGGCCTTGGCGGCGGCGCGGGCGGGGAGTCCATTCGACGGGACTTTCGCGAGCATAGGCGCGCGCCCCGATCGCCTGCCACGGGGGAAGCGGGCGATTGGGGCGCGCAAGAAAAGCTTAGCCACCTTGCATCACCGGCACAACGGGTGGGCTCGCGGCAAATTTTCGACCCGCATCGCGCCGGCTCCCGGTCGACCCGGGGACCCGACCGCCGACCCCGGCGAGGAGCGCCTCGCGGAGCCCCGACCAGGAAGAACCGCCCGGGAACGGCCGACCCGGCGAGGATCGGGCACGGCCGGGAGCGGGCACGGCCGGGCCGTCGAGACGGCGGGACAGCGCCGCCGGACCCGGGCGAGCCTCCAAAGTGGATCTCACTACACTTCGCCCGGTGATCAACAAGAGACGATCGACAATGGTCCTCCGTGGACTGCTGGCGGCGACCGTCCTGCTCGGCCCGGCGGTGCTGGTGGGCGGACCCGCGCCGGCACGGGCGGAGGGCGAGCCTCCCGCCGAGCCGCCCCGGGTCGAGCTGGTGCTCGACGTCAGCGGCTCGATGCGGGCCCGGGACATCGACGGACGTAGCCGGATCTCCGTTGCCCAGCAGGCGTTCAACGAGGTGGTGGACGCGCTGCCCGAGGAGACGCAGCTCGGCATCCGGGTGCTCGGCGCCACCTACCGGGGCAAGGACAAGACGGTCGGCTGCCAGGACACCCAGCAGATCGTGCCGGTCGGCCAGGTCGACCGCACCCAGGCCAAGGCGGCGGTGGCCACCCTCCGGCCCACCGGTTTCACACCCGTCGGGCTGGCGCTCCGCTCGGCCGCCCGGGACCTCGGCACCGGCGCCACCGCCCGCCGGATCGTGCTGATCACCGACGGCGAGGACACCTGCGCCCCACCGGACCCGTGCGAGGTGGCCCGGGAACTGGCCGCGCAGGGCACCAAGCTGGTGGTGGACACCCTCGGCCTCGCGCCGGACGAGAAGGTGCGCCGGCAGCTGGTCTGCATCGCCAACGCCACCGGCGGGACGTACACGGCCGCGCAGAGCGCGGACGAGTTGACCGACCGGATCAAGCAGCTGGTGGACCGGGCCCGGGACACCTACACGGCCGCCCCGACCGTGGTGGGCGGCACCGCCCGCTGCCCCGACGCGCCGCTGCTCGCCCCCGGCGTCTACACCGACCGGGAGCAGTTCTCCGAGCACCGCTGGTACCGGGTCCCGGTACGCCCCGGACAGGAGCTGCGCGCCTCGGTGAGCATCGCGCTGGACCGCCCGGTCAACCCCGACCACGGCGTGCTGCTGCGGGCCACCGCGCCCGACGGGCGGGAGCTGGTCCGGGGCGTGGACGCCGGCAGCGGCCGGACCGACGTCGTCTCGGCGGGCCTGCGCTGGTCCGCCGCCGCCGACCGGGACGACGAGGACGACGATGGCGGGGACGACGACCGCGAGACCCCGAGCCCGGCGGCCGGCGCCGCCGACGCCGCGCCGACCGTCGTCTGCCTGGTGGTCAGCAACGCGTTCGCACCCCGCCCCGGCACCCAGGTCACGCCGGGCATGCCGATCGAGCTGACCGTCGACGTGGTCGCCTCGTCGCCGGCCCCCGCCGGCCCGGACCTCGGCCGGGGCTGGGTCCTGCTGCTCCTGCTGGTCCTGGCCGGCCTGGTCACCGGCCTCGTCGCCGGGCTGCTCACCCGCTGGTGGGTCGCCACCTGGAGGGAGAACTGAGGATGCGTACCCGCATGATCCGGGCCGGGGTGGCGCTCGCCGCCGCCCTGGCGCTGCCGGCGGCCCCCGCGCTCGCCGCGACCGCCGCGCTCGCCGCGACCGCCGCGCCCACCCCGTCCCCCGGCGCCGCCACGGTCACCAAGGCCGGCACCTCGTTCCTGACCGCCACCCCGATCACCGCCGGCCAGCCGGTCCGCGTCGGCGCCTCGACGGGCGACTACCTCTACTGGTCGTTCCCGGCGAGCGCCGGGCAGATCCACGAGATCACCGCCACGGTCGCCTACCCCAAGGGTCGTACCGGCGCCTCCACCTGGACCGTCGACGTCTTCGACGGCCTGCGCCGCCGGCAGGCCTGCACGGCGGGGGCGCAGACCCCGACGGCGGCGGCGTCGGCGACCAGCGTCACGCTCGGCTGCACCCTGCGCCAGGTACGGTCGTGGGCGGAGCCGTGGTCGGGCGATCCGCTGCCCGGCACGTACTATCTCCGGCTCTCCGTGGTCGACCTGCCGGAACCCGACCTCGGCCTGCCGATCGACGTGGACCTGCTGGTCTCCGAGGTCGGCGACGGCCAGGCCCCCGGCGACGACGGCGAACTGAAGGCGCCGCTGGTGCCGAACACGAAGGCCGGCACGGTGCTGACCGGGGAACCGGCGGCGGCGCCGGCCGACGAGGAGCAGGACGGCGCCGGCCTCGACGGCTGGCTGCCCGAGCTGTCCTCACGGTGGATCTGGACCACCGTCGGCGGGGTGCTCGCCGCCGTGGCCGGTGTGGTGGGCTTCGCCCTGACCCGCCGCCCGCGCCGCCGTTGAGCGGCGCGGGACCGGGCCGCCGTTGAGCGGCGCGGGACCGGGCCGCCGCTGAGCGGCGCGGGACCGGGCCGCCGCTGAGCGGCGCGGGACCGGGCCGCCGTACCGCCCGGCACCGGTGGCCGCCCCCATGGCTTCGGGGGCGGCCACCGGGCCGGAGGCGGTCGGCCGCCAGGATGCGGGCCGGGATTCAGTGCGCGCGCCGGCCCCGGGGCAGCCAGCCGACGAACCGGTCCCGCAGCACCGTCCCGGGCACGTCGGGCAGGTCCTCGCTCGCCGCGGCCAGGCACGCGCCCAGGTAGACGCTGAGCCCGCTCCGGTCGGGCCCGTATCGGCGATCAGGAGGTCGCGGCGGGGCGCGCACGGCCATTCCGCGCCGCAGGTCGCACAGAGCCAGGCGGGCGACGCCGGGCGCTGGTCGCCCGGTGGCGGGTCGTGCGGCGTCGGCTGAGCGATCATCGAGTACGTTCTCTCGCGTCGACAGGTCCCCGGGCGGCCCGCCCGTCGCCCCTGGACGGGTGACCCCGCCAGGTAGACCAGGTACGGCGTCCGGCAGCCCTCCGGCGTCACCCCGTGCGGTACGTTCGCACGGATGGGCATCCGGGAGTTCACGATCGCGCAGGTGCTGACCGGGGGCGGCGATGCGTGACCTGCTGCCGCCCGAGGTCGAGGTGGCCGTGGCCGACGGCGACGACTGGGCGGGCGAGCTGCTGCCCGCCGAGCGGGCCTGCCTCGGCGAGCGGGCCGTGGAGAGCCGCCGCCGGGACTTCACCGCCGGGCGGGTCTGCGCCCGCCGGGCGCTCGCCCGGCTCGGCGTGCCGGAGGTGGCCGTGCCCTCCGCGCCGGACCGCGCGCCCGTCTGGCCGGCCGGGCTGGTCGGCACCATCACCCACACCCGCGGCTACTGCGCCGCGGCGGTCGCCCGCGCCGACGAGGTCCGCTCCGTCGGCATGGACGCCGAGCGGCACCGGGAGCTCAACGCCGGAGTACGCCGGCTGATCGGCCTGCCCGACGAGTGGGACGACGTCGCGCGGCTGCCGGACGGCGTCCCCTGGCCGGTGGTGCTGTTCAGCGCGAAGGAGACCATCTACAAGGTCTGGCACCCGGTCGTCGGCACCTGGCTCGACTTCCACGACGCCCGGGTCACGCTCGACCCCGACTCCGGCCTGTTCACCGCGCGGATCGCCCCCGCCCGGCTGGCCGCCGCCCCGGTGCCGGACCCGCCCGCGACGGTCATCGGCCGCTTCACGGTGGAGGCCGACCTGGTCCGCACCGCCGCCGTCCTGTTACCCCGCTGAGATGGTGCGGTGCCGCGCGACTTGCCGCGGGCGGCTAACGTCAGTGCGTTCGAGATCGCCATGAGCAGTGCGTTTCAGATCGCCATGAGGTGCCGAGGAGTACGGTGAGCCACCCCCAGCCCCCTTACGGGCCGCAGGACCCCTACCAGCCGAACCATGAGCCGCCCACGGCACCGATGCCGCAGTACCCGGCCGAGCAGGGCGGCTACCCGCCGCCTCCGCCGACCGTGCCGCAGCCGCCGGTCTCCGGGTCGCCGTACCAGCCGCCGGTCTCCGGATCGCCGTACCAGCCGCCGGTCTCCGGGTCGCCGTATCCGCCGCAGCAGGGGGGCGGCTTCCCGCCGCCCGCGCCGGAGTCCGCGTACCCGCCGCCCGCCCCGGACCCGTCGTACCCGCCGGTGCCGGGCGCGCCGTACCCGCCGGGCGCCGCCCCCGCGGGCCCGGGCTTCCCGCCGGGCCCGGCGCAGCCGCCGAAGAGCAACAAGAAGCCGATCATCATCATCGCCGTCGTCGCGGCCGTGCTCGCGCTGCTCTGCTGCATCGGCGGCGTCGTGGCGCTGGTCAAGGGGGCCGGCGACGCGGCGGAGGAGGCCAAGCGGGACATCACCCTGCCCGGCGTGACCACCGCGCCCAGCGGCCGGCCCACCCCGAAGTCCTCGTCGTCCTCCCCGGCCACCGGTGAGACGTTCAACATGGACGCGGGCGACACGCTCGTCATCACCGACGACGACGGCACCCTGGAGATCACGGTGACGCGGTTCCGCACCACGACCAAGGGCTGCAAGTCGTACTCGCCCGAGCCGGACAAGGGGCTCTACCTCACCGCCGAGGTCACCGCCACGGTGACGAAGGGCAACATGTCGATCAACCCGTTCTACTTCCAGTGGGTGGCCGCGGACGGCACCACCGCGAACGGGATCGCGGGCGCCCTCGCCGGCTGCGGCGATCTGCTCGACTCCGGGGTCAACCTGCGGGAGGGCAGCAAGCGCACCGGCGTGGTGACGTTCGACGTGGCCGACAAGAACGGCGTGCTGGAGTACCGGCACAAGCTGGAGACCGCCGGCTCCTGGAAGCCGTAGGGGCAGGAAGCGCGTACGCGGGGCCGACCGGGCATGCCGGCCGGCCCCGCGGCGTCCTACCGGCCCCTCAGTGCACCGCCACGGCCACCGGGTCCGCGTCGAGGTCGGCGAGCCGGGCCGGTCGCACGACGACGAGCAGGACCACGGTCGAGGCCACCATCCCGCCGGCGACCACCAGGGACATGGCCACCGCGCCGGTGCCCAGCACGCCCACCAGCGGCGCGGCGAGCGCGCCGACGCCGAACTGCACCGCGCCGAGCAGGGCGGAGGCCGTACCGGCCGCCTCGCCGTGCCGGGACAGCGCCAGGGCCGGCGCGTTCGGCAGCGCCAGACCCGCCGCCGCGAGCACCACCCACAGCGCCACCAGCAGGCCCGGCAGCCCGCCGAACCCGGTCGCGGCGAAGGCGAGCAGCGCCAACCCGGCCGCGGTCCCCACGGCGAGGGCGGCCACGAGGATGCGCTGCGGCGAGTGCCGGCGCAACAGCCGTACGTTGAACTGCGTCGCGGTGATCAGCCCGACCGCGCCCGCGCCGAACGCCAGCCCGAACTCCTGCTCGTCCAGCCCGTACTGATCCTGCAGGACGAACGACGACCCCGCCACGTACGCGAACAGTGCCGCCATCGCCAGCCCGGCCACCAGGACCAGGCCCACGAACGTCCGGTCGCGCAGCAACGAGCCGTACACGGTCGCGGTGGCGACCACGCCGCCGCGCCGGCGGCGGGCCGGCGGCAGCGTCTCGGGAAGGCCGAACGCGGCGACCACGACGAGCAGCACGCCGAACGCGGCCAGGGCGACGAACACCCCCCGCCAGTCCGTCCAGCGCAGCAGCCCGCCGCCGAGGGTGGGAGCGAGGATCGGCGCCGCGCCCATGACGAGCAGCAGCCGGGAGAGCAGCTTGGCGAAGGCCGCGCCGTCGAACAGGTCGCGGACGACGGCCATCGCGACGACCGAGGCGGCCGCCACGCCGAGCCCCTGCACCACCCGCAGCCCACCGAGGACGGCGACGTTCGGCGCGAGGATGCAGAGCACCGACGCCACGACGTGCAGCGCGATGCCGGCGATCAGTGGCACCCGCCGCCCGACGGCGTCGGACAGCGGGCCGATCAGCAGCTGGCCGACGGCGAGTCCCGCCAGCGTGCCGGTGAGGGTCAACTGGACCGCCGCCGACGTGGTCCGGAAGTCGGTGACGATCGTGGGGAGCGCGGGCAGGTACATGTCGATGGTCAGCGGACCCACCGCGATCAGCGAGCCGAGCACGAGGACGAGCCGCAGGCGCTGCCGGCGGCTCATCAGGTCGCCCGGCGTCGTCGGGGCCGGGGGCGTTTCGAGATCCTGGGTGACGGTCATCGGGACGTCTCCGTCCGGTCGTGGGGTAGCCGGGCGCGGAGGTGTTCAGCAGTCACACCTGGCTCCAACCCCGACCAGGCCCGCTGATTCCCCACCGGCGAAGAGGTGCCGCAGCTCACAGCGCCGTCCGGCACTTGTTCGCCGGCCTGACCCACCGGGAGTGTGCGCGCGGGTCCAGCCCGGGAAAGATCTCGGCGTTGCTGCCGATCCGGCATGATGGCGACGTGCTGAGCGCTGTCACTCTTCGGTCGATCCTGTCCCACGACCTGCCCCTCGTCGAGCGGCTGTGGCAGCTGTACCGGCACGACCTGTCGGAGTTTCGCGGCATGCTGCCGAACGACGTGGGCCTTTTCACCGCGGGCCGCCTGCCCGCGTACCTCGACGACCCCGACACCCGTGGCTACATCTTCTACCAGGACACAAGCCCGGTGGGCTTCGCATTCGTGTCCGGCCTGCGGGCCGGGCCGCTGCACATCTCCGAGTTCTTTGTCGTACGGGCCGCGCGCCGCTCGGGCGTCGGAAGTCACGCCGCCCGGCAACTCTTCGCCAGACACAAGGGACAGTGGGAAGTGGCCTTCCAGGAGGAAAATCCTGGCGCCGCCCGCTTCTGGCGTCGGCTCGCCGCCGAGGTCTGCCCGGCGGGGCACCAGGAGGAACGGCGTGCCGTCCCCGGCAAGCCCGAGATTCCTCCGGACACATGGCTGCTGTTCACGACCTGACGCGGTCGGCGCGCCGGATCGGATCCACCGGTGCGAGCCGTCGCTGTAGTGGAACTTCTCGTCGCCGCGCCGCAGGATGCTCACCGCAGCCAGCCCAGGAAGCGGCGGTGCAGGGTGCCGGCGGGCGCCCAGGTCAGATCCTCTGCGGCCCGCGCGAACTGCGCCCCCATGTACAACGCCAACGACATCGGCGCGTCGGTGAACTCCGCCCGCAACTCCTGACGGCGGGTCCGGCAGGGCCAGGGCGCGCCGCAGCCGCCGCAGCTCCAGATCGGCAGCACCGGCCCGTGGGCGGTCACGCTTCAACCCTCAGGTAGCGCGCCATGATCGTCCGGGCCTGCCGGCTGGTCGCCCACTCCACCTGCCAGCACGGGTACGGCGTAAGCCGTGCCCACCACGCCCGGCAGCCCGTGCACATACCGTCCAGTCCTCGGATGTGTACGGCGAGGATCGCCTGCTCCTGCTCGTCGTTCACTCGGTCTCCCCGTCCGGCCAGTGACCCCGGTTGATCGGGATCCGGTGGCGGGCACGGCAGGGCAGGTCGGCACCGCAGCGGCAGATACGGCGCCACTTCCGCCAGCACCACACCGGCCGGTGTCGCCTGGCGAGGGTGAGGGCGGCTGCCAGGACGTACGCGTCGTACGAGACGCGCTGTCTGCCTGGGTTCGACGTGCCACGACAGCCGGCCTCGACTCCGCTCACCGCTCGGCTCTCGTCCCGTAGCAGGTGAGCTGGCCCAGGGTCATCCGCACGGTCGGCACGATCTGCGTCGGCTCGCAGTGCCAATGGCTGTCCCGCAGCCGCTGCGCCTGGTCGAGCAGCCGCCGCTGGGCGGCTGCCTGCTCGGCGGCCTGGTGACGCTGGCCGGTACCGGGTGGGACCGGGTCGGGACGGCCGGTCAGCCGTCGGATGAGCGCTCGGATGGACAGCATCACGGTTGCCTCCGTGCGAGATGTCCAGCAGCAGACGTCCAATGACTGACCTCTTCATCTCGTGCGGTGAGCCCGTATCGGTGGGCCGAGTACGTCATCTGGACGGCGGCTCTTGTGCAATCAGAGTGCGTCCATCAGTGGTGACGAGTTCACCGCTAGTTATGGACGAGTAGGGACGTCCTCGATAGGGTTAGTCGTCCCTACAAGTCGTCCCCCGGCCGCCCAGCGAGCAGGAGCCGCGATGCCGAACGACCGCCTACGCGACGGAATGCTCAAGAAGGGCCTCACGTCGGCCGCGCTCGCGGACAAGCTCGGCGTCGATCCGAAGACCGTCGAGCGGTGGGTCACCCAGAGTCGGAACCCGTACCCGCGTTACCGCCACTCCATTGCCGAACTGCTGGGTGAAAGCGAGTCGTACCTCTGGCCGGACGCTCTACCGACGCAGCGGGCCGTGCAGGTCAGCCAGTCCGAACTCGTCCACATCTACCCGCGCCGCGGGGCCGTCCCGACCGACCTCTGGCAGCGGCTCCTGGAGAAGACCACCCGGCAGGTCGGCGTCCTGGTCTACGGCGGGTTGTTCCTGCCCGAGTTCAACCATCGATGGGTCCCGACGCTGCGCGAGAAGGCGCTGGCCGGGGCACAGGTGGAGTTACTATTCGGTGACCCGGAGGGCGAGCACATCGCCCAGCGCGGAGACGCCGAGGGCATCGGCCCGGCCATGTCGAGCAAGATCCTGAACGCGCTGGCCTTCTACAAGGACCTGCGGGGCCTGGAGAACGTCGGGATCTACTACCACGACACGATCCTCTACAACTCCATCTACCGCTTCGATGACGAGATGCTGGTCAACACGCACCTCTACGGCACGCCGGCCGCCTACGCTCCGGTGATGCACCTACGGCGGCTGGGCGGTGGGGAACTGTTCGACAGCTACGTTGCCAGCTTCAACCGCGTGCTCGGTGTGAAGCGGGCCGTCTGGCCTGAGCACTGAGCCGCTGGCGGTGAGAGGTTAGAACCATGGCCCGGATCGAGCACTTCAACAACCCGAACGCCCCGAAGCCGAACAGCATCGTCGTAGCGGTGACCGTCTTCGTTCAGGACGAGCAGGGCCGGGTGCTCCTCATCCAGCGGACCGACAACGGGCTGTGGGCGCTACCCGGCGGCGCCCAGAATTTCGGCGAGTACATCGCCGAAACGGCCGTCCGAGAGACGCGGGAAGAGACTGGTGTCGAGGTCGAGGTAACCGGACTAGTCGGTATCTACACCAACCCGAACCACGTCGTGGAGTACAGCGACGGCGAGGTACGGCAGCAGTTTTCCATCTGCTTCCGCGGTACGTACCTAGGCGGTGAGCCGACAATCAGTGATGAATCATCGGCTGTGCGGTGGGTCGCTGAGGACGGGCTTGCCGTTCTGCCGGTTCATCCTTCGATGCGGCTTCGGATTAACCACGGATTCCATCAGCGGAGGGAGCCCTACATTGGCTGAGAAGCCAACCGGCCTTGCGTGCGCCTCACGCTCTCAAGCAGCACAGGTTGCGCGTTTTGCCAGAATCGTGTAACCAGATCCTCAGGCCCGTAGCGTCGACGGATTTCTTCCAACCTTTCTTCTACGGAAAGGTCTTGCCCATCCGGCCCGGTGGTCATATCCGCGAACCATAAGGCGTCCGAGGTTGCTGAAATTTCTAGAGGAAATTCAGCGGCCAAGTCCTTACCGAGCCCGCGTTCCTCGGCTTCGTAACTCGCGCAGGAGTGATGCGCGACCAGGCTAGCAATTCTTGTAGCGACTCCTTGCCGAACTAGCCAACGAGCCCCATCCAGCGCATGGAAACCAGTATCCGCGATATTAGGAGCATAACCGATGTCGTGCAGCCATGCGGCAGACACTAAAATATCCCTATCGCCGAGCCGCGCTATCGCCTTGATTCGCGCAGCCTTCGCAGCTACAGCTTGAACGTGTCGCCACCGGCGAGGGAGGGAGGATGCCAAGTGCTGCTCCGCTAGGCGCTCAGCCTGCTGCGCAAATTCTGCCATCATCGCAGACTACGGCAGTAGGACCGTCAAGACAACGGGGCAAATTCCAGGATCGAACTACCTACCATCGGATTCATAATCAAGTACTCCGGCGCGGATTCTATCCTGGGCTTTGCGAAAAAATCGGTTTGATGCGAGCTCGTTCGCGGCAGCAATTGATGAATATTGATCGAGCAAGGCTCGGACGCTGCTCTGCAATTCTTCTGATGTCTTGCTTATGGCGAGAGTGCGTTCAAGTCGTATGAGATGCCGAAGTGTGGTGAAGCGACGCGCTGTATCCCGAAGAGCCGTAGCGCGACGATCTGAGCCGAGGAAGGATGCTGTTGCGGCAATTGCCGCCGAAATTGCACCTACGGCGCCCCACTGCTTCGAAAGGCCGAGGGCGACGAGCAGTGACGCCAAGGCTGCCGCAGCGGCTGGCCCAAAGACGAGGGTACGCCCCCAAAACTCGGCTGACTTGGCTGCTTCGAAATACGTCTGGGAAGAGTAGCTGCAGTCCTCATACAGCCTATCTAATTCTTTAACCAGTTCGGCTTCAACACTAGCTCCAGGCATAGCTCTTCCTAGTAATCGGTAGCGGAATTTCGGCTGGTTCAGTCTTGAGGTAGGCGGCGGTGTCGCCGAGCTCGGGTATGGCGTTGGCTACTGATCGTAGCCATTGTCGCGACGAGACATTCGCCTCATGTATCGCAACAAGCAAAGCTCGACGGACCCGGGTGTGGGTTTCCTGTTGAAACTCCTGCTTCAGTCTGGCTCCATCACCTGCGACACCGAAAAGCCCCAAGTAGCGTGCTGCGAACTCTCGGACAAAACTTTCCTTATTTCGATCCAAGAGCAATCGCCATGCCACTTCCCGGGCCTCTGGAAGCCGCACACCTTGCCTAATCAAGTAAATCAGCAAGTGTTGCTGGGCAAAGGGGTATAGAAATAACTTACTATTGGATAAGAGTTCGACAACAGATTGGCCGAGCTTGGGCTCTTCGCGGTGAAACTGCGCCAGATAGTATAAGGCTTCTCGAGAAACGTGTGGGATCTCCCCGAGATTCGAAGTCAGCCAGAACACGGCGTAGTCGTCATGAACGCGGGACAGCTGGCTTAGCGCGAACTTCAGGTCACGAGGGTCGATCCTCTCTTCCGCTACCGTCCTGTCAAAGAAATCCCAGAGTTCGGCGCGCGTCTTCGGGCTGTCTACGGTGATGCCGTAGTTGATTGCGTCTTTCTCGGCTTCCTCGAACTCTTTGACGATCAGGTTGCTCGGGATTATTCGAGTTTTCGAGGACGATAAAGTGAGATGGCGATTCCGCAAGGTTCCGGTTATGTCGATAATCGCTTGTCGCAGCTCCACCCAACTATTTCCGAAGATGTAAATATCGTCGGAATATCTGAAATGCTTGAGTCGGTTCCGCGATATTTCGGAATCGACTGGAAGAAGATAAAGATTTGCTAAAAGGCCCGACGTGTCGAAACCTTGAGGAATTCCCCAGGCGTTACCTAAGTGATTAAATGCGTCTAGGAAGTTGCTAATCAGCTCCACACTCCAACCAGGGATCGATATCGACTCCAAGTCTGAGGTGAGGATGTCGTTGTCTACGTACTCGTAGAAAGCTGTAACGTCGGTTCGCGCCAAAAGTAGAGACGGCTCTCTCTTGTGGAGCGACCGGGCTTCACGCTGCATCCTAAGCCAGGATCCAACCGGACCAAGCAGGCGCTGCTGACGCTTCCACCACCTGGAACTGTAGACGGAAGCAGGGATGATCTTATCAATTTGCGGAGCGGCAGCCAGCACCGCTGCTTCGTAGGCAAGGCGACGATCTAGGCTTAAGCGTGAGAGCGGTCGGACGGTTAAGATGTTTTTGGGAAGATCTACGATGTCTACGCTTGCCGGCTTGTAATCGCCTGCGAGGATTTTGCCGAGTAAGGTCTGCCGATACGCTTCCCACCGAAAGTCTGTGTCGGCAAAGTTGATGACATCAGGCAGGTCGAGATCACTGTCGGATGTGCCGACTTGTTCCCAGGCAAGGTCTAGGCAGCGCGCGATGTCTCGGCTATCCGCGAGCTTCACAGGCGATCTCCCAGGTGGGGGCGTGCTAGGAGTGGCACTTAGTGTGCCATCTACGGGGCTGCAATGCCTCCTCGGAGAACGCCACCACGATCGGCATCCCGACAGCTGCGCAGGTAGTCGGTAGAGATGGCCTGGCACCGAGACATGTCAAGTCCCACCTGACACTTCGTGGGCACCAGGGACAAGTGGCACCAGGGCACCTGGGCATTGTCGGGTCTCAGCCTCTATCCACCGATGAGTGTCGGGGCGGTGGTACCCCGGAGATAGAAAGTGCCCTCTGAGCTGGAAGGATAGGAGTTCTGACGCTTCTATTC
>NZ_JBICUP010000019.1:0-121445 GCF_043198215.1 Micromonospora sp. NPDC048830
ACCCCAAAACGGGCCACCGCCGCGTCCACCGCATCCCGCGGCACCGCGGACACCAGCACCCCCAACGACACCTGATCCGCCATCACCGCCACCGTCTCGGACATGACCGGCAAGCACACCAGCACCCGACCCGCCGGTCACGCCACCACGCCGACCATCCACAAAGACCCAGCCCAACCCCATGATCAAATTAGGCTACGTGGCATTGCTACTGGACCCGGCTACGCCGCCGAGGGCACGCTGCGCGAGTCGTACCGCTACGGCGACGGCATCCGGTACGACGAACACCTGCACGCCCGCCTCGCCACGACGGCTGACCCCGTGCGGCGCGGCGGGGTCAGCGGGCCGTGGCGCCGGTCGGCGTCAGGTGCATCCGGCCCAGCAACTGCCGGGCCTGGTCGGCCAGGTCCGCGTCGACGATGACCGCGTACTGGCCGGCACGCAGGGCGCTGGCCGAGGTGAAGTCCCGCTGCCCGCCGGTGATAGCGTGGGCCACCGCGCCGAACACGGCGCCCCAGATCGCGCCGACCACCAGGCCCACCAGGATCACGGCGACCCAGTTCCCGCCGGTGAAGACGCCGAACAGCAGCCCGATGAACAGGCCGAACCAGGCCCCGGTGCCCGCGCCGATCAGGGCGGCCCGGCCCGTGGTCATCCGGCCGAGCACCGTCTCGACCAGGGTGAGGTTCGTCCCGACGATGCTGCTGCGCTCCACCGGGAACCGGTTGTCGGCCAGGTAGTCCACCACGCGCTGGGCGGACGGGTAGTCCGGGTACGACCCGATCGTCACCGTGGGCGCCCCGGTCTCCGGCCCGTGGCCGTCGGCGCTGGGCGGCGCCGGCTGGCCCCCCGGACCGGACGGGAGGTTGTCGCGGCCCGGCATCCCGGGACGCCAGGCGGCGGTCTGGCTCGAGGGTCTGTCCATGAGCTTCCTCCTTCGTCAGCCGCCCGGGTTCCCGCCCCCGCCGGGGCGTTAACACCTCGCCCGGATACCGCCACCGCGCGGACCGGGCGTCCGGACATCCGTGGACACCGCCATGTCGCCGACATAGCGCGCACCGGCGCACGCTAACGCCGCCATGTCGCCGCCATCGCGCCTGATCGGCGGGCTGACGGGTAGGCACCGCCGTGGACAGCGGACGGATCGCCGAGCACGGCTTCCTGGCCGACGGCCGCAGCGCGGCCCTGGTGGACCGCGCCGGCTCGGTCAACTGGTGGTGTCCGGCCCGGTTCGACTCGCCGGCTGTGTTCGGGCGGCTGCTCGACGACGACGCCGGGCACTGGTCCATCCGGCCCGAGGACGACTTCGGCGCCGAGCGGGCGTACCTGGACGACACGTTGGTGCTGCGTACCGTGTTCACGACCCGGACGGGGTCGGTGGCGGTGACGGACGCGCTGGCGCTGGAGCCGGGCGCGCGCGGGCACGACATCGGGCTGCGCTCGCCCCGGGTGCTGGCGCGGCTGGTGGAGGGCCTGTCCGGCGCGGTGCCGGTGCGGCTGCGGTACCGACCGCGCTTCGAGTACGGCCGGGTCACCCCCTACCTGATGGCGGACGACGGCGGGGTCGACGCCACGGCCGGGGCGGAGCGGTTGCGGCTGCGCGGCGACGTGCCCGTTGCGGTGGAGGGCGGACAGGCGGAGGCGACCGCCGGGTTCACCGTCCGGGCCGGCGAGTCGTACGGCTTCACCCTCGGGTACGCCCCGACGTACGACTCCGGCCCGCCGCAGGTTCCCGACGCGGCGCGGGCGGTCGCCGAGACGGCCGAGTGCTGGCGGTCGTGGGCGGGGCTGCACCCCTACCACGGCCGGTACCCGGAGCAGGTGCGGCGCAGCGCGCTGGTGGTGCAGGGCATGACGTACCAGCCCACGGGCGCGATCGTCGCGGCGGCGACCACGTCACTGCCCGAGGAGTTGGGCGGGGACCGTAACTACGACTACCGCTTCGTCTGGGTCCGCGACTTCAGCCTCACCCTCCAGGCGCTCTGGCGGGCGGCCTGTCCGGACGAGGCCAACCGGCAGTTCGCCTGGGTGGCCCGGGCGATGGGCCGGATCGGTGACGAGCCGGTGCCGATCATGTACGGCGTCCAGGGGGAGCGGGACCTCACCGAGCACCCCCTCGACCACCTCTCCGGGTACGCCGACAGCCGGCCGGTCTACGTGGGCAACGACGCCTGGCGGCAGCGGCAGACCGACGTGCTCGGCGAGATCCTCGACGCGGCCTGGCTGATGCGCCACTACCTCGACCCGATGGCCCCGGAGGTGCGCCAACTGCTGCGCGACCTGGCCGACCAGGCGGTCACCGACTGGCGCCGGCCCGACGCCGGCATGTGGGAGGCGCGGGACGCCGAGCGGCACTACGTGTCGTCGAAGGTGCAGTGCTGGACGGCGCTGGACCGGGCGGTGCGCTTCGGCCCCCGCATCGGCGACCCGGCGGACGTGGCCCGCTGGGCGGCGGCGCGCGACGCCGTACGCGAGGCGGTGCTGAGCCGGGGCTGGAACGATCGGCTCGGCGCGTACACCGGGGCCTTCGACTCCGACGAGCTGGACGCCTCCGTCCTGATCATGCCGCTGGTGGGTTTCCTGCCGGCCGACGACCCGCGGATGCGCTCGACGATGGACATGGTCGAGGCCGCGCTGTCCCGCGACGGCCTGCTGCGCCGCTGGGACACCGACCCGGCCGGCTTCGTCATTTGCTCGTTCTGGCTGGTCGGCTGCCTGGCGCTGGCCGGCGAGCTGGAGCGCGCCGACGCCCTGTTCGGGCGGCTCACGGCGCGGGTCAACGACCTCGGGCTGTACGCCGAGCAGATCGACCAGGTCAGCGGGGAGCAGCTGGGCAACTTCCCGCAGGCGTTCTCGCACATCGGACTGATCAACGCCGCGGGGCTGCTGACCGACGCGGCGGAGCGGCGACGCCAGGGCGCGGACCGTCCGCGCCGGCCCGTGCCCGTCGGTACGGGACGTACGGAGGGAGAGCAGCGATGACCGGACGGCTCGCGGGAAAGACCGCCCTGATCACCGGCTCGGACTCGGGCATCGGCCAGGCGACCGCGATCGAGTTCGCCCGCGAGGGCGCCGACGTGGTGGTGCACTACCTGCACGATCACGCCGGCGCCAACCACACCCGGGACAAGGTGGCCGAGGCGGGCCGGCGGGCCGTGGTGGTGCAGGGCGACATCAGCGACGAGCGGCAGGTCGAGGCTATGTTCGACGAGGCCCTGGCGGAGTTCGGCACCCTCGACGTGCTGATGAACGACGCCGGCGTGGACGCCTCCGGCATCCCCGTCGCCGACCTGGACACCGAGACCTGGGACCGGGCGATCCGGACCAACGTGTACGGCGCCTTCTTCTGTTCCCGCCGCTTCGTGCGGCACCGCAGGGACCAGGGTGGTCGGGGGAAGATCATCAACATCACGTCCATCCACCAGGAGGTGGCCCGGGCCGGCGGCGCCGACTACGACGCCAGCAAGGGGGCGCTGCTGGAGTT
This sequence comes from Micromonospora sp. NPDC048830, assembly GCF_043198215.1. NCBI lineage: Bacteria > Bacillati > Actinomycetota > Actinomycetes > Micromonosporales > Micromonosporaceae > Micromonospora > Micromonospora sp. NPDC048830. Next base: position 3,485 of record NZ_JBICUP010000019.1, read on the forward strand.
CGCCAAGAGCCTCGCCCTGGAGGTGGCGCCGATGCATCTCAACGTCAACAACATCGGCCCCGGTATGGTGCTGACGCCGTTCAACCAGGAGGCGATCGACAACCCGAAGTACCTGGAGGAACAGGTGCAGAGCATCCCATGGAAGCGGGCCGCCCAGCCCGAGGAGATCGGCAGGCTGGCGGTCTTCCTGGCCAGCGACGACGCCGACTACGTCACGGGGTCGACGTACTTCATGGACGGCGGCCTCATGCAGAACCAGGGCCAGGGCGCGTGACGCGGCGCGCGCCCACCCGGCTCGGGCGACAATGGTGGGCGTGCGCCTGGTGGTCACCGCCGACACCCATGTCCCGAAGCGGGCCCGGGACCTGCCCGAACAGCTCTGGGCGGCGATCGACGCCGCCGACGTGGTGCTGCACGCCGGAGACTGGGTCGACGTCGCGCTGCTGGACGCGCTGCAGCGCCGGGCGCGCCGGCTCGTCGGCGTGTACGGCAACAACGACGGGCCGGAGCTGCGGGCGCGGCTGCCCGAGGTGGCCCGGGTCGACCTCGCCGGCCTCCGGGTGGCGGTGGTGCACGAGACCGGCCCGAGCGCCCGCCGGGAGGAGCGCTGCGCCGCCGCGTACGGGGACTGCGACCTGCTTGTCTTCGGCCACTCGCACATCCCCTGGGACAGCGTCGCCCCGGGCGGGCTGCGCCTGCTCAACCCCGGCTCGCCGACGGACCGGCGCCGGCAGCCGTACGCCACCTACCTGACGGCGGAGGTGGTGGCGGGGCGGCTCGGCCGGGTCGAGCTGCACCGCCTGCCACCGCGCCGCTGAGCGCGGCTGGCGCGGGCTGCCTGGTCCGCGGCGCGGGCTGCCTGGTCCGCGGCGCGGGCTGCCTGGTCCGCGGCGCGGGCTGCCTGGTCCGCGGCGCGGGCTGCCTGGTCCGCGGCGCGGTCTGCCTGGTCCGCTGCCTGTGGAGCTGCCCGCACAGACGGGGCACGGCGTCCTGGGCGCACAGGCGGGGCAGCTCCACAGGGGCCGGCGTTCGGTGGGCGGCCGACACGCGCCCCGTTCGGCGTGCATCCGTCCGGCGCGCATACCAGGTGGGGCGGCCGACACGCGCCCCGTTCGGCGTGCATCCGTCCGGCGCGCATACCAGGTGGGGCGGCCGACACGCGCCCCGCTCGGCGGCGCATCCATCCGGCGCGCATACCATCGCCCGGTGGTTGCCGAACGGGCGCGGGTCGTGGTGGTCGGGGCGGGGATCGCCGGCGTGGCATGCGCGGCCGAGCTGGTGCGGGCGGGCGTGCCCGTGCCCCCGCCCCTCGCCCCCGGCGATCTTGCACTTGTGGCCCCTGGTTCGCGGCATTTGCCCCGTTCGTCGGGGCCGAAACCGCAAGATCGCGGAGGTCAGGCGGGGGTGGGGGTGGGGGAGGAGGGATGGGTCGGGGAGGAGGGGTGGGTGGGGGTGCGGGTGGCCCTGTGGTCCAGGAGCTGCATGACCGGGGTGGCGGCCACCCCGTGCACCACCACCGAGACGAGCACCACCAGCCCGACGGTGGCCCAGACCAGGTCGGCCTGCGGGAAGTCCAGCTCGGTCGTCGCGTACGCCACGTAGAAAAACGAGCCGACGCCGCGGATGCCGAACAGCGCGATCACCCAGTGCTCCGCCGGCCGGCCCGGCGCGCCCCGCAGCGACAGCCAGCCGGTCAGCGGCCGGACCACCAGGAGCAGGGCCAACCCGACCAGCGCCGCCGGCCAGGTCAGCGGGGCCAGCAGGCCGCCGACCACCGCTCCGCCGAAGAGCAGCAGCAACAGGACGGTGAGCAGCCGCTCCGTCTGCTCGGCGAAGTCGTGCAGCACGGTGTGGAACTCGTGGGTACGCTCCGCGGCCCGGATCGCCCGCGCCGCGACGAACACGGCCAGGAAGCCGTACCCGCCGACGACCTCCACCAGCCCGTACGCCAGGAACGTGGCGGCCAGGGCCAGGAAGCCCTCGGCGTGCCGGGCCAGCCGCAGGTTGCTCGGTGCGCGGAAGAACAGCTTGCCGAGCAGCCAGCCGACCAGCAGCCCACCGCCGACGCCGACGGCCAGCTTGTACAGCACGTCGACGGCCAGCCACCGGCCCAGCCAGTCGGCCGGGGCGGGGCCGGCGGCGGCGAGCGCGACGGCCGCGTACACGAAGGGGAACGCCAGCCCGTCGTTGAGGCCGGCCTCCGAGGTCAGCGCGAAGCGCACCTCGTCCTCGGAGTCCTCCACGTCGGTCGGCTCGCCGACCTGCACGTCCGAGGCGAGCACCGGGTCGGTCGGGGCGAGCGCCGCGCCGAGCAGCAGCGCGGCGGCCGGCACGAGCCCGGCCCACCACCAGCCGAGCAGCGCCACCGCCGCGATGCACAGCGGCATCGCCACCGCCAGCAGGCGCCAGGCGGACGACCACCGTGCCCGGCTCAACGGCCGGTCGATCTTCAGGCCCGCGCCCATGAGCGCGACGATCACGCCGATCTCGGTGAGGTGCGTGGCGACCGCCGGGTGGGCGAGCGGGTCGGGCCTGGGCAGCCCGGTGGGGAGCAGGAAGACCACCATGCCCAGGCCGAGGAAGGCGATCGGCATGGACAACGGCCGGCGTTCCAGCAGCCGGGGCAGGATCCCGGCGAGCAGGGCGCCCAGGCCCACCACCGCGAACGCGACGTCTACCGGCTCCACGACACCACCTCCCGGCCGCGCCCGCGACGCGCGGGCAGGTGGTGACGGACCTTGCCCCGTCCGCCGTCGCGGTATGCGCCGGTGTCCGGAATCGATCCCCGGACCGCCGTACGGTCAGGTCAGCGCGGCGATCGGGGAGTCCTCCAGCGCGTCCAGCAGCGCGGCCGGGTCGTCGTAGACGGCCACCGCGCCGGCCCCGGCCAGCTCGCCCCGGCTGGTGCCGCCGCAGGTCAGGCCGACGCAGGGGATGTTCAGCTTGCCGGCCGCGGCGACGTCCCAGACCGAGTCGCCCACGAAGACCACCCGGGATGCCTCCAGGCCGGACTGCTCCAGCGCCGCGACCAGGATGTCCGGCGCGGGCTTGCTGCGGTCGGCGTCCGCCGAGGAGGTCACCTCGTCGATCACGTCGTCGGCGGCGAGCGCCCGGCGCAGCGCGCCGACCTCGTGCTCGGCGGCGGAGGTGGCCAGCACGACCCGCAGGCCCCGGGCGGCCAGGGCCCGCAGCAGGTCGGCGGCGCGGGGCAGCGGGGTCAGCCGCTGCCAGTACTCGGCGTACAGGCTGTCGTGGGCGTCGCGCAGCCGGGCGTCCGCGCTCCGGTCCCGTTCCCGGCCGAGCAGGTGATCGAGCAGATTGTCCGAGCCCATGCCGATGGACCGGTGGATCAGCGCCATCGGCACCGGCCGGTCGGCCTGGCGCAGCGCCTCCCACCAGCTCACCGTGTGCAGGTAGGTGGTGTCGACGAGGGTGCCGTCGACGTCGAGGAGGACGCCGCAGGGTTTCTCCGCGCTCATGCGTCCCCTCCTACCCGGTCGGCAGTGCGCCGACGCGTGCCTACGGCGGCGGAATGAGGATCTCGAACCAGACCGTCGAGCCGCGTACGGTCGGGTCGGTGCCCCACGCGTCGCTGAGCTGCTCGATCAGGCCGAGCCCGCGCCCCCGGCTGCTCAACGTGTCCGTCTGCGCCCGGGTCACCGTGCCCCGGGTGCCGGAGTCGGCCACGGACACCAGCAGTCGTTCGGGGCTGAGGTCGATGTCGACCCGGGCGGCCGTGCCGGCGTGCAGCAGCGCGTTGGTGGTCAGTTCGCTGGTGCACAGCACGGCGGCGCCGACCACCGACTCGGGCACCTGCCAGTCGGTGAGCTGCGCGGTCATCCAGTGCCGTACCCGGCTCGGCGCGGTCGGCTCCGCCGGCACCTCCATGCTCGCCGAGCGGCTCGGCATCAGCGCGTGCTCGACGGCCAGCACCGCCACGTCGTCCTCGGTGGCGCCGTCCACGGCGGCGGTGGCCACCGCGCAGAGCGCCCGCGGATCGCCGCTGGCGGCGCCGGCCACGGCGGCGGCGAGACCGGTCAGCCCGGCCGCCAGGCCCTGCCAGCGCCGCTCCACCACCCCGTCGCTGAACAGCAGCAGCGTGTCCCCCGGGGCGAAGCGGACGGTGGCGGTGCGCGGGGCGCAGCCCAGCCCCAGCGGGGCCCCGGGCGGCAGGTCGACGTACTCGGCCACCGGCTCGCCGTCGGGCGCGCAGCGCCGCACCAGCGGGGCGGGATGCCCGGCGCTGGCCAGGGCGAGCAACTCGCGGTCCGCGTCGATCACGCCGAACACCACCGTCACGAACAGCTCCTGCGTGCCGGTCTCCGTGCTGAGGCTGTCCACCAGGCGGTCCAGGCCGGCGAGCACGGCGTCCGGGCGGGGGTCGGTCAGCGCCAGCGCGCGCAGCGCGGCCCGGACCTGGCCCATCCGGGCGGCGGCCTGCACGTCGTGGCCGGCCACGTCGCCGAGCACGACGCCGAGCTGCCCGGTGGGCAGCAGGAACGCGTCGTAGAAGTCGCCGCCCGCGGCGTTGCCGTCGACGCCGGGGTCGTACCGGGCGGCGATGCGCAGCCGGGGCAGGTCGGGCAGCCGCGCGGGGAGCATGCTGCGCTGCAGCAGCTGGGCGGTGCCGTGCTGGGTCTCGAACCGGCGGGCGCGCTCGGCGGCCTGACCGATCAGCTCCGCCGAGGCCGCCAGCAGGGCCCGCTCGGCGGCCGACCACGGGTGCGCCCGGTGGTGGCCGACGGTCAGCGCGCCGCGCAGCGCCGAGGTGCGCAGCGGCTGCGCCGCCAGAGACCGCACCTTCTGGTCGTGCCGGTCCGCGGCGATGCCGTGCAGCGGCTGGCCGTCGGCGACGTACTGGGCCACGCCGCTCCGCGCGGCCACGACCAGCGGGGCGGCGGAGTCGGCGGGTGGTCGCCGCCACAGCGGGGGCAGCCGCTCGTCGGCCTCGTCGAGCAGCTCCCCGCGTACCCGCCGGACCGTCCGCCACCCCGCGCCGTCGTCCACCCCGAAGGCGACCCGGTCGGCGTCGAACGAGGCGAGCGCGTAGCGCAGGGCGACGCGGGCGACGTCGTCGAGGGTGAGGGTGCCGGCCAGCGCGGCGGCGAACTCGCCCAGGCTCTGCAACTGCTCCGTGACCTGGCTGGTCTCGGCGGCGACGGTCAGCACCCCGACGATCCGCCCGGCGCCGTCCCGGACCGGGGAGTGCCCGCGGGAGAAGGCGGCCTGCTGCCGGGCGTCGGGGGGATGCCGGTCGTGCGCGAGCACCGCCTCCCGGTCCAGGAACGACTCCCCGTGCCGGTACGCGCGCGTGATCACGTCACCGACGCCCGGCTCGTGCCAGGACTCGCCGAAAACCTCGGCCGCCGGTTGGCCGATGGCGGCCGGGTGCCGGTCGCCGAGCAGCGCGGCGTACCCGTCGTTGTACAGCAGCCGGAGGTCGTCGCCGTAGGCGAACGCCATCGGGACCGGGGAGGCGAGGACCAGGTCCACGACCACCCGTACCGCCGGGTCCCACCCCTGCCGCGGGCCGAACGCCGTGCCGGCCCAGCGGTGGCCGGGAACGACGCCGGCCGCGTCGGAGCCGGCGGGCTCCCCGGCGGGCGTGGTTGGCGTGGGGACTCGCCCGACGGTGCCTGGCATGTCCGCAGCCTAGCTGGACGCTGCGCCGAACGGTCCGATCGCGTCGCCGAGCGGCGTGCGACGGCCGCGGGTTCGGCCACCCCCGAGCCATGTCGGGGCAGGTCACGGCCCCTTTCGGAGGAGATGTCGGGAAATTCGGGCGGATCGGGCCGCGTGTCGCCCGACGGGCGGGGTATGCGCCCGCCGAAGTTTCGTGCGATCAGGAGGGACACCATGCCGACAACCCTCGCGGTCGGGCAGGTCAACATCGGGACCGCCCTGACCGACTTCTGGAGGTCCGTGCTGCTGTTCATCCCGAGGGCCGTCGCGTTCGTCGTGATCCTCGTGGTGGGCTGGCTCATCGCCAAAGCGGTGCTCAAGATCGTGGACAGGGTGCTGGAACGGGTCGGGTTCGACCGGTGGGTGGAACGCGGCGGCGTCAAGCGCGCGCTGGAACGCACCAGATACGACGCCAGCGACATCCTGGCGAGACTGGCGTACTACGCCGTCCTGCTGTTCACCCTGCAGTTCGCCTTCGGGGTGTGGGGCCCGAATCCGATCGGCGACCTGATCCGCGGCGTGGTCGCCTGGCTGCCGCGGGCGTTCGTCGCGATCGTCATCGTGGTGATCGCCGCCGCCATCGCCAACGCCGTACGCGAGCTGGTCACCGGCGCGCTGGGCGGGCTGTCCTACGGCCGGGTCCTGGCCGACCTGGCGGCGGTCTTCATCCTGGCGCTCGGCATCATCGCTGCCCTGAACCAGGTGGGCATCGCCACCACGGTGACCACCCCGGTGCTGATCGCGGTGCTCGCCACGGTGGCCGGCATCCTCGTCGTCGGCGTGGGCGGCGGCCTGGTGAAGCCGATGCAGAGCCGGTGGGAGAACTGGCTGAACCGCGCCGCCGAGGAATCCCACGCGATCCGGGAGCGCCGGGAGGCCCGGGCCGCCGGGCGCGGCGACGTGGAGCGGCAGATGGCCGACCGGGTGGCGGCCGAACGCACCCGCGCAATGTCGCGGCCCGAGTCGATGTCCGGGGCCCGGGGCGAGGAAACCCAGCAGTTCCCGCGCCCGGCCGGCTGAGCAGCGCCAGGCGAGGAGGGTGTCCGCGAGGCGCGGGCGCCCTCCTCGCCGTGCGGCCGGGTCGGGGCGGGCGCTCCGGGCGTCCCGCTCGGGCTCGGTGCCCTCCCCTCCGGGGCCGGCTCAGAGGGGCGGCAGCGCCGGGGGGCGGGTGGGCAGGGACTCGGCCAGCGCGCAGACCGCGAGCAGGCGGGTGAGCAGCCAGTCCGGCGCGGACCAGTCGGTCGGGCCGACGGGCGGCTGCCAGCCGTGCTCCCGTGCCGCCGACCGGACGCCCTCGGCGTACCCGGCGAGCGCGGCGCGGGTCAGCGGCCGGACGTCCCCGGCGAGGCTGTCGCGCACGGCCGCGGCGTGCTGGTCGATCTCGGCGTGCAGCCCGGGGCGGGTCGCCGCGGCGGCGAGCCCGGCGGTGCCGAGGGAGGCGGCCAGCGCGGCGAGGACGGCGCCGGCGGGGTCCGTGACGGAGGGGGCAGCCACCCGGTTGAACGGCACACGCATGAGGATCGAGGCTATCCGGCCGGTCCAGGAGCCGCGTCGGCCGGTCGGCCGGTAGCGGGTCGCCCACCCATCGCTCGGTCCCGGCCGAGGGGATTGACCCGGCCGCCGTGGGGCAGAAGGGAAACGCGGCGAGGCGGGACGGGAACCACGCGAACCGCGCGGCGCGGCCGACAGGAGGTACGGATGGGACGGCAGGACGGACCCGACGAGCGGCGGCGCACCCCGGGCCGCCCGGGTCACGAGGCGCGCCCGGGCGCGGAGGGCTGAGCCCGATCCGGGGCGCCGCCGCCGGAGGTCAGTCCGAGGAGCGCGCGCCGGCCGGGCGGCGCCGGGCGGTGTCGTCCGCGATGATCAGGGTGGCCACCATCAGGGCGACGCAGAGGCTGAACAGCCACGAGTCGTCGGAGACCAGCTTGGCGGCGATCGGCGCCTGGACGGCGGCGAGTAGGAAGCCGAGCCAGGCGAGGCGGCGCTGACGAGGGGTGAGGAAGCCGGAGCCCTGTTGCATCCCGAAAGTCTTACGCGACGGCCCCTGATCGCCGTCAGCCCATCAGGCGATTCTGGCTGACCTGTCCGTTCTCCTGACCGTTCGGCCAGCGATTCTTGTCGTTTCGGGGGAGGTGGACACCGGGGCTGACCTTGCTGCGGAACTGGGGCAGGATGGTGCCCCGTGGCCCCCTCCCCGCCCCGCGCCTCCTCGCCCCGTGCGTCCCTGCTTCTGCTCGCCTACCTCGCGTTCGCCAGCCTCGGCCTGCCCGACGGGCTGCTCGGCGTCGGCTGGCCGTCCATCCGCGCGGACTTCGGCGTGCCGACCGAGGCGGTGGGTCTGCTGCTCATGGCGGGGACCACCGGCTACCTGACCTCCAGCGTGCTGGCCGGGTTCACCCTGGCCCGCCTCGGCGTCGGCGCGTTGCTCGCCGGCAGCACCCTGCTGACCAGCCTCGCCCTCACCGGCTACGCCACCAGTCCCGCGGTGGCCGTCACGACCGGCTGTGCGCTGCTGCTCGGCTTCGGCTCCGGCGCGATCGATTCCGGACTCAACGCGTACGCGGCCGGGGTGTACGGCCCGCGGCACATGAACTGGATGCACGCCTTCTTCGGCCTCGGCGTGGCCGTCGGCCCGCTGATCATGACGGGGGTGCTCGGCACCGGCCTCGGCTGGCGCTGGGGGTACGGCGTGGTCGCCGCCGTCCAGCTCGCCCTCGCGGCCGCGTTCGCCCTGACCGTGCGGGCCTGGCGGAACCGGGGGCCGGCGGGCCCGGACGGGGACGCACCCGCCGCGGCGGTCGCCCCCGTCCGGGCCCGCGACACCCTGCGCCTGCCGGCGGTGTGGCTGGGCGCGGTTGCCTTCGTCGTGTACGTGGCGATCGAGATCGGCACCGGACTGTGGGCGTTCCTGCTGCTCACCGAAGGGCGGGGGCTGACCGCCGGGGTGGCCGGGGTGGCCGTGTCCGGGTACTGGGGGAGCCTGTTCGTGGGGCGGGTGGTGCAGGGGATCGGGGCCGAGCGGCTCGGCCCGGCGCGGGTGCTGCGCGGGAGCCTGCTCGGGATGGCCGCCGGTGCGGCGCTGGTCGCCCTGCCCGCGCCCGCCTGGGTCGCGGTGACCGGGCTGCTGGTGCTGGGCTTCGCCGCCGCCCCGGTCTTCCCGCTGCTCACGCTCAACACGGCCGAGCGGGTGGGCGCCGCGCACGCGGACCGGACCATCGGCGTGCAGACCGCCGCCGCCGGGCTGGGCGGATCGGTGGTGCCCACCGGGATCGGCGTACTGCTCGGGCGCACCTCGGTCGAGGCGCTCGGGCCCGCGCTGCTGGTGCTCGCCGTGGCCCTGGTCGTCCTGCACCGCGTGGCGTCCCGCCCGCGACCCTGAGGGCCGGCCGGCGTTCCCGTCCCGTCCCGCCCGCGCCGACCGGGCGGGGCGGGCGGCGGGCTCAGACGTCCGGTCCGGTGCGGCCCGTCGTCGACGGCCGGTACGCCCGGTCCGGGTCGGTCCGCTGGCGTTCCCGCCCGGGCGGCGCCGCGCCCCGGTCGACCGCCTCCGGGCCGTGCCCGAACGCCGCCTCCCCGCCCGCGTCGCCGCCGGTCACGTCGTCGGCCTGCCCGTCGGGCGTCGACCGGGCGACCACCCGGTCCAGCTGCTCCAGGGGCAGGTCGTCCTCGTCGCGCCACACGTGGCTGTCGTTGTCCGTCATGCTCTCGCGGTACCCCGGCCGGGTGATCGCAAACGGCCGCCCGGCTCCGGGGCCGGACCGGGACACGGCGGTGGCCGCCGGATGCCGGCGGCCACCTTCGGCTCGGGTCGGGGGGATCTCAGGGCTGCGGGCGGGCGACGGTGCCGCGCCAGGCGCCCGTCTCCTGACCGCGGCGCTCGATGAACTGCTTGAACCGCTCCAGGTCGCCCTTGGCCCGGCGGTCGACCAGGCCCAGCTTGTCGCCGGTCTGCTCCACCACGCCGTGCGGCTCGAACTCCAGCTGGAGGGTGACCCGGGTGTTGCCCTCGTCGAGGCGGTGGAAAGTCACCACCCCCGCCTGCCGCGTGCCGCCGGTGGAGTGCCAGGCGACCCGCTCGTCCGGGAGCTGCTCGGTGATCTCGGCGTCGAACTCCCGCTTGACCCCGGCGATCTCGACCGTCCAGTGGGTCATCGTGTCGGTCAGCTGCCGGACCTCCCGCACCCCCTCCATGAAGTGCGGGAACTCCTCGAACTGGGTCCACTGGTCGTACGCGGTCCGGACCGGGACGGCCACGTCCACGTGCTCGGTGACACCGCTCATCGGCGGTCCCTCCTTCCTGCGCCGGCGCCTCGTCGGGTCGGGCGGCGACCCGGGTCACCAGCGCGTCGTCTCGTTCTTGTTCCCGAGCGCGGCCCACACCTCGGACACCGTCTGGTAGACCGTGTCGGGCGGCAGGCCCCGCAGGGCGGTGACCAGGTCGTCCGGAGCGGCGTTGGCGAGCGCGTTCGCGACCAGCACCTCCCGGTCGCCCGGCAGCGCCGTCATCGTGATGAACCGCCCCAACCGGCTGCGCTCCTCCACGTCCCGGGAGCTCATCCCCTTGGGGGCGCCGCTGCGCAGCTCGCCCGCCGGCGCCGTGGTGGCCTCCGGCTGGTCCTCGCCCGCCGGTTCCGGCACCCGGGACTCCTCGACCCGGGAGCCACCGGTCCCCGGCCCCTGCACGAGGCCGCTGACCTCCTGGCTCATCTGCTCGTCCACCCTGGGGGCGTGCTTGCTGCTGCCACGTTCCATGCCTTCTGCGCTACCCGGGGGGACCGCCGGTAAACCGCGGTAGGCCCGCCGGCGGGCGGGTCAGGGGGAGGCCCTGGTTCGAACGGAACGGCGCGGCTGCCGCCGGCGGGCGGGTCAGGGGGAGGCCTTGCTTCGGGGCGGCAGGACCGGCTCGGTGGGGTCGGGGTCGCCGGCCTGCAGCGCCCGCCCCCGCTGCACCTCGGCGTTGATCTGCACGCCGAGCATCAGCGCCGAGTTGGACAGGTAGAGCCAGACCAGGAACGCGATCACCGCGCCGAGGCTGCCGTACGTCACGTCGTACGAGCCGAAGTTGGCCACGTACAGGCCGAAGCCGAAGGAAACGAGCGCCCAGGAGAGCAGGGCGACCGCCCCGCCCGGGGTGAGCCAGCGGAACCGCGGCTGCCGCACGTTCGGGGCGATCCAGAACAGCAGCGACAGCAGCACCATCATCACCGCGGCCAGCACCGGCCACTTCGCGACGCTCCACACCGTACGGGCGAGGCCGCCGGCGTGCAGCAGGTCGCCCACCGCGTCGGTGACCGGACCGCTGACGATCAGCCCGGTGGCCACCACGGCCAGCAGCACCAGCGACACGGCCGCCAGGCCGATCTGCAGCGGTCGCAGCCGCCAGAACGGTCGGCCCTCCACGACCCCGTAGATGGCGTTGGACGCCCGGGTGAACGCGCCGATGAACCCGGAGGCCGACCACAGCGCGCCGAGCAGGCCGAAGCTGAGCAACGCCGACGTGCCGCCCTGCTTGTCCACCACGCCCCGCACCACGCCGACGAAGGCGTCGTTGCCGACCACCGAGCCGGCGCCGACGTCCCGGGCCAGGCCGATGACCGTGTCCACCGTCCGCTCGCCGTCGGAGACCAGGCCGACGAGGGCCACCACCACGATCGCGGACGGGAACAGCGCGAGCACGCCGTAGTAGGTGAGCGCGGCGGCCCAGTCCGCGCAGTTGTCCGTGACGAAGTTGCGTCCGCTGCGCACCAGCACGCCGCGCCAGGTGCGCCAGCTCAGCTGGCGGATCCTCCGGGGGAGTCGTACCCGCTGCCCGCCGGGCGCGGTGCCCGGTTCCGCCGTCGTCGCCATGCCCGCCCCCTGAAACCCCGGCCGCCCGTTCGCCGGCCGCCTGCTCGCTCGCCTCGCCCGGCCGGTACCCGGCGCCCCGGTCGCCCGCTCACCCGGCGTGCGCTCACCCGGCGTGCGCTCACCCGGCGTGCGCTCACCCGGCGTGCGCTCACCCGGCGTGCGCTCACCCGGCGTGCCTGGCCGGGCCGGTACCCGGGGGCGGACACCGACAAACCCGTACCGGGCCGCGCCGGCCGGTTTGCCGGTACGGGCTGGGGGAACGGTCAATCCGAAGAGACGTCGGACGAGAAGGAGGAGACATGCCTGGGCGCGAGGTATTGCCCAGCACGCTGCGACGCTCTCCGGCGAAGGCGCAGCGTACCTGGGCGAAGACGCACGACTCGGCGGTGCAGACGTACGGCGAGGGACAGCGGGCGCACCGCACCGCGTTCGCCGCGTTGAAGCACGAGTTCGAGAAGGTGGGCGACCACTGGGAGCCCAAGGGTCGCAAGGGCCCCAGCGACCGTCAGGCGGCCGGCGGCGGTCCGGCCCGGCGCGCCCCGACGGCGGCGGGCGTGGACGCCAACGCCCCGAAGGAGCACCTGATGGGGGTGGCCCGCAAGCTCGACGTCCCCGGGCGTTCGAGGATGACCAAGCCCGAGCTGGTCAAGGCCATCCAGAAGGCCAACGACCGGGAGACCCGCAGGGCCCGGGGCGACTGACCGACGCCCGGCGGGGGTCACCAGTGGCCCCCGCCGGGGGCCTCGATGTGGACGGCCTTCGTGGCGGTGAACTCGTCGAGCAACTCCGGCCCGTACCCGTGGCCCTGGCCGCTGGCCCGACGCGGGTGGGCGGCTCCGCCGGGTGCCCCGCCGAAGACCGCGTTGATCTTCACGGTGCCGACCGGCAGCTCCCGCCAGGCCCGCTGGGCGTGGCTCATCGAGCCGGTGAGGACCGTCGCCGCCAGCCCGTACGGGGAGTCGGCGGCGCACTTCAGCGCCTCGCTGAACGAGTCGACGACCACCACCGGGGCGACCGGCCCGAAGGTCTCCTCCCGGGCGAGGGGCATCTCGTGCCGGCAGTCGGTGACCACGGTCGCCGGGTAGAACGCGCCCGGTCCGTCGGGGATCGTGCCGCCGGTGCGGACCCGGGCCCCCTCGGCCACGGCCGCCGTCACCTGCCCGTGCACGTGGTCGCGGTGGCGCCGGTCGACCAGCGGCCCGAGCTGTGTCTCCGGGTCCCGGCCCGGGCCGGTCCGCAGCGCCTCGGCCCGCCCGACGAGCGCCGCCACGAAGTCCTCGGCGACGTCCCGGTGCACGTAGATCCGCTCGACCGCCACGCAGATCTGCCCGGCGTTGGCGAACGCGCCCAGCGCGGCCTGCTCGGCGGCCCAGACCGGGTCGACGTCGGCGTCGACGACGAGGGGGTCGCTGCCGCCGTTCTCCAGCAGCGCCTTCGCCCCGGTGCGGGCCGTGGCCGCAGCGATCGTCCGGCCGGTCGCCGTCGAACCGACGTGCGCCACCACGTCCACCTCGCTCCCGGCGAGCGCCGCCCCGACCTCCCCGCCGCCGGTGAGCAGCGACAGCACCCCGGCGGGCAGCGCGGAGTCCAGCGCCCGGGCCAGCAGCCACCCGGTCGCGGGGGTCCGCTCGCTCGGCTTGTACAGCACCACGTTGCCGGTGACCAGGGCCGCGCCGAGCAGCCCGCAGGAGACCGCCACCGGGTCGTTCCAGGGGGTGATCGCGGCGACCACGCCGCGCGGCTGTGGGGTCATGAAGTCGATGGCGTGGCCCCCGCCGAGCAGGGTACGGCCGCCGCGCACCGGGGCCAGCTCCGCGTACTGCCGCAGGGTGCCGATGCCCGCCTCGACGCCGCCCCGGGCGTCCGCGACGGGCTTGCCCATCTCGGCGGTGACCGCCTCGGCCAGCTCCTCGGCGGCGGCCTCCACCGCGTCCGCGGCCCGGCGCAGCGCCGCCGCCCGCTCCGCGGCGTCCGTCGCAGCCCACTCCGTCGCCGCGCCCCGCGCCGCCTCCACCGCCTTGCCGACCTCGTCCGCCGTCGCCACCGGCACGGTGCTGACCGGGCTGTCGTCGGCCGGGTCGTGCACGACCAGTTCGCCCCCCTGGCCACCCGCGCCCCACACTCCACCGATGAGCTGCGCAACGTTGTACATGCGGCGGTGGATGCCCCGGCGCCCGCCGGGCAAACGCGTTTCGCCGCGGGACGGGCAGGGTAGCCGGACCGGATGAACTCGACCGGCGCCCCGACCAGCGCCCCGACCAGCGCCCCGACCGGCGCGCAGAGCGCGGACGCCGTCGTCGTCGGGGCGGGGCACAACGGGCTGGTGGCCGCGAACCTGCTGGCCGACGCCGGCTGGGACGTGCTGGTGCTGGAGGCCACCGCCGCGCCGGGCGGGGCGGTGCGCTCGGCCGAGGTGACCGCCCCTGGCTACCTCAGCGACCTGTACAGCTCCTTCTACCCCCTCGGGTACGCCTCCCCGGTGCTGGCGGCCCTGGGCCTCGACCGGTACGGCCTGACCTGGACCCACGCGCCCGACGTACTGGCCCACCTGCTGCCCGACGGGCGGGCGGCGGTGCTCAACCGGGACGTCGACGCCACCGCCGCCTCGCTGGCGCAGTTCGCCCCGGCCGACGCCGAGCGCTGGCGCCGTGCGTACGCCGACTGGTGCCGCGTCGCCGAGTCGATGCTGGAGGCCGTCACCAGCCCGTTCCCGCCGATCCGCGGTGGGGTCGGCGTGCTGCGCCGGCTGCGGGTCGGCGGGGCGCTGCGGCTGGCCCGCCGGCTGCTGGTCCCGGCCCGCAGGCTCGGCGAGGAGCTGTTCGAGGGCGAGGGCGGGCCGCTGCTGCTGGCCGGCTGCGCGCTGCACACCGACCTGTCCCCGGAGGAGGCCGGCTCCGGGGTGTACGGGTGGCTGCTGGCCATGCTCGGCCAGCAGGTCGGCTGGCCGGTGCCGGTCGGCGGGGCGCAGCGGATCACCGACGCGCTGGTCGCCCGGCTCACCGGGCGGGGCGGGCGGATCCTCTACGGCGCGCGGGTGGAGCGGGTGTTGACCGCGCGGGGCCGGGCCATGGGCGTGCGCACCGTCGGCGGCACCCCCTGGCGGGCCCGCAGGGCGGTGCTCGCCGACGTCCCGGCCCCGGCGCTCTACCTGGACCTGGTCGGCCCGGCGGCGCTGCCGCCCCGGCTGGTGGCGGATCTGGCGCACTTCCGCTGGGACGGCTCCACCCTCAAGGTCGACTGGGCGCTGTCCGGACCGGTGCCCTGGACCAACCCGGCCGTGGCCGGGGCCGGCACCGTGCACGTGGGCGCCGATCTGGACGGCCTGACCACGTACGCCGCCGCGCTTGCCCGGGGCGAGCTGCCGGAGCATCCGTTCCTGCTGGTCGGGCAGATGACCGTGGCGGACCAGAGCCACTCGCCGGCCGGCACCGAGTCGCTCTGGTCGTACACCCACCTGCCGTTCCGGCGGACCTGGCGGGCCGAGGAGGTCGCCGCGCACGTCGACCGGATGGAGGACGTGTTGGAGGCCGCCGCCCCGGGCTTCCGCGACCGGATCGTCGGGCGGCACGTCGCCGGCCCGGCCGACCTGGAGCGGGGCGACCCGAGCCTGGTCGGCGGGGCGATCGGCGGCGGCACCTCGGCGGCGTACCAGCAGTTGTTCCTGCGGCCGATCCCCGGCCTGGGTCGCGCCGACACGCCGGTCGACCGGCTGTACCTCGCCAGTTCCTCGGCGCACCCCGGCGGGGGCGTACACGGCGCGCCGGGCGCGAACGCCGCGCGGGCCGCGCTGGCCCGGGACCGGGCCGTCACGGGCGCCCTGTACGCGCGCACGATCGCCGCGGCCCACGACGTGATCTACCGCTGACGCCGGCCCGGGCGGCGCTTCCCGCTGGCCTCACCCGGCGGCTCGGCCTGGTCCTCCCGCGGGCTCCGGCCCTCGACCCGCCCGGTCTCCCGCGCGCGGCTGCCCGCCCGCCCCACCGATGTGTACCGATTACACGGTGTCATCGACCGCGTGCATGCCACCTGGACGTGCGGCCCCTTTGCTCTGCACCCGTGGGCGCAACAGTCACCCTCCGTCATTGCCGCCCGCGCGCGTGCCGCCACGGTTGGACGTCGGAGGCCCAGTATGGAGCCGTGCTGCGGTGGCGGGTGCAGAGCAAAGGGAGCGGCAGGGCGTGTGGGTGCCGGCAGCGTCGGCGACGGTGCGTAGTGGCGGCGAGGGGCGGGTGCGGTGGTGGCGGAGGGTAGCGCCAATAGCAAGCGGTTCCATGCCGCCCGCCCGCCCGCCGTCGGTCCGCGCCCGCCCGCCGTCGGTCCGCGCCCGCCCGCCGTCGGTCCGCGCCCGCCCGCCGTCGGTCCGCGCCCGCCCGCCGTCGGTCAGACCCGGCCGCCGGAAGGGCGGCGGGCAGGCCGAGCGGCGGGCAGGCGGGGCGGCCGGCAGGGCGGGTGGACCCGGCCGGCGGCGCGCGGCGGGCGTCAGCGCTGGATGTTGCGGTGGCGGGTGCGGAGCTTGAACGGCATCAGGGCGCTTTCGATCTTGG
Organism: Micromonospora sp. NPDC048830; assembly: GCF_043198215.1. NCBI lineage: Bacteria > Bacillati > Actinomycetota > Actinomycetes > Micromonosporales > Micromonosporaceae > Micromonospora > Micromonospora sp. NPDC048830. The sequence goes on from NZ_JBICUP010000019.1 coordinate 19,561, forward strand.
TGGCGGTGGTCATCTTCGAGATGCCGTCGCGCCGCTCCTCGAACCGGATCGGCACCTCGAGGATGGTGTGGCCGAGCTTCGTGGCCAGGTAGTGCATCTCCACCTGGAAGCTGTAGCCGTTCGACTGGACCCGGTCCAGACCGATGTCGCGCAGCGCGTCGGCCCGCCAGATCTTGAAGCCGGCGGTGAGGTCGCGGATGCGCACCCGCAGCAGCGTGTGCACGTAGAGGTTGGCCCAGCCACTGAGCGCGCGGCGGTACAGCGGCCACGCCTCGTCGAGCTCGCCGCCGGGGACGTAGCGGGAGCCGATCACCACGCCCGCCTGGGTGGACAGCAGCGCGCCGAGCATGCCCGGCAGCGCCTCCGGCGGGTGGGACAGATCCGCGTCCATCTGCGCGACGTACTCCGCCCCGCCGTCGAGCGCGCGGCCGATTCCGTCCACGTACGCCCGGCCGAGGCCCTCCTTGCCAGCGCGGTGCACGACCTCGATCCGGTCGGGGTGCTCGATGGCGAGCTTGTCGGCGACCTCGCCCGTGCCGTCCGGGGAGTTGTCGTCGGCGACCAGCACCTTCAGGCCGGGCAGGGGCAGCGCGAGGAGCCGCTCGACCAGCACCGGCAGGTTTCCCGCCTCGTTGTAGGTGGGCACCACGACGGTCAGGCGTGCGTCCCGCCAGGGGGCGGGCAACTGCACGGGTTCGATCATGACGGACATCCTCGGTTTGCCGACAGGGTCACCTGAGAGGGTAGCCAGTTGGCCCTTCCGGGTCATAACGGCTCCCCATGCACACGCGTGACGCCTTCGGCGGCGCGCCTCCGGTATCGCCGGGCTAGCGTGGGCGGCGGGCCAGGCCGGCGGTCGCGAGGGCGACCGTGAGCACGCCCGCCGCGGACAGGACGGGCTTGTGGGTGCTCACCCACAGCGCCGCCGACCGCGTGCGGGCCCGGTCCGGGAAGACCCCGTCGGCGCCGTGGTCGGTGTGCTCGTCGCGGGGGCGGTCCAGATTGTCCCGCCAGGTCGCCGGGTCGATCGGGGTGTCGGTCTGCTGGCTGTCGTAGCCGTCCCGGGCCAGCTTGCGGTCGAGCAGGCCGGGGAACAGAGCGTTGGCGACGCGGGCCTGCCAGGTCGGCCCGCCGACGTTCAGCTCGCGGGGGTTGTGCTCGGCGGCCCAGAGCACCGCCCGGGCGGCGACCTCGGGGGCGAACATCGGCGGCACGGGCTGGGGATGTCGGGGAAGCCGGGTACGCACCCAGGAGAACTGCGGGGTGTTGACCGCCGGCAGCTGGACCATCGACAGCTTCACCCCCGGGCTGTCGTGCAGCAGTTCCGCGCGCAGCGAGTCGTTGAAGCCCTGGATCGCGTGCTTGCTCGCGCAGTACGCCGACTGCAGCGGAATGCCCCGGTAGGCCAGCGCGGAACCCACCTGCACGATCGCCCCGCGCCCGCGCGGGCGCATGTGGTGCAGCGCGGCGAGCGTGCCGTGCACGGTGCCCAGGTAGTTGACCTCGGTGACCCGCCGGAACTCCGCGGCGGTGATCTCCCAGACGGGGGCGAAGACCGACACCATCGCGTCGTTCACCCAGACGTCCAACCCGCCGGCGTGGTGCACCAGGTCGTCGGCGGCCTGCTGCACCGCGCCGGCGTCGGCCACGTCCACCTGGTACGCCCGCACGTCGGCGGCGCCCCGCTCCCGGCAGTCCCGCTCGGCGCCGGACAGCCCCGCCGCGCCCCGGGCGATCAGCCCCAGCCGGGCGCCCCGCTCGGCGTACGCCCGGGCGACCGCCCGACCGACCCCGGCGCTGGCCCCCGTGATCATCACCGTCCTGGTCATCGGTCCGCCTTCTGTCGGGTGGCGATGTCGGCGAGCCGGCGCAGCGTCTCCCTGTTGCGCTGGCGCAACACCAGGTGGCCGAGCGCGTTGCGGGCCAGGCGCAGCGGGCCGGCGGCGAAGTCCTCGGCCATGCGGACCCGGGTCGCGGCGGCGCCGTCGACCGGCTCCAGGGTGAAGGACACGACCGCCTCGCCCGCCGGCCACAGCCCGGCCCGCAGCACCAGCCGGTGCGGCGGCTCGCAGGCCAGCACGGTGGAGGCGTCCTGGATCGAGAGCGGCCACGGCCCGGCCCGGTGGTGCAGTTGGGCGCCCACCGCCGGCCAGGCGTCGTCGACGTCGCGCATGTGCGCGGTGCCCACCACCCAGTCGCTGTACGTCCAGCCGTCCGCGAGGACGTCGAACACCTGCTGCGGGGAAGCCCCGATCACTTTCTCCACAATCGCCACTGGTTTCCCTTACCCTGCGGGCGCCCGCGCTAACGACCGGCGGGTTAGCTTCTCCGGGGCGGCGGGTATCGCCGTGTTTACTCCCCGGGGCGCCGGGAACCCGCGGCCCGTGCGACGGGACCAGATGGAGCCGGATCAGCGCAGGTCAGCCCGGGTGGACCCGGGTTCTGGCCGCTCCGGTGGCGTCCTGTTCGACGCGGTGCTGCTGGACCGCGACGGGACGCTGATCGAGGACGTCCCGTACAACGGCGACCCGGAGAAGGTGCGCCCCGTGCCGGGGGCGCGGGCGGCGCTGGACCGGCTGCGGGCGGCCGGCCTGCGGTTGGCCGTGGTGACGAACCAGTCCGGCCTGGCCCGGGGGTACTTCACGGCCGCGCAGATGGCGCGGGTGCACGCCCGGGTGGAGGAGCTGCTCGGACCGTTCGACGCGTGGCTGGTGTGCCCGCACGACGACGAGGCCGGATGCCGCTGTCGCAAGCCCGCGCCGGGCCTGCTGCACGCCGCCGCGGCCAGGCTGGGCACCACCGCCGCCCGGTGCGTCATGGTGGGGGACATCGGCCGGGACATGACGGCGGCGCTGGCCGCCGGGGCGAGCGGCATCCTGGTGCCCACCCCGGTGACCCGCGGCGAGGAGGTGGCCGCCGCCCCGGGTACCGCCGCCACCCTCACCGCCGCCGTCGACGAGATCCTGCGCCGGCAGCGCGCCGTCGTGCCGGCCGCGCCCCGTACGGCCGGCACCGTGCTGGTGGTGCGCAGCGACTCGGCGGGGGACGTGCTGGTGACCGGGCCGGGCATCCGGGCGGTGGCGGCGCACGCCGAGCGGGTGGTGCTGCTGTGCGGGCCGCGCGGGCGGGCCGCCGCCGACCTGCTCCCGGGAGTCGACGAGATCGTCGAGTGGCCCCTGGAGTGGATCGACCCGGACGCGGGACCGGTCGACCCGGAGCGCACCCGCCGCCTGGTGGACCGGCTGGCGGCCACGGGCGCGGACGAGGCGGTGGTGTTCACCAGCTTCCACCAGTCGCCGCTGCCGCTGGCGCTGCTGCTGCGGATGGCCGGACTGCGCCGGGTCAGCGCCATCAGCGACGACTTCCCGGGCAGCCTGCTGGACGTGCGGCACCGCGTACCGGTGGGCGTGCCGGAGCCCGAGCGGGCCCTGTCCCTGGCCGCCGCCGCCGGGTACGCCCTGCCCGCCCACGACCAGCCCCGGCTGCGGCTGCGCCCGGACGCGGTGCCCCCGCCGCCGCCCGGGCTCGACCGGCCCGGGTACGTCGTCGTGCACCCCGGCTCGTCGGCCTCGGCGCGGGCCTGCCCGCCCGAGGTGGCCGCCGGGATCGTCCGGGTGCTCGCCGAGGCCGGGTACCGGGTGGTGGTCACCGGCGGGCCGGCCGAGCGCGGGCTGACCGCCCGGGTGGCCGCCGCCGGGGGTCTCGACCTCGGCGGGCACACCGGCCTGACGGAGCTGGCCGGCATCGTCGCCCGCGCGGGGGCGCTGGTGGTCGGCAACACCGGCCCGGCCCACCTGGCCGCCGCGCTCGACGTGCCGGTGGTCAGCCTCTTCGCCCCCACCGTCCCGTTCGGACAGTGGGGGCCCTACCGGGTGCCCACCGTCCGGCTCGGCGACGCCGACGCGCCGTGCCGGGACACCCGCGCCGTCGCCTGCCCGGTTCCCGGACATCCCTGCCTGGCCGGCCTCGACCCGGGCGCGGTCCTCGACGCGGTACGCCTGCTCGGCGTGCCCGCCGTACGGCCCGACGCCCCCGACGCCGGGCCGTACGGCGTCGTCCGGCCGCACGCCGGCGGGTCGGCCGTGCCGGCCGGCGGCCGCGGGAGCGGCCGATGAACGTCCTGGTGTGGCACGTGCACGGGTCGTGGACCACGTCCTTCGTGCACGGCCGGCACCGGTACCTGGTGCCGGTCACCCCGGACCGGGGCCCCTACGGGCTCGGCCGGGCCCGCACCTACCGGTGGCCCGGCAGCGCCGTCGAGGTCGCCCCCGCCGAGCTGCGCCGCGCCGAGGTGGACGTCGTCGTCCTCCAGCGGCCCGAGGAGTTCGACCTGGCGTGCGAGTGGCTGGGCCGGCGGGTCGGCCGGGACGTCCCGGCGGTGTACGTGGAGCACAACACGCCCAAGGGCGACGTGCCGAACACCCGCCACCCGATGGCCGACCGGGACGACCTCCTGCTGACCCACGTGACCCACTTCAACGAGCTGTTCTGGGACAACGGCGCCACCCGCACCGCCGTCGTCGAGCACGGCGTCGTCGCCCCGGACGCGGAGTGGACCGGCGAGCTGGAGCGCCTCGCCGTGGTGATCAACGAGCCGGTACGCCGGTGGCGGGTCACCGGCACGGACCTGCTGCCCCGGTTCGCCGCCGTCGCCCCGCTGGACGTCTTCGGCATGGGCGTCGCCGGCCTCGCGCGGCGGCTGGGGCTGCCGGCCGACCGGCTGGCCGAGCACGACGACGTGCCGCAGGAGCGGATGCACGCCGAGCTGGCCCGGCGGCGGGCGTACCTGCACCTGTGCCGGTGGACCTCGCTGGGGCTCAGCCTCGTCGAGGCGATGACCATGGGCATGCCGGTGGTCGCGCTGGCCAGCACCGAGGCCGTGGCCGCCGTCCCGCCGGAGGCCGGCGCGCTCTCCACCCGGATCGACACGCTGCTGGAGACCGCCCGGCGGTTCGTCGACGATCCGGCGTCCGCCGCCCGGGCGGGCGCGGCGGCGCGGCGGGCGACCCGGGACCGCTACGGCCTGAACCGCTTCCTCGCTGACTGGGACCGGCTGCTGGAGGAGGAAACATGCGGATCGCGATGATCTCGGAGCACGCCAGCCCGCTCGCCGTCCTCGGCGGCGAGGACGCCGGCGGCCAGAACACGCATGTCGCGGAGCTCTCCGCCGCGCTGGTCGCCGCCGGGCACGACGTGCGGGTCTACACCCGCCGCGACGCCGTGGACCTGCCGGTGACGGTCCGCAGCCCCGACGGGTACGACGTCGTGCACGTGCCCGCCGGGCCGGCCGAGCCGGTCGCGAAGGACGCGCTGCTGCCGCACATGCGGGCGTTCGGCCGGTGGCTGGTCGACCGGTGGCGCGCCGGGGACTGGCTGCCCGAGGTGATCCACGCGCACTTCTGGATGAGCGGCCTGGCCGCGCTCGCCGCCGGCCGGCGCACCGGGGTGCCGGTGGTGCAGACGTACCACGCGCTGGGCACGGTGAAGCGGCGCCACCAGGGCGTGCAGGACACCAGCCCGGCCCGCCGCATCGGCTACGAGCTCCAGCTGGGCCGGTCCGTGGACCGGGTCGTCGCCCAGTGCCAGGACGAGGTCGGCGAGCTGGTCCGGATGGGCGTGCCCCGGTCCCGGATGACCGTCGTGCCGTCCGGGGTGAACCTGGCCACGTTCGCGCCGCTGGGTCCCGCCGCCGAGCGCGCCCCCGGCCGGGCGCGCATCCTCACCGTCGGCCGGCTGGTCGAGCGCAAGGGCTTCGCCGACGTCGTACGGGCCATGCCGCTGGTGCCCGACGCCGAGTGCGTGATCGTCGGCGGCCCGCCCGAGGGCCTGCTGGAGACCGACCCGCACGCCCGCCGGCTGCGGGCTCTCGCCGCCTCGTGCGGGGTCGCCGACCGGGTGACGCTGGTCGGCGCGGTGCCCCGGGAGGAGATGGGCCGCTGGTACCGCTCGGCCGACGTGCTGGTCGCCGCCCCCTGGTACGAGCCGTTCGGGCTGACCCCCCTGGAGGCGATGGCCTGCGGCGTGCCGGTGGTCGGCACCGCCGTCGGCGGGCTGATCGACACGGTGCTGGACGGGGTGACCGGGGACCTCGTGCCGCCCCGGGACCCGCAGGCCCTGGGCGCCGCGCTCCGGAGCCTGCTCGACGACCGCGTCCGCCGTTTCGCGTACGCCACGGCGGCCCGCGACCGGGCCCGGCGCGGCTACTCCTGGGCCACCACGGCGGAGCGGCTGGCCGGGTTGTACGACGAGGTGGCGGTGCGCCCGGCCACCGGGGTGGTCGCCTGATGGCCGCCGCGCCGGCCGGCCCCGACCGGGCCGCCCCGTCGGTGCTCGACGCCCACCTGGCGAGCCTCGCGGCGGCGCTGCTGCCGTACCGGCGCTGCGAGGAGCTGCTGGCCCGCTGGGGTGGCGAGCTGGCGCATCGGCTGGCGGCCGGGGGTCGGCTGCTGGTGGCCGGCAACGGCGGCAGCGCCGCCGAGGCGCAGCACCTGACCGCCGAACTCGTCGGGCGGCTCCGCGACGAGCGGCAGCCGCTGTCGGCCATCGCGCTGCACGCCGAGACGTCCGCCCTCACCGCGATCGGCAACGACTACGGCTACGACGAGGTCTTCGCCCGGCAGGTACGCGCCCACGGCCGGCCCGAGGACATCCTCCTGCTGCTGTCCACCAGCGGCGTCAGCGCGAACCTGCTCGCCGCCGCCCGCGCCGGACGGGAGGCCGGCCTGCGCTGCTGGGCGTTCACCGGACCCGCCCCGAACCCCCTCGCCGACGCCTGCCACGACGCGCTGGCCATCGCCTCGCCGGACAGCCAGGTGGTCCAGGAACTGCACCTGGTCTCCGCCCATGTGCTCTGCGAGTACGTCGACCGGGTGCTGCCCGCGGCGCTCGCGGCCGCGGGTCGGACGACCGCCACGCGGCCCGGCCGGGCGGCGGGCCGGCCCGGGACGTCGACCCCCGCCGGCCCCGAGCCGGCCGTGCCGGCGGGGCCGCCGGTCCCCGACGGGGCGGAGCCGGTGCGCGCCGGCGTCGAGGTGGTGCTGGACGGCGACGGCGACGCCCAGGTCGAGACCGGACGGGGGAGGCGAGCATGACGGGACCGGTGGTGGTGGTCGGCGACATCCTGCTCGACCGGGACGTGGAGGGGCTGGTGAACCGGCTCTGTCCGGACTCACCGGTGCCGGTCCTCGACGAGTCCGCGGCCGTCGACCGGCCCGGCGGGGCGGGCCTGGCGGCGGTCTTCGCCGCCGCGCAGGGCGTCGAGGTGGCCCTGGTGACGGCGCTCGCGGACGACGAGGGCGCCGCCCGGCTGAGCACGCTGCTCGCCGCCGCCGGGGTGCGGGTGTACCCGCTGCCGCTGCGCGGCGCCACCCCGGAGAAGATCCGGCTGCGCGCCCGGGGTCGGGTGCTGCTGCGGCACGACCGGGGCGGGCCGCCCGGGGAGCCCGGGGAGCCCGGCGACGCCGTGCTGCGGCTGCTGGCCGGCGCGTCCGCGGTGCTGGTCAGCGACTACGGGCGGGGGGTGGCCCGGCAGCCGGCGCTGCGGGCGGCGCTCGCCGCGACCCGCGCCCCGGTGGTGTGGGATCCGCACCCGCGCGGCCCGGCCGCGGTGCCCGGCGTACACCTGGCGACGCCGAACGAGTCGGAGGTGCGCGAGCTGGCGAAGACCGCGCCGGGGGTGTCCCGGCTGGCCACCGCGTCGCGGGGCGCGCAGGGACTGCGCCGGCGCTGGCAGGCCGGGGCGGTCGCGGTGACGCTGGGCGGCGACGGGGCGCTGCTCTGCCACGCCGGCTCGACCCCGCTGGTGGTGCCCGCGCCGGCCAGCGCCGAGGGCGACACCTGTGGCGCGGGGGACCGGTTCGCGGCCACGGCCAGCATCGCGCTGTCCCGGGGGGCGCTGGTCTCCGAGGCGGTGCAGGCGGCGGTCGAGGAGGCGTCGGCGTACGTGGCGGCCGGGGGCGTGGCCGCCGCCCTGCCGCCGCCCGTCCGGACGGCCCCCGTGGCGGTGTCCCGGCCCGGCGGCGAGCGGATCGGGGTGGGGGCCGCCGCGGCGGTCGTCGCCGAGGTGCGCGCCGCCGGCGGCACCGTGGTCGCCACCGGCGGCTGCTTCGACCTGCTGCACGCCGGCCACGTCGCCACCCTGGAGGCGGCCCGCCAGCTCGGCGACTGCCTGGTCGTCTGCCTGAACTCCGACGCGAGCGTGGCCGGGCTGAAGGGGCCGGACCGGCCGGTGGTGCCGCACGGCGACCGCGGGCGGTTGCTGGCGGCGCTGAGCTGCGTCGACGCGGTGGTCATCTTCGACGAGGCCACCCCGGAGGCGGCGCTGACCTGGCTGCGGCCGGACATCTGGGTCAAGGGCGGCGACTACGCCACCGGCGGCGAGCCGGCGCTGCCCGAGGCGGAGCTGCTGCGCCGCTGGGGCGGGCACACGGTCGTGGTGCCGTACCTGAACGGGCGCTCGACCACCGACATGATCGCCGCCGCCCGCGGCGGCGGGGCCGGCGGCCGAGGGCCCGGGGCGGGCGTGGACCGCGCGACGGCGGAGGGGGCGCGATGACGGGCGATCTCCCCGGGGCGGGGTCGACCGTCCTGGTCACCGGCGGGTCCAGCGGGCTGGGGGCGGCGGTGGTGACGGCCGTGGCCCGGGCCGGCGGGCGGCCCCTGGTGCTGGACCGGCACGCCCCGGCCGACGGGGTGCCGTGGGTGGAGTGCGACCTGGCCGACACCCGATCCGCCGAGGCGGCGACCCGCGAGCTGGCCGAACGCTCCGGCGGGCTGGACGCCGTGGTGACCGCCGCCGGCATCGACGTCCCCGGCCGGCTCGCCGACGTCCCCGCCGAGACGTGGGAGCGGGTCGTCGCGGTCGACCTGCTCGCCACCGCCGCGGTGATCCGGGCGGCCCTGCCGTGGCTGGAGGCCTCCCGGGGCACCATCGTCACGATCGCCTCGACGCTGGGCGTCAAGGCCGTCAGCGACGCCACGGCGTACTGCGCCGCCAAGTTTGGCGTCGTCGGCTTCACCCGGGCGCTGGCCGCCGAGCTCGCCGGGAGCGTCGGCGTCACCCTGCTCGTCCCCGGCGGCATGCGCACCGCCTTCTTCGACGACCGCGACCCGCAGTACCGGCCCGGGCCCGACGCCGTGCTCAACAACCCCGCCGACACCGCCGCCGCCGTCATGTTCGCGCTGTCCCAGCCGGCCGGCTGCGCCGTACGCGAGCTGGTCGTCTGCGCCGAGCGGGAGACCTCGTACCCGTGATCCTCGTGCTGCGCGCCCTCGGCGTCGGGGACCTCGCCACCGCGGTCCCCGCGCTGCGCGCCCTGCGCGCCACGGCGCCCGACAGCGAGCTCGCCCTCGTCGCCCCCCGGTGGCTGGGCCCCCTGGTCGCGCTGGTGGGTGGCGTCGACCTCCTCGTCCCGGTCTCCGGCCTCGGCCCGCTGCCCTGGGCCGGCCCGCCCCCCGACCTCGCCGTCAACCTCCACGGGCGCGGCCCGCGCTCGCACCGGGTGCTCGCGGCCACCTGCCCCGGGCGGCTGCTCGCCTTCGCCAACCCGGACGCCGGCCACGTCGACGGGCCGCGGTGGCGCGACGACGAGCACGAGGTCGACCGCTGGGTCCGCCTGCTCGCCTGGTACGGCGTCCCCGCCGACCGCAACGACCTGGCCCTGCGCCGCCCCGCGCCGGGCCCCGCGCCGACCGGGGTGACCGTGCTGCACCCGGGCACCAAGCTGACGGCCAAGCGCTGGCCGGCCGAGCGGTACGCGGCGCTGGCCCGCCGGCTGACCGGGCGCGGGCACCGGGTGGTGGTCACCGGATCGGCGGAGGAGCGGGAGCTGGCGGGGTGGGTCGCGGACCACGGCGGGCTCGCGCCGGAGGCGGTGCTCGCCGGCCGCACCGACCTCGGGGACCTGGCCGCCCTCGTGGCGTACGCCCGGCTGGTGGTCAGCAACGACACGGGGATCGCCCACCTCGCCACCGCGTACGGCACGCCGTCCGTGGTGCTCTTCGGCCCGGTGCCGCCGGCGCGGTGGGGCCCGCCGGCCGACCGCCCCCGGCACCGGGTGCTCTGGGCCGGCGACCGCGGGCACCCGGCCCCCGACCTCGGCCGGGAGCGCAGCTCGGCGGGGGATTGGCCGGGGCGCGACGGGGGTAGGACCGAGCCGGTGTTGGCGGCCGTCGGGCTGGACGAGGTGCTGGCCGCGGTGGACGAGGCGGAACGGGCGGTGCGGATCTCCGGTGCGGTTACGGCGTAGCGATCCGGGCAGGGCGGGGTACGGCCGCCGCCGCCGCGGCAGGGGCTGGATCTTCCTCGGCCCCGACGGCGCGCCCGTCCGCGACCCGGACGAGCTGGCCCGGCTGCGGGACCTGGTGATCCCGCCCGCGTGGCGGGACGTGTGGATCTGCCCCCACCACAACGGGCACATCCAGGCGACCGGGATCGACGCCGCGGGCCGCAAGCAGTACCTCTACCACCCGGAGTGGCGGCGCAGGCGCGACGAGGCGAAGTTCGACCACGTGCTGGAGGTGGCCCACCGCCTTCCCGTGCTGCGCGAGCGGGTGGCCCGCGACCTGGCGGGCCGGGGACTGAACCGGGACCGGGTGCTCGCCACGGTGACCCGGCTGCTCGACATGGGCATGTTCCGCGTCGGCAGCGACCAGTACGCCGTCGGCGACGACGCCACCTTCGGCGTGGCCACCCTGCGCCCGGAGCACGCCCGCAGCCGGGGCGGCTGCGTGGTCTTCGAGTTCCCCGCCAAGGGCGGGGTGGAGCAGGTTCGGCGGATCGAGGACCCGGAGCTGTGCCAGGTCCTGCTCGACCTGCGCCGGCGGCGGCGCCGGGCGGAGCGGCTGTTCGGCTACTGGGACGGGCGGGACTGGCGGGACGTGCGCAGCGACGAGGTCAACGAGTACCTGCGCGACGCCAGCGGTGGCGAGATGACGGCGAAGGACTTCCGTACCTGGCACGCCACCGTCCTGGCCGCGACCGAGCTGGCCGCCGCCGGCCCGGCCCGTTCGGCGACCGCCCGGAGGAGAGCCGTGGCCGCGGTGATGCGGGAGGTGGCGGAGCTGCTCGGCAACACCCCGACCGTCGCGCGGACCTCCTACGTGGACCCCCGGGTGGTCGACCTGTTCCACGACGGAATGGTGGCGCCGGTGCGGTCCCGGACGCCGCGCGAGGAGGCCGAGCGGAGCGTGCTGAAGCTGCTGGAGGAGTTGTGACCGGCCCCGCCGCCGGTCCTGGGGGACGCGACGGGGCCGGAGCCGGGGCGAGGCGGTGACCGCCCACGCGGGGAGGGCGTGACCGTCCCGCGCCGACGTCGCGGGCACGGGCCACGGCACCGGGCGGCCGCCCGCGACGCTACCGGTCGCGGGCGCCTCGCCACGGCCCCCCGTTACCTGTGGGCCGTCCCACCGGTGCTACCCGGTGACCGGCCCGTCCCCAGTATGTGGGGGCTTCCCGCCGTCCGAGTTGACCGTGGACGCCTGCTCGTTGACGATCCGTGCCTGTTCCCTGCGGTACGCCTGCGGCGTGGTGCCGTACGCGGCCCGGAACGCGCGGCTGAAGTGGGCCTTGTCCCGGAAGCCCCAGCGCAGGGCGAGCACCTGGACCGGCCGGTCGCGCAGCATCGGGTCGGCCAGGTCCCGCCGGCACCGCTCCAGCCGGCTGGTCCGCACGTACTCGGCGACCGTGGTCTCTTCGGCCTCGAAGAGGCGGTGCAGCGACCGGACCGAGACGTGGTGGGCGTCGGCGATCGTCCGGGGGTCGAGCGCGGGGTCGTCCAGGTTCTCCCGGACGAACGCCCGGATCCGGGTGAGCAGCGCCCGGCGCCGGACCTCCGCCGGCACCTCGTCCTCGGAGACGAGGTACCGGCCGAGCATCGTGGAGATCAGGTCCAGCCCGACGGTGCCGAGCCGGTCGGCGTCGGCGGCGTGGTACTGCTCGGGGTGCCGGGTGATCCGGACCAGGTAGTCCGCGAGGAGCGCCCCCAGCCCCGCGGAGCCGGAGAGCCGGCCGGCGAACAGGGGCGCGAGCCGGTCCACCGGCAGCGGCAGCGCGGCGTGCGGGATGAGCGCCGCGACGGTGGTGGCCGCTTCCCGGCCGGCGTCCCGGCTCACGTGCGAGACCTCGTGGGGCTGGGAGCAGTCGTAGAAGGTGAAGTCGGCGGTGTCGAACCCGCTGCTGCGCCCGTGCTGGCTGATCCCGCTGCGGCCGGCGGTGGTCAGGGCGAGCGAGTAGACCTCCGGGTCGGAGCAGCGGATCAGCTTGCGGGTCCGGACCGCGTGCAGCGACGGGTAGCGGTAGCTGATGAGCTGGATCGGCCCCAGCTCGATGAGGTCCGCGCGGGCGGCGAAGTCCGCGGTGTGGTCACTGTGGATCCGCAGCGGAGCGGACGTCCGGGCGATCAGGTCCAGCCACATCCCGAACCGGTCGGCCGGTGCCACCACCGTCGTGTCGACGGTGTGTCGCTGCAACATGCGTTCTTCCTCCGGGTCGGGGGCCTGGCCAGCCGGACCGGTCGGGGGTGTGGAACGGGCCGGTCCGGGGAGGCTACTCCGATGGCGCCGGGCCCGTGCCGGCACGCCGTCCCTCCCGGTACGCCCGCGGGCTCGTCCCGTACGCGGCGCGGAACGCGCGGCTGAAGTGGGCCTTGTCCCGGAAGCCCCAGCGGGCGGCGATGGCCTGGACGGGCCGGTCGGCCAGCAGCGGGTCGGTCAGGTCGCGGCGGCAGCGTTCGAGGCGGCGGCGGATCGTGCCGGCGACCGTCTCCTCCTCGTCGGCGAAGAGGCGGTGCAGGGTACGCAGGGCGACGTGGTGGGCGTCGGCGACGGCCTGGGGTGACAGGTCGGGGTCGCCGAGGTGCCGGTCGATGAAGTCCCGTACCTGGGTGACCAGGGTGAAGTCCCCGCTGCCCAACATCGTGTCCCGCCGGCGGGCGCTGATCGCGCTGGCTCCGGACAGGGGCAGGGCCACCTGGTAGACCTCGGGGTCGGCCTGCCGGATCAGCCGGTGCGTCCGCCGCCCGGCCAGGGACTGGTAGCGGAACCGGGTGAGGGCGACCCCGCCGCCGAGCGCGACGAGCCGGGCCCGGCCCTGGAAGTCCGCGGCGTGGTCGCTGGTGATGGCGATGGGCGCGGAGACCCGGGCGCTCACGTCCACCCAGAACGGCCACCGCTCCGGCGGCGGCAGCAGGGTCGTGTCCATCGTCTCGACCCGCAACGTGCTCATCACCGGCCTCCTCTTGAGTCCCTCATTCTCGACGTAGGGGACCCCGCGAACTCGGGAGATGACCGACGCCCTGCCCGCACCGTGCCGCCCGCCGACGCCGAGTGCGCCCCGGACGGCTCAGCGGCCCAGGGCGCCTCGGACGCCCCGGGCGTCCCGGCGGCAGCCGCCTGGGCGTCCGCTGTTCAGTCGTTGAGGACCTGGGCGAGCCGGTCGCGGAAGCGCCGCTCCGAGTCGCTGACGACGTCGCCGCCGAGGCCGAGGATGCCCCCGCTGGACGCCGCGCTCACGACGTGCTCGGCGATCTCCACCAGCCAGTGCTTGTACGCCCCGGCCTCGCCCTCGTCCACCCTGGCGGCCAGCAGGCGGGCGGCCTCGGCGGCCCGGTTCAGCACGTCCTCGATCGCGGCGCGGGGATCGGCCGGCTCGATCAGCGGCAGCTCCTCGCCCGCCTCCGGGTCGCCCACCCGCACGACGATCTCGCCGGCGACGGCGGCCACGAGCGGGCTGGCCGACTCCCGGCCGGCGGAGATGGTCTCCAGGCCCGCGGCGTTCTCGGCCATGGTGCGGCGGGCGCCGTCGTGCTCGGCGGCGCTCGCCGCGGTCAGCACCGACTGCGGCAGGCCGACCAGCAGCCCCCACTCCTCGTCGGAGAAACCGAACCCGGTGTACGCCGGCTGCTCGATCACGACAACGCTCCTCTCGCTCTCTGCTGTGGACCCCGGCGCGCGGGGCCGGGCTCAGGCTAGTCCAGGGTCAACAGTCCCTGTTCCGACACCACGCGCACCGACAGGGTCTTGTACCCGACCTCGTCGAAGAGCACCGTCATCCGGTCGTCCTCGTAGCTGAGCACCAGCCCGCCGCCCCACTCCGGATGCCGCACCTGGCTGTGCACCGGGAACGGCCCGCGGGCCCCGTCGTCGGCGACGCTGGTGCCGGCGAGGCAGTTGTCGCAGTGCCCGCAGACCTCGGTCATCTGCTCGCCGAAGTAGGCCAGCAGCGCCTGCCCGCGGCAGCCGGTCGTCTCGGCGAAGGCGCGCATCATGTCCGTACGCGACCGCGTGACGGCCTGCTGGCGCTCGGCCTCGGCGAGGGCGGCCCGCCCGGCCTCGACGGGCTTCGGGGAGTACCGCGGCGCCCCCAGGCACTGACCCCGCGGCTCGGCCGCGCCCACCTGCTCCAGCAGCGACAGGTACTGCCCGAGCCTGCGTGGCCCCAGCCCGGTCAGCTCCCGTAGCTCGCCCTTGGTGTGCGGCTCGCGGCGCAGCAGGGCGGCGAGGTCCCGCAGCTCGGTGGCGTCGGGCAGCCCGCCGGTGAAGAACCGCCGCAGTCCGACGTCCTCGGCCTGCCAGAGCAGCAGCACCCGGGCCGGTTCGCCGTCCCGGCCGGCCCGGCCGATCTCCTGGAAGTAGCTGTCCGGCGAGTCGGGCAGCGCCATGTGCACCACCCACGCGATGGTGGGCTTGTCGATGCCCATCCCGAACGCCGAGGTGGCGACCATGATGGGCACCCGGTCGGCGAGGAACGCCTCGTGCAGCTCGCCGCGCGCTCCAGCGGGCATCCCGCCGTGGTAGTGCTTCGCGGGGAAGCCGGTGTCGGTGAGCCGTGCGGCCAGCTCCTCGGCCGCGCGGCGGGTCGGCACGTAGACGATTCCGGGCCGCCGGTCCTCGCGTAGCAGCGCGATCAGCCGTCGCCAGCGGTAGTCCTCGGTGGGGCAGTGGGCGACCTCCAGGAAGAGGTTGGGCCGATCCAGCCCGGAGACCACGATCTCGGGGTCGCGCAGTCGCAGCCGGGCGACGATGTCGTCGCGTACCGGGGGTGACGCCGTGGCCGTCAGGGCCACCACGGGCGGCCGGCCGATGCCCTCGACGAGGTGGCCGAGCGCCAGGTAGTCGGGGCGGAAGTCGTGCCCCCAGGCGGAGATACAGTGCGCCTCGTCGACCGCGACGAGGCCCGGTCGCAGCGACCGGACCTCGGCCGTCCGTTCGGGGTTGGCGAGCTGCTCGGGCGTGATGAACAGGAACTCGGCCCGGCCGGCGCGTACCTCCGCGACCGCCTCCGCCTGCTGGGCGGGGGTCTCGTCCGAGCTGATCCGCACCGCCCGCAGCTCGGGGCGCCGGCGCTCGTTGAGCGCCGCGATCTGGTCCTGCTGGAGGGCGAGCAGCGGGGAGACGACCACGGTCGGGCCGGGGATCAGGCTGGCCGGGATCTGGTAGATCGCCGACTTGCCGGCGCCGGTGGGCAGCACCACCAGGGCGTCGCGGCGCTTCATCACGGCGCGCATCGCGGCGAGCTGGTGGGGCCGCAGCGTGGTCCAGCCGAACAGCCTGCGCGCGGCACGGCGCAGCGTCGTGGAGTGCGTGGACAGCTTCATCGAGGGCCGGAGGTACCCGGGGCCGGCTCCGCCGAAACCGGGCCCGCCGGGCGGCGCGGGCGGTTGACGTCGGCCCGCGTGGCCGCGCTGGTCGTCGGGGTGTGCCACGACCGGGCCCGCACCGCCCGAAGGAGTGGGTCGGCGGGCTGCGGCATGTGGAGTTGCCCGCGTAGGTGGGGCAGCGTGGGGTCTGGATCTCCACGACATCGCCCCACCCCCGGCGGGCGGCGGCCGGCCCGGGCCGGCCGCGGAAGCGGTAGCACGAACGGGGCAGCTCCACAGGGGATGACAGCACCACCCGGCCGGTGGTCAGCGCAGCCGGGGGAGCACCTCGCGCTGGTACAGGTCGAACAGGCCCTGGTGGTGGGGGCCGGTGTTGGCCACGTAGACCTCGTCGAAGCCGGCCTTGGCGTACTGCTCGATCATCTCCAGGTGCGCGTCGGCGCTGTTGCCGCAGACGAAGGACTTCTTCATCATCTCCGGCTGCACGAGCTGCCCGGCCTGCTCGAAGTGCCGGGGCGAGGGGAGCACCTGGGACAGCTCGCCCGGCACGCCCGCGTTGGGCCACTTCTCGTACGCGATCCGCGCGCCCTCGTCCTCGCTGTCGGCGTACGCGGCCTTGAAGCCGGCCTGGCACGGCTTGTCGCCGCCGCCGTTGTCGCGGAACCGGCGGACCAGGTCGGCGTCGGGCATGGTGCAGACGAACCCGTCGCCGACGCGGGCGGCCAGGTCGACGGACTTGGGGCCGAAGCCGGAGACGTAGACCGGCGGCGGGGTGTCCGGCCGGGTGTAGATCCGGGCGTTTTCGACGGTGTAGTGCCTGCCGTGGTGGTTGACGAACGTGTCCCGCCACAGCTTCCGCATCACCTCGACGGCTTCCTCCAGCATCTCCAGCCGGACGTCGGCCTGCGGCCACGCCGCGCCGAGGATGTGTTCGTTGAGCGCCTCGCCGCTGCCGACGCCGAGGACGAAGCGGCCCTCGTGCAGGACGGCGCTGGTGGCCGCGGCCTGGGCGACCACCGCCGGGTGGATGCGCATGGTCGGGCACGTCACGGCCGTGGTGACCGGCAGCGAGCAGACCTGGCTCAGCGCCCCGATCAGCGACCAGACGAACGGGCTCTGGCCCTGGGCGTCCGTCCACGGGTGGTAGTGGTCGGAGATCCACAGCGCCTCGAAGCCGGCCCGCTCGGCGCTCCGCGCCTGCTCCAGCAGCTCCGCCGGGGTGTACTCCTCGCAGGACAGGAAATAGCCGATCTTCATCGTTCCCCCTCGCCGTGTCGCGGTGCCGGTCGCACCGGGTGGACAACGAGGCCGTACCCCGGCGCGCCGGGCTCAACCCGCCGGACCGTGCCGACGGGGAGGCGGCGACTGTCAGCGGCGGAACATCGCCCGGATGGCGACGAGCAGGAGCAGGCCGCCGACGACCAGGCCGAGCAGGCGTACGCCGGGCACGTCGGCCGCGCTCGTGGCGTCGGCGAGCGTCGAGGGGGACATGCCGGAACTCTTCCACGAGGGCCCCGGCGACGCCAGCCCGTAACAGTAAGGTTTATTGACTATTGTGTGGCGCGGTGTGACCATGGCAGCACCGCCGCGGCCCGCGGCCGGGATCCGAGACGGAAACAGACGGGGGTACGGCAGCCGCATGAGCAGCGCACCGACGGGGAACCTGGCGAGCCTGGCCGCCGCCGTCCTGCAACCGGGCTTCGTGGGCACCACCCCACCGCCGTGGGTCCGCCGCTGGCTCGGTGAGGGGCTCGGCTCGGTGGTGCTGTTCGCCCGCAACATCGTCGACCTCGACCAGGTCGCCGCGCTGACCGCCGCGCTGCGCGCCGAGCGGCCGGACGTCGTCGTCGGCATCGACGAGGAGGCCGGCGACGTCACCCGCATCGAGTCCGCCCGGGGCAGCTCCCGGCCGGGCAACCTGGCGCTCGGCGCGATCGACGACCCCGAGCTGACCGCGGAGGTCGCCCGCGACCTGGGCCGGGAGCTGGCCTCCGTGGGCGTCACCCTCAACTACGCGCCGGACGCCGACGTCAACTCCAACCCGGACAACCCCGTGATCGGCGTACGCTCCTTCGGCTCCGACCCGGCCCTGGTCGCCCGGCACACCGCGGCCTGGGTCGCCGGTCTGCAGGCCGGCGGGGTGGCCGCCTGCGCCAAGCACTTCCCCGGCCACGGCGACACCCGCGTCGACTCGCACCACGACCTGCCCCGCATCGGCGGCACCCGCCAGCGGCTCCACGCCGCCGAGCTGGTGCCGTTCCGGGCCGCCGTGGCGGCCGGGGTGCAGGCGGTGATGACCGGGCACCTGCTCGTACCGGCGCTGGACCCCGGGCTGCCGGCCACCCTCAGCCCCCGCATCCTCAGCGGCCTGCTGCGCGACGAGATGGGCTTCCAGGGCGTGGTGGTCACGGACGCGGTGGAGATGCGGGCGGTCGCCGACCGGTACGGCTTCGCCGGCGCGGCCGTCCGCGCCCTCGCCGCCGGGGCCGACGCGATCTGCGTCGGTGGCGAGCGGGCCGGCGAGGACGCCGCCCACGAGCTGCGCGCCGCGATCGTCGCCGCGGTGCTCTCCGGGGAGCTGCCCGAGGAACGGCTGGCCGAGGCGGCCAAGCGGGTCGCCCAGCTCGCCGCCTGGACGGTGGCCGCCCGCGCCGGCGCCCCCACCCGTCCCGCCGGGAACCCCGACGGCTCCCCGGTCGGGCTGGCCGCGGCCCGCCGGGCGGTCCGGGTGACGGCCGGCCCGTACGCCCCGGGACTGCCGCTGGCCGCCGCCCCGCACGTGGTCGAGTTCGAGCCCCCGCGCAACATCGCGATCGGCGCGGAGACCCCCTGGGGCGTGGCCGCCCCCCTCACGGACCTGCTCCCCGGCACCACCTCCGTACGCGTCGGCGCGGCGGACCCGCCCGCCGATCCGGCGGCGGGAGCGGCCGGGCGACCGCTGGTGCTGGTCGTCCGCGACCTGCACCGGCACGACTGGATGCGGGCCGCCGTGCGGCGGGCCCTCGCCGCCCGGCCGGACGCGGTGGTGGTCGAGCTGGGGGTGCCGGCCCTGGTCACCGGGGCGGTGCACGTCGCCACGCACGGCGCCACCCGGGCCGGCGCCCGGGCCGCCGCCGAACTGCTCGCGGGCGTCCGGGCCGCCGCCGGCCCGCCGCCGGAACAACCCGTCAGGCGGCCGTGACGAGGTCGGCGTACTCCGGGTGGCGCTCGATGAAGGCCGTCATGAACGGGCACTCCGGCACCACCCGGCCGCCCCACTCGCGTACCTGGTCGAGGGCGGCCCGCACCAGCGCCGAGCCCACGCCCATGTCCCGGAAGCGGGGGTCGACCTCGGTGTGGGTGAACACGAGGACGTCGCCGCGGGGGACGTACGCGGCGAACCCGGCCAGCGCGTCGTCGACCAGGATCTCGAACCGCCTGCGGGCGGAGTTGTCCTCGACCAGGAAGCTCACCCCGTCATTGTGCCGCCGGCCGGGGCCAGCCGGTCCAGTTCCGCGAGCAACCCCGTCCACCTCGCACCTCGTACGCTTGATCGCGTGACGAACCGACCCGGTACCACCACCCCGCGCATCCCCACCCGCCGCGCCGGCGGCCTGCTGGCCGGCCTGGCGCTCGGCGTCGCCCTGCTCGCCGGTTGCAGCTCCGAGGGCGCCTCCACCGACTGCGGCCTGGACGCCTGCACGGTCACGTTCGACCGGGGCGTCGAGGCGAACGCCACGATCCTCGGCGTCGAGGCCAAGCTCGTCGGTGCCCAGGGCGACCAGGTGACCGTCGAGGTCGCCGGCGAGCAGCTGTCGCTGACCGTGGGCCAGCAGGCCACCGAGGTCGGCGGCTTCGCGGTGACGCTGGACAGCGTCACCGAGGACCAGGTGAAGATCCGGGTCTCGCGTAACCCCAGCAACTGAGGCCGCCCCGCCGGCGGTGGGCGACGTTTGGGAATCTTCGCGAACGGAGATTGTGACGCCATGTCACTCACCCATGCCGAGGCCACCGCCGCGCGGGCCGCGAACAGCAGGTGGCTGGAACTCCTCGCCCGGGCCGGCTTCATCGGCTACGGGGTCGTGCATCTTCTCTTCGCCTGGCTGGCGCTGCAGATCGCGTTCGGCCGGTCGTCCGGCGCCAGCGGCGACCAGTCCGGGGCGCTCCGCACCCTGGCGGACGAGCCGCTGGGCCGGTTCCTCTGCGCGGCGATCGCCGTCGGCCTGCTCGCCATGGCCGTGTGGCAGGCGCTGGAGGCCGCCCTCGGGCACCGGCCCGAGCAGGGCCGCGAGCGGGTCGCCGAGCGGCTCGCCTCCGTCGGGCGCACGCTGGTCTATCTCTACTTCGCCTGGATCGCCTGGAAGGTCTTCTCCGGCGCCGGGTCCAGCGCGGACCAGCAGGAGGCGCTCACCGGCAGGCTCATGACCTCCTCCGGCGGGCGCTGGCTGGTCGGCCTGGCCGGGCTGGTGCTCGCCGCGATCGGCGTCGGGCTCGTGGTCTACGGGGCGAGGAAGAAGTTCCTCCGGCACCTGAGGACGGGGGAGATGACCCCGCGCACCAGCGCCCTGGCCCGGCGGCTCGGCACGGCCGGCTACGTCGCCAAGGGCGTCGCGTACGGCATCGCCGGCCTGCTGATCGTGGTGGCGGCGCTGACGTACGACCCGGAAAAGGCCCGCGGCCTGGACGCCGCCCTGCGCCTGTTGCAGCAGCAGTCCTACGGCCCGCTGCTGCTCACCCTCGTCGCCCTCGGCATCGCCGCCTTCGGCGTCTACTGTTTCCTCCAGTCCCGCTACCGCAGGGTGTGACCTGGTCGTATCGGGTTAGGACGGGCATCATTGGGCTTTTGCCCGCGACGACGTGCCCGGCTGGAGGGGGACAGACACCTTGCAGAACTACTTCACCACGGTCGTCGCCGCGCTCGCCGCGGCGGCGATCGCGCTTTTCGCCGTCGCGGTGGCGCACCGGCTGACCGGGCGGCTCGGGCGGCGATCGCTGCTGATGACCGAGCTGACCGAGCACGCCCACCGCCCGTTCCAGGTGGCGGCGACCGTCCTCGCCGTGCAGTTCGCCGTCCGACTCGGCACCGGCTACGCGGCCGACGCCCGGTGGCGGCAGGTGGCGCTGCACGCGCTGGTGCTCGCCGTCATCACGGCCGTCGCCTGGCTGGTCGCCTCGCTGCTGGTGGTGGTCGAGGACGTGGCGCTGGCCCGGTTCCGGGTCGACGTGCCGGACAACCGGCACGCCCGCCGCGTACGCACCCAGGTGGTGCTGCTGCGCCGGCTGACCATCGCGGTGACCGTGGTGCTGACGGTCGGCGTGATGCTGATGACCTTTCCCAGCGTCCGTGGCGTGGGGGCCGGCGTGCTGACCTCCGCCGGCGTCGTCGGTGTGGTGGCGGCGCTGGCCGCGCAGAGCCTGCTCGGCAACGTCCTCGCCGGCCTCCAGCTCGCCTTCAGCGACGCGGTGCGCCTCGACGACGTGGTGGTCGTCGAGGGGGAGTGGGGCCGGATCGAGGAGTTGACGCTCAGCTACGTGGTGGTCCAGATCTGGGACGACCGGCGGTTGATCCTGCCCACCTCGTACTTCACCAGCACGCCGTTCCAGAACTGGACGCGGACCGAGGCGGCGGTGCTCGGCACGGCCGAGTTCGACGTCGACTGGTCGGTCGACGTGCAGGCCATGCGGGAGGAGTTGCGCCGGCTGGTGGAGGGCAGCGACCTGTGGGACGGGCGGGTCTGCGTGCTCCAGGTGACCGACGCGACCGGCGGCCTGGTCAAGGTGCGGGCGCTGGTCAGCGCGGCGGACGCGGGCAGCCTGTGGGACCTGCGCTGCCTGGTGCGGGAGCACCTCGTCGGCTGGGTGCGGGACCACCGGCCCACCGCCCTGCCCCGGATGCGCGCCGAGGTCGGCGACGCCGCGGGCGCCCTGCCCTGGCAGTCGGTGGCGCCCCGCCGGCCGGCGCGTCGGCTGCCCGAGGCCGACGTGCCCGACGCCCGGCTCTTCGGCGGCAGCGAGGACGGCGACGCGCGCAGCGAGACGTTCGTCGGCCCGGAGGAGCCCGTCGAGGCGCGCCGCTGAGGACGCGGCCCGCGGCCCCCGTACCGCCCCGCGTGGGCGGCGACGGGGGCCGTCGGCGTCCGGCGGGGGCACGTGACCTCCGGCGGCGTCTGCGCGTTGCACCTGGCGGGTGAGTGTGGCCGGCAGGGGGTTTGACGGGCGGTTTCCGGGGGACTGCTGCGCGGCGCGGCCAGTGCGGCTGGCCGCTCCCGCGCAGGATTGACGGGCGGGAACTCCGGGCATACAGCGCGGTGATGACGAAAGGAGGACAGCATGGCTGACGTCGTGAACCACCGCACGTCACGGAACGGGAGCGAGCCGTCCACCGCCGAACTCGTGCAGCGGGCCACGGAGCAGATCTCCCGTCTCGTCCGGGACGAGTTGGCGCTGGCCCGGGCGGAGTTGACCCAGAAGGGCAAGCGGGCCGGCATCGGGATCGGCCTGTTCGGCGGCGCCGGAGGGCTCGCCGTGTACGGGCTGGGCGCGCTGGTCGCGGCTGCGATCCTGCTGCTGGCGCTGGTCATCCCCGGTTGGGCGGCCGCGCTGGTCGTGGCGGTGCTGCTCTTCGCCGTCGCCGGGATCCTCGCCCTGGTCGGGAAGAAGCAGGTCAGCCAGGCTGTCCCGCCGGTTCCGACGGCGACGGTACGCAGCGTCCGGGCGGACGTGGACACCGTCACCGCCGCGGTGAAGGACAGGGGACGGGTATGACGGGCAACGGGACCGGGGACACCGAGGCGTTGCGGGAGGAGATCCGACGGACCCGCGTGGAGTTGGGCGAGACGATGGAGGCGCTGGCCGCCAAGGCCGACGTCAAGGCCCGGTTGCGGAGTTCGACGGAGCAGGCGAAGGCGCGGATGCGGGGGCAGGCGGCGCAGACCCTGGCCCGGGTGCGCGGTCAGGCGGCGCAGCGGGCCGAGTCCGTCCGCGCCCAGGCGCGCCACGGGAAGGCGAACCTGTGGGGCGGGTCCGCGCCGTGGGCGGCACTCGCGGCCGGCGCGGTGGCTACCATGATCGTGCTGTTGGTCGTCCGGGGGAGGCGCAGGTGAGCAAGGCCATCGGCAAGGTCGCGTACAAGCCGGTCGGGGTGGTGCTCGGGCTGGCCGCCGGCGCCGTGGCGGGCGTGATCTTCCGGCAGGTGTGGAAGGTGACCGCCGGGGACGGCGAGGCGCCGAGCGCGACCGACGAGGACCGCGGCTGGGGCGAGATCCTGGCCGCCGCGGCGCTGCAGGGCGCCATCTTCGCGGTGGTGCGGGCGGCCGTGGACCGGGGCGGAGCCGTCGGTGTCCGGAAGCTGACCGGCCGCTGGCCCGACTGACCCGGCGGGAAGCTGTCGGCCCTGGCCGGCCGACCCGCGGAAATTCGCGTGTGGGGCCCTGACCGGCTACGGCCGGGTAAGGGCCTTTCGCATGGTGGGGATCGGCCCACCCAGCGGAATTCCGGCGTCCGTCAGGTCACATGTCGGAGAATTTCGTCAGGTAGGCTGTGCAGAGTTTTCGCTACGTGGTTTGCTGTTCCACGCTGTTGAGAGATGGCGTGGGTTGAGAGAAGTCTCCTTCACGAGGGGGCCGCCTCAGGCGCCGCTGCTCGAAAACGGCCAATCGGCCGCACGGCGTGCTCGGCCGCCAGTTTTAGAAGGAGATACACATGGCGCAGGGAACCGTGAAGTGGTTCAACGCAGACAAGGGCTTCGGCTTCATCACCGTCGACGGCGGGGGTGCTGACGTGTTCGTCCACTTCTCGGCCATCCAGACCAGCGGCTACCGCACGCTGGAGGAGAACCAGCGGGTGGAGTTCGAGATCGCCCAGGGTCAGAAGGGCCCGCAGGCTGAGCAGGTCCGCCCGCTCTGAGCCAGTCCCGGCCGGCGGCGTCGGCCGAGGGGGCGATCCATCCGGATCGAAGTGAAGCCCCGCGTCCCTCCGGGATGCGGGGCTTTCCGCATTGCGCGATACGGCGCCGGCGGCAAGATCGAGACCATCTGCGACATCCGGCTCGCCACCAAGGCACTCATGGGCCCGCCCCGGTGCCGGCCGTGCGGAACGGCCAGCCGGCGGCCGGGCGGATCGGCCGGCGCCGGCCGGGCGGGTCCGTCGCCGGATCGTCGGTCGCCGCCGGATCGCCGATCGTCGGCGGGTGGGTCAGGAACGGTGGCGCCGGGCGCGTAGGCCGCGCCAGATGGCGACCAGTCCGACCAGGAGCACCAACGGGCCGATGAGGACCCAGATTCGTTGGTCGGTCATCAGGCTGCCGGCCACGTAGCCCAGACCCTGCACCGTCCAGACGGCGCCGACGACCACGGCGAGCAGGCCGAGGGTGAGCGGGAGCCATTCCTTCATCGTGTTCCTCCTGCGCCCGCGGCCCGGGCCCGACCGCCCGGTCCAGCATGCGCCGCGTCGCCCGGGCGCGCGAGCACCGTCGCCGGCGCGGTCGCCGCCGGATGCCGGGGCTGGTCGCGCCGCTCCATACCCGGAAGCCTAGTGACCCGCTTGTCCGGCGCGGCCGTCGGCCGTACGGTGTTGCAAGACGAACGTACGGTTTGCTGCGGCGCCCGCCGTGGTGGCTTGGAGGTTGACCATGTGGGACCCGGCGACGTACCTGCGCTACGGCGACGAACGGTCGCGGCCCTTCCACGACCTGGTGGCGCGGATCCCGGCCGAGCGACCCCGGGCGGTGGTGGACCTCGGCTGCGGGCCGGGCACCCTGACCGCGACCCTCGCCGCGCGCTGGCCGGCCAGCCGGATCACCGGGCTCGACTCCTCACCGGAGATGGTCGAGCGGGCCGCCGCCCTGGGCGCCCCGGTCCAGTTCGCCGTCGGCGACGTCCGCGACTGGCGGCCCGCGCCGGACGTCGACGTGCTGGTCAGCAACGCGGTGCTGCAGTGGGTGCCGGGCCACCGGGAGCTGCTCACCCGGTGGGCCGCCGAGCTGCCCGCCGGCGCGTGCCTGGCCGTCCAGGTGCCGGGGAACTTCGCCGCCCCCTCGCACCGGGCCCTGCGCGAGGTGGCCGGGGACGGCCCGTGGGCCGCCGAGCTGACGCCGCTGCTGCGCGAGGCCCCGGTCGACGACGCGGTCGGCTACGCCGCGCTGCTGGCCGGTGCCGGCTGCGCGGTCGACGCCTGGGAGACTACGTACGTGCACCTGCTGCCGGCCCCCGCCGACGCGGACCACCCGGTGCTGTCCTGGATGGAGGGCACCGCGCTGCGCCCCGTCCGGGCCGCCCTCGACCAGGCGCGCTGGGCCGACTTCCGCGCCGAGTTGGGCGTACGCCTCGCCGCGGCGTACCCGGTCCGGGGCGGTCGGGTGTACTTCCCGTTCCGGCGGGTCTTCGTCGTCGCCCGCACGGGCGCCCGCGCAGAGGAGAACTCGTGACCGACCTGTCCACCTTCATCGCCGGACTGCCCAAGGTGGAGCTGCACGTGCACCACGTCGGCTCCGCCTCGCCCCGGATCGTGGCCGAACTGGCCGCCCGGCACGAGGGGCGCGGCCCGGTGCCGGCGGACCCGGACAAGCTCGCCGACTACTTCGCCTTCCGCGACTTCGCCCACTTCATCGAGGTCTACCTGAGCGTCGTGGACCTGATCCGCGACCCGGAGGACGTCTGGATCCTCACCCACGAGGTGGCCCGCGAGCTGGCCCGCCAGCAGGTCCGGTACGCCGAGCTGACCGTCACGCCGTACTCGCACGTGCGCCGCGGCATCCCGTCCCCGGCGTTCTGCGAGGCCATCGAGGACGCCCGCAAGCGCGCCGAGGCCGACTTCGGCATCGCCCTGCGCTGGTGCTTCGACATCCCCGGGGAGGCGGGGCTGCCGGCCGCCGAGGAGACGCTGCGGATCTGCCTGGAGGACCGCCCCGCCGGGCTGGTCAGCTTCGGCCTCGGCGGCCCCGAGATCGGCGTGCCCCGGCCGCAGTTCAAGCCGTACTTCGACCGGGCCCGGGCGGCCGGGCTGCGCTCGGTACCGCACGCCGGCGAGACCACCGGCCCGCAGACCGTCTGGGACGCGCTGCGCGACCTCGGCGCGGAGCGGATCGGCCACGGCATCTCCGCCGCCGCCGATCCGGAGCTGCTCGCGTACCTCGCCGAGCGGCGGATCGCCCTGGAGGTCTGCCCCACCTCCAACGTGCGCACCCGGGCGGTCGCCTCGCTCGACGAGCACCCGCTGCCCCGCCTCGTCGAGGCGGGCGTGCTGGTCACCGTCAACTCCGACGACCCGCCGATGTTCGGCACCACCCTCAACGACGAGTACGCGGTGGCCGCCCGGCTGCTCGACCGCGGCCCGGACGGGGTGGCGGCGCTGGCCCGGGACGCGGTGACCGCGTCGTTCCTGGAGCTGGCGGAGAAGGAGCGGATCGCCGCCGAGATCGACGCGTACCTGGCGGCGGCAGGCTGAACGGAGGCGGCGCGCGCGGCGGGAGACGATTGTGGGGGGATCGGGCTCCCGCCGCGCGCACGGCTCCACCGGCCAGGGGGAGGGTCCGGGGCAGTGGCCGGTGGTGCTGATGGTTCTGCACCGGATCCTGCCAGCCCGGCCCCGGCGCGAGGCGGTGGTTAATGCAGACCTAAGGAAGACTTGCGGCTGCGCACAACCGCGCGACCGCCGGGGCGGGGCCCCGGCCCGGCGCCGTGGGCCGGTCAGTCCCCGGCGGGACGCTGCCGGGGCCAGCGGCGACCCGTGGTCTTCTGCTCACGCGCCTCCCGGGCCATCCGGCCGACCAGGCCGAACCGGTTGACCTGCCGCGGGGCGGCGTCCGGGTCGGCCAGCAGCATCACCACGCTGGCGCCGCCGAGCTGGGCCCGGTCGATGCTCACCGACCCGCTGGCCTGCACCGCCACGCGCTTGGCGATGTCCAGGCCCAGCCCCGTCGACCCCTGGTCGCTGGCGCCGCGGCGCAGCGCCCGGTCCGGGTTGGCGATGCCCGGCCCCGCGTCGTCGACCCGGATCGCCACGTACCCGTCCCGCCGGGAGACCGCGACCTCGAACGCGGTGCCCTGGGGGGTGTAGCGGAACACGTTGCCGATCACCGCGTCGAGCGCGGCGGCCAACTCGGCCCGGGGGACCGGCGCCGGGATGCGCAGCTGCGCCCCGATCACCCGGTGCGGCCGGTGCTGGTCGCCGGCGAGGGCCGCCCAGAACACCATCCGGTCGCGGACCACCTCGCTGACGTCGCACATCGCCGGCCCGGGCTCGTGCGTGACCGCCTTGCGGGTCGTCTTGATCAGTACGTCGATCTCGCCCTCGAGGGTGACGATCGCCTGCCGGATGCGCCGGATCGTCCGCCGCCGGTCCAGCTCCGCCTCGCTGAACGAGCCCACGCTGGTGTCGTCGGAGTCCAGCCCCTCGGCGTCCAGGCGCAGCACGGTCAGCGGGGTACGCAGCCGGTGCGACAGGTCGGCGACGAGTTCCCGCTCGTCCGTGCGGGCCGCCACCAGCCGCTCCGCCATCCGGTTGAACGCGTGACCGGCCTCGGCCAGCTCGCGCGGGCCGCTGGGCTCCACGCGTACCCCGAGGTCGCCCTCGCCCACGGCGGCCGCGGCGCGCACCAGGCCCCGGGCCGAGTCGGCGGTCCGCGCGGCCACCCGGTCCACCACCAGCACGGCAGCCCCGACCAGCGCCGCCGCCACCGCGCCCAGCAGCGGCCAGCGGCTGCCCGCCCCGGCGTCGAGCGCGGAGTCCGGGACGAACACCTCGACCACGGCCACCGTGTCCCCGAGCACCACCGGGTCGAGCCGCAGCACTCCGCCGGGGGTGTCGGTGACCACGGACCGGCGCTCGGCGGCGGCCCGGGCCAGCGCCGCCGCGTCGGCGCGCCCGGCCGGGGCGTCCCCGCCCAGCCCGTGCACCACCGCCCGGGTGGCCGGGTCGTCGCCGCTGGCCTCCACCGCGCGCCGTACGGCGGCCGGTTCGGTGCTCACCGCGAGCGCCCCGGTGACCAGCGCGGCGCGCCGGGCGGCGTCGGCGAGGGCGGCATCCCGGGGGCCGTCGCCGAGGGTGATCCCGAGCGGGACGAGGAAGGCCGCCGCGGCGAGGGCGCACACGCCGGCGGTGAGCCAGGCCAGCGTCGCCCTCAGTCCGGGGCCACCAACCGGAATCCCACCCCCCGCACGGTGCGCAGGTAGCGCGGCCTCGCCGCGGACTCGCCCATCTTGCGGCGCAGCCAGTACAGGTGAACGTCGATGGTCTGGTCCTCGCCGACCGACGGCTGCCGCCATACCTCCTCCAAGAGTTCCCGGCGGGACACTACCCGCCCGGGTCGCGCGGCGAGATACGCCAGCAGGTCGAATTCCTTCCGGGTCAGCGCGAGCGGCACCCCGTCGAGCGTCGCGCTGCGCTCGCCGACGTCGACCCGCAGGCCGCTGACGGTGTGCACGGCCGGCTGCACCGTCCGGCTGGCCCGGCCCACCCGGCGCAGCACCGTGGTGATCCGGGCGTCCAGGTGCGCGCCGGTGAACGGCTTGACCATGTAGTCGTCCGCGCCCGCCCGCAGCAGCCGGACCACCGACTGCTCGTCGTCACGGGCCGTGGCGATGATGATCGGGATGTCGGTGATGCCGCGCAGCATGCGCAGCGCGTCGGAGCCGTCCAGGTCGGGCAGGCCCAGGTCCAGCACCACCAGGTCGGGGGCCTCCGCGGCCACCCGGCGCAGCGCGTCCAGCGCCGTGCCCACGGCGTGCACGGCGTGCCCCCGGTCGGCGAGGGACCGCAGCATCGCGCCGCGTACGACGTGATCGTCTTCGACCAGGAGCACGGTGGCCACGTCAGCACGGTACTCGGCGTGGCAAGTTGATCGCGTTGCGGCGTACGGGCGAACCGGGCAAGCTGGTACGACCATGTCGTTCACGCTCTTCGCGGACACCCGCCTGGCGCTCGCCCGGGACAGTCTCGCCGGCCTCTCCGTCGGCGACGCCCTGGGCTCCCAGTTCTTCGTCCCGGGGCGGGCGCCCGCCGACCTCGCGGCCGGCCGGCTGCCGCCGCCGCCCTGGCAGTGGACCGACGACACCGAGATGGCGTGCTCGGTGGTGGTCGAGTTGGCCGCAGCCGGAGCGATCGACCGGGACCGGCTGGCGCTCGCCTTCGCCGAGCGCTGCGAGCCCTACCGGGGCTACGGCCCCGGTGCCGTGACCATCCTGCGCCTGATTCGAACGGGCACCCCGTGGCCGGCCGCCGCCGCGTCCGCGTTCGACGGGCAGGGCTCGTGCGGCAACGGGGCGGCGATGCGGGTCGGCCCGCTCGGGGCGTGGTTCGCCGACTCCACCCGGCGCGCGGCTGCCCAGGCCCGGGCCTCCGCCGAGGTCACCCACGCCCACCCCGAGGGGATCGCCGGGGCGGTGGCGGTGGCGGTGGCCGCCGCCCTGGCCGCGCGCGCCCGCCTCGACGGGGACCACCGGTCGCCGTCGCGCCTGCTCGCCGCGGTGGCCGCCGCCCTCGACCCCGGCGCCGAGGTGCACCGGGGGGTACGCCGGGCCGCCGCCCTGCTGGGCCACCCGGCGGCGGTGGCCGCCGACGCGCTCGGCAACGGCTCCCGGGTCACCGCGCAGGACACGGTCCCGTTCACGCTCTGGGTGGCCGCCACCCACCTCGACGACTACCCGGCGGCGATCCGCGCCTGCGTGGCGGCGGGCGGGGACGTGGACACCACCGCCGCCATCGTGGGGGCGATCGTCGCCGCCCGCACCGGCGTCGGCACGCCCGGCGGGGTGCCCGCCGACTGGCTGGCCGCCCGGGAGCCGCTGCCCGACTGGGCCGGCTGACCGCCTGCTTTGCCGGGTCGCGGGGCGCGGGGCGCGGGGCCGGGGCGGGGCCGGATCACGCCATGTCGGCGCCATGGCGGGGTGCACGCGGGTCGGATGGCGCCATGTCGCCGACATGGAGTCGATCAAGGGCTGGGCCCCTTCCTCTACCGAATGCGACAAGAAGTCGCCCTGCCCCGCCCTATAGCATCAGCAGGGCGGTCGCTCGGCCGCGTCCGTCGTCTGCTGGAGGAGTCACCGTGTCCGCACCCCGTACCCCCGTCGTGGCCGACCCCGTCGTCGTCGCCGCCGGGACGACGGCGGCCGACGCGGTGGCCGCGGCCGGGCTGCCCACCAGCGGCCCGAAGGTGGTCGTCGTGGTCCGCGATCCGCAGGGCCAGCTCCGCGACCTGGACTGGACGCCGGCCGAGGACACCACGGTCGAGCCCGTCGGCATCGACACCCCGGACGGGCTGAACGTGCTGCGCCACTCGACCGCGCACGTGCTGGCCCAGGCGGTGCAGGACGTCTTCCCCGAGGCGAAGCTCGGCATCGGCCCGCCCATCGAGAACGGCTTCTACTACGACTTCGCCGTCGACAAGCCGTTCCAGCCCGACGACCTGGCCAAGCTCGAGAAGCGGATGCAGGAGATCGTCAAGTCGGGGCAGCGGTTCCGGCGGCGGCGGTTCAACAGCCTGGACGAGGCCCGGGGCGAGCTGGCCAACGAGCCGTTCAAGCTGGAGCTGATCGAGGTCAAGGGCGAGGGGCTGGACTCCTCGCAGGTGATGGAGGTCGGCGGGGGCGAGCTGACCATCTACGACAACCTCGCCGCGAGCGAGGACAAGGTCTGCTGGTCGGACCTGTGCCGGGGCCCGCACCTGCCGAACACCCGACTGATCGGCGCGTTCAAGCTGATGCGCTCGGCCGCCGCGTACTGGCGGGGGTCGGAGAAGAACCCGCAGCTCCAGCGCGTGTACGGCACGGCCTGGCCGACGCGGGACGAGCTGAAGGCGTACCTGAAGCTCCTGGAGGAGGCCGCCCGGCGCGACCACCGCAAGCTCGGCGCGGACCTGGACCTGTTCAGCTTCCCCGACGAGGTCGGCTCCGGCCTCGCGGTCTTCCACCCCAAGGGCGGCATCATCCGCCGGGAGCTGGAGAACTACTCGCGCCGTCGGCACGAGGCGGCGGGGTACGAGTTCGTCAACACCCCGCACATCACCAAGGCGCAGCTGTTCGAGACCTCCGGGCACCTGCCCTACTACGCCGACACCATGTTCCCCCCGATGCAGTTCGAGGGGGCGGACTACTACCTCAAGGCGATGAACTGCCCGATGCACAACCTGATCTTCAGGGCGCGCGGGCGGTCCTACCGGGAGCTGCCGCTGCGGCTGTTCGAGTTCGGCACGGTCTACCGGTACGAGAAGTCCGGCGTGGTGCACGGCCTGACCCGGGTGCGCGGGCTGACCCAGGACGACTCGCACATCTACTGCACCCGGGAGCAGATGGCGGGCGAGCTGTCGACCCTGCTCACCTTCGTGCTGGACCTGCTGCGCGACTACGGCCTGGACGACTTCTACCTGGAGCTGTCGACCCGCGACGACTCGCCGAAGTTCATCGGCAGCGACGCCGACTGGGCCGAGGCGACCGAGGCGCTGCGGACCGCGGCCGAGGAGTCCGGGCTGGACCTGGTGCCCGACCCGGGCGGGGCGGCCTTCTACGGCCCGAAGATCTCGGTGCAGGCCCGCGACGCGATCGGCCGGACCTGGCAGATGTCGACGATCCAGGTCGACTTCAACCAGCCGGAGCGGTTCGGGCTGGAGTACCAGGCCGCCGACGGCTCGCGGCAGCGGCCGGTCATGATCCACCGGGCGCTGTTCGGCTCGATCGAGCGGTTCTTCGGCGTGCTCACCGAGCACTACGCGGGCGCGTTCCCGGCCTGGCTGGCTCCGGTGCAGGTGGTCGGCATCCCGATCCGCGAGGACCACACCGACTACCTGCGCGGGTTCGTGGCGGCGCTGCGCGCCGAGGGCGTCCGGGCCCAGGTCGACGCGGGCGACGAGCGGATGCAGAAGAAGATCCGCACCGCCCAGCAGCAGAAGATCCCGTTCATGGTGATCGCCGGCGACGACGACGTGGCCGCCGGCACGGTCTCCTTCCGCTACCGCGACGGCTCCCAGCGCAACGGGGTGCCGGTCGGCGAGGCGGTCGTCCACGTGCTCGACGTCGTCAATTCCCGCAGCAACTCCGGGCCCTCCGCCAAGGCGTGAGCCGCCCGGGTCCCTCCCGCCGCGCAGGCGGGAGGGACCCGGGCGCCGGGATCAGATGCCGCAGCTGGGCGCGGACCAGGTCCGGTATGACTTGTCGGCGACGTGGGTGTGGTCGTCGTGCCCGGGGTAGCCGGGGCCCAGGATCTCGTTGAAGCCGTGGTTGCGGGCCTGCTGGGCGAGCCGGCAGAGCGAGTGCGGCCCGGCGGCGAGGTCGGCGGCGTCGCCGTAGAGGTGCCGGCTGGTCGACGACCCGCCGACGGCGCTGTTGCAGGCGTAGCTACGGAACCCGCTGGTCACGACGATCGACTGGTCGCCGAGGGCGTGCCGCATCGCCTGGAGCTTCCACATCGTCACCCGCGCGTTGAACTTGGCGGTGCTGGCCGACACCGCCCCGCCCGACCAGTCGCTGTTGCACCTGTTCAGCTCGGCGTAGCTGAAGTTGATCGGGGTGCAGTCGTCGTCCTGCAGCGCGTAGATCTTGTTGAACGTGTTCGGTCCGGCGATGCCGTCGGCGGCCAGCCCGTAGGCCTGCTGGAAGCGGGTCACGGCCGCCTTGGTGGCCGGCCCGTACGCCCCGTCGAGGCCGAGCACGGCGCCGTAGCCGGGGTAGCCGGAGACGCGGATCTGCAACTGCCGGACGTCCTCGCCGGACATCCCCTCCGACAGGGTGCGTCCCCAGGTGTAGCAGCCGTCGGCGTGGGCGGCCCCGGCGGTGGCGGTGACGCCGATCACCGTGCTGGCGGCGGTCAGCGCGAGGGCCGCGAGGATCTTGCCGATTCGTCGAATCACGGGTCCCCCATCATTGAATGCAAGTGTTTCAATGTTTGGGATTTTCATAGCTGGGCGTGGATTCGTCAACAAGTTGCGCAACGAGTGGCGGAAATTTGCAGCGACAGGCGACGCTCGCAGGCCGGCGGGACGGTCCGTAGGATCGCGTCTGTGACTGGGGCGGAGCGGCACGCGGACGGTGGCGGGATGACCGACGGCCTGGAGCGGCTCTGGACACCGCACCGGATGACGTACATCTCCGGCGAGGACCGCCCCGCCGAGGGCTACGAGAAGCCGACCGGCTGCCCGTTCTGCCGCGCGCCCCGGCTGGCGCCGGAGGAGAGCCTGGTCGTGGCGCGGGGGCGGCACGTCTTCGCGGTGCTGAACCTCTACCCGTACAACCCGGGTCACCTGCTGGTCTGCCCGTACCGGCACGTCGCCGACTACACCGACCTGGACGAGCCGGAGACCGCCGAGCTGGCCGTGTTCACCCAGACCGCGATGCGGGTGGTGCGCAAGGTCAGCAACGCGCACGGGTTCAACCTCGGGATGAACCAGGGCGGCGTGGCCGGCGCCGGGATCGCCGCGCACCTGCACCAGCACGTGGTGCCCCGCTGGGGCGGGGACGCCAACTTCATGCCCGTCATCGGGCGGACGAAGGTCCTGCCGCAG
Organism: Micromonospora sp. NPDC048830; assembly: GCF_043198215.1. Taxonomy (NCBI): domain Bacteria; kingdom Bacillati; phylum Actinomycetota; class Actinomycetes; order Micromonosporales; family Micromonosporaceae; genus Micromonospora; species Micromonospora sp. NPDC048830. The sequence continues at coordinate 52,624 of NZ_JBICUP010000019.1, forward strand.
CTGCTCGCCGACACCCGCGACCTGTTCGTCCGCGCCTGGCCCAGCTGACCCCCCTGCGCGCTCCCGCCCCCGCGCCTCCTCCTCCCCGTGCGCGATCTTGCACGTTTGGCCCCTCGAATGGGCGCCATGCCGCTTCTGTCAGGGCCGAAAGTGCAAGATCAGTGGGGCGCGCGGGCGTCAGGAGGCGCCGTTGTGCTCCTTGCGGACCTGCTCGGCGAGGTGGGTCGGCATCGGCTCGTAGCGGGCGAAGGCGCGGCGGAACGTGCCGGTCCCCGACGTCAGCGAGCGCAGCTCGATGGCGTACCGGAGCAGCTCGGTGGCGGGCACCTCGGCGCGGACCAGGGTGCGGCCGTCCGCCTCCGGGTCGGGCTCGGTGCCGAGCACCCGGCCGCGCCGGCCGGACAGGTCGCCCATGACCGCGCCGACGGCGGAGTCGGGCACCCGGACGGCCACCTCGTCCACCGGCTCCAGCAGGGTCGGCTGGCCCCGCTCCGCGGCGTCGCGCAGCGCCAGCGCCCCGGCGGTCTGGAACGCGGCGTCGGACGAGTCCACGCTGTGCGCCTTGCCGTCGAACAGGGTCACCCGCAGGTCCACCACCGGGTGGCCGGCGACGAGGCCGCGCTCCAGCTGGGCCCGCACGCCCTTCTCCACCGACGGGATGTAATTGTGCGGCACCGCGCCGCCCACCACCCGGTCGACGAACTCGAAGCCGCCGCCCGGGGGCAGCGGCTCCACCTCGATGTCGCAGATCGCGTACTGGCCGTGGCCGCCGGACTGCTTGACGTGCCGGCCGTGCCCCTTCGCGGGCGCGGTCAGGGTCTCCCGGAACGCCACCCGCACCGGCTCGGTGTCCAGCTCGGCGCCGCCGCCGCGCAGCCGGTCGAGCACCACGTCGGCGTGCGCCTCGCCCATCGTCCACAGGACGAGCTGGTGGGTCTCCGGGTTGCGCTCCAGCCGCAGCGTCGGGTCGCCCGCCACCAGCCGGGCCAGGTTGCGGGCGAGGGCGTCCTCGTCGGCCCGGCTGCGGGCGACGACCGCCACCGGCAGCAGCGGTTCGGGCATGTCCCACGGCGCCACCAGCAGCGGGTCGTCCTTCGCGGAGATCGTGTCGCCCGTCTCCGCGCTGCCCGACTTGGTGATCGCGCAGATGTCGCCGGCCACGCACAGGGGCACCTCGCGCAGGGCCGCCCCGAGCGGGCTGTAGAGGTGCCCGACCCGCTCGTCGGCGTCGTGGTCGGGATGCCCGCGCTCGGCCATGCCGTGCCCGGCGACGTGCACGGTCAGCTCCGGGCGCAGCGTGCCGGAGAAGACCCGGACCAGCGAGACCCGCCCGACGTGCCGGTCGACAGTCGTCTTGACCACCTCGGCCACGAGGGGGCCGTCCGGGTCGCAGGTCAGCGGCGGCCGGGGCGAGCCGTCCAGCCCGGCGACGGCGGGCAGCTCGTGCTCCGGCGGCGACGGGAACGCGGAGACCAGGCCGTCCAGCAGCGCGTCCAGGCCCACCCCGGTGTCGACGGAGACCGGCACGACCGGGTAGAAGTGCCCCCGGGCGACCGCCTTCTCCAGGTCGGCGATCAGCAGCTCGGTGTCGAGCTCCTCGCCGGCGAGGTAGCGGTCCATCAGGGACTCGTCCTCGCTCTCGGCGATGATCCCCTCGATCAGCTCGTCGCGGGCCTCGGCGATGGCCGGCAGGTGCTCCGGGTCCGGCTCGCGGACCTGTGCCGGCAGGCCGGCGGTGTAGTCGAAGACCCGGCGGGTGACCAGGCCGAGCAGGCCGACCACGGACTCGCCGGAGTCGTCCAGCATCGGCAGGTACAGCGGCAGCACGTTGTCGCCGAAGACCCGCTGGCACAGCGCCACGGTCTCGTCGAAGTCGGCGCGCGGGTGGTCCAGCCGGGTCACCGCGACCGCCCGGGGCATGTCCACCGCGGCGCACTCCTCCCAGAGCGCGACGGTGGCGGCGTCCATCCCACCCGCCGCGGAGACCACGAAGAGCGCGGCGTCGGCGGCCCGCAGGCCGGCGCGCAGCTCGCCGACGAAGTCGGCGTAGCCCGGGGTGTCCAGCAGGTTGATCTTCACGTCCCGGTGCAGCAGCGGCGCGCAGGCCAGGCTCACCGACCGCTGCTGGCGGACGGCCGCCGGATCGTGGTCGCACACCGTGGTGCCGTCGGTGACCGTGCCGGCCCGGCCGATGGTGCCGCTCGCCGTGAGCAGCGCCTCCACCAGGGTCGTCTTGCCCGCACCGGAGTGCCCGACGAGCACCACGTTGCGAACCCTGCCGGGCTCGGTCACCACCGGCGCGCCGCCGGTGACACCCTTCTCCTGACTCTTCTGCGCCATGGGGCGCACCTCCCTCAGCCGGTGGTTGGTGGCGACCGCCGCGCGCGACGGGGGAGCGGCCCGGGGCGGGTTCCGCGGCGATATCCTCCGGTGATCTGCTGCACAGCGAATACGGGACGGGCGGACGGGTGACCTGCATCACCCCCACGCTCGATCTCACACCCGTAACGCAGCGCGCACAAGACTTCGGGCGGCGCGACGACCGTGGCGTACCGCCGTGGGCGGCCGGCCGTTATCGTGGGACCGCCATGGCGAAGATCTTCCAAGTGTCGGCCCGCGCGGGGATGACCCGCGTCGTCGAGCCGATCGCGCGCGGCCTGCTCCGCGCGGGCGTGTCCCCCAACGCGGTCACCGTGACGGGCACCCTCGGGGTGCTCGTCGGGGCGCTCGGCCTCGGCGCCCGCGGGCACCTGGTCGCCGGTGCCCTCGTCGTGACGGTCTTCGCGCTCACCGACCTGCTCGACGGGACGATGGCCCGGATGAGCGGCGGGTCGACGCGGTTCGGGGCGTTCCTCGACTCGAGCATGGACCGGATCGCCGACAGCGCCGTCTTCGGCGCGGTCGCGTACTGGCTGGCCACCGAGGGCGACCACGCCGGCGTCGCCGCCGCGCTGCTCTGCCTCGCCGTCGGCGGCCTGGTCTCCTACGTCAAGGCCCGCGCCGAGGGCCTGGGGATGACCTGCAACGTGGGCATCGCCGAGCGCACCGAGCGGCTGCTCATCGTCGGCGTCGGCGGGCTGCTCACCGGCCTCGGCGTCCCGTACGCCCTCCAGATCGCGCTCTGGCTGCTGGCCGCCGTCTCCATCTTCACCGTGGGGCAGCGGATGCTGCACGTGTACCGGCAGGCACGCGAGGTCACCCCGAGCGGGCGACCGGGGTGAACCTCACCGAGCTCGCCTACGTCGCCGGCTGGCGGCTGGTCCGCGCGCTGCCCCGGCCCGTGGCCGCCGCGGCGTTCCGGGCGGGCGCCGACCGGGCGTACCGCTCCGGCGGCTCGGGTACGGCCCGACTGCGCGCCAACCTGCGCCGGGTGGTCGGCCCCGAGCTGCCCGAGGCGGAGCTGGACGACCTGGTCCGGCGTGGCCTGCGCTCGTACGCCCGGTACTGGATGGAGGCGTTCCGGCTGCCGGCGCTGAGCCGGGAGCAGCTACTCGCCGGGTTCCGGCTCGACCCGGCGGGGGTCGAGCACCTCGCCGCCGACGTCGCCGCCGGCCGGGGCGCCGTCGTGGCGCTGCCGCACGCCGGCAACTGGGACGCCGCCGGCGCCTGGGTGGCGGCCACCGGCTGGCCGATCACCACCGTCGCCGAGCGGCTCAAGCCCGAGGGCGTCTACCAGCGGTTCCTCGCCTTCCGCCGGAGCCTGGGCATGGAGATCCTGCCCACCTCCGGCGGCGACCGGCCCGCGTTCGACGTACTGCTGGACCGGCTGCGGGCCGGCGCGGTGGTGCCGCTGCTGGCCGACCGGGACCTCTCCGCCCGGGGCGTGGAGGTCGACTTCTTCGGCGCGCGGACCCGGATGCCGCCCGGCCCGGCGCTGCTCGCCCTGCGCACCGGCGCCCCGCTCTACGTGGCGCACATGTGGTACGAGCCGGACGCGGCGTGCGCCGCCCTGGAGGGGCCGCTGCCCCTGCCCGACCCGACCGAGGGACCGCTCGACCAGCGGGCCCGGGCGCTGACCCAGCGGATCGCGGACGCCCTGGCGGCCGGCATCGCCCGGCACCCGGAGGACTGGCACATGTTGCAGCGGATGTGGCTGGACCAGCGCGGCACGGTCGACGTGGGGGCCCCGCACGCCCCCGCGCCCCCGGCCACCGACGGAACGGTCTGAGGCGGGGAGGCGTGGTGGGCACGAGGAGCGCGGCGCGGCGGCGGCCCGCGGACGAGGGCCGGTTCTGAGGTGCGGATCGGCATCGTGTGCCCGTACTCGTTCGACGTGCCGGGCGGGGTCCAGAACCACGTCACGGACCTGGCCGAGGCGCTGATCGGGCTCGGGCACGAGGTGAGCGTGCTGGCCCCCGCCGACGAGGACTCCCCGCTGCCGCCGTACGTGGTGCCCGCGGGCCGCGCCGTGCCGCTGCCGTACAACGGCTCCGTCGCCCGCATCGCGTTCGGCCCGGTCTCCACCGCGCGGGTGCGGCGCTGGATCACGCGGGGCGACTTCGACGTGCTGCACGTGCACGAGCCGCTGACGCTGAGCCTGTCCATGCTCGCCGTGCTCTCGGCCCGGGGCCCGGTGGTGGCCACCTTCCACACGGCGATCACCCGGTCCCGGGTGCTCGCCGCCGCGCAGGGCGCGCTGCAGATCGTGCTGGAGCGCATCACCGCCCGCATCGCCGTCAGCGCGCTGGCCCGCAAGGTGCAGGTCGAACACCTGGACGGCGGCGCGGTGGAGATCCCCAACGGCGTGACGGTCGCCAAGTTCACCGGGGTGGCGCCGCTGCCCGGCTGGCCGGGGGAGTGCGGGCCCGGCGTGGGCGGTGCCGTCGGCTTCCTCGGCCGGTTCACCGAGCCCCGCAAGGGCTTCCCGATCCTGCGGGACGCCTTCGTCGAGCTGGCCCGCCGCCGCCCGGGGCTGCGGCTGCTGGTGGCCGGGCCGGGCGACCCGGACGACCTGTTCGACCAGTTCCCCGCCGACCTGCGCGACCGGGTCACCTTCCTCGGCCTGGTGCCCGAGGAGGACAAGGCGCGCATGCTGCGCAGCGTGCACCTGTACGTCGCCCCGAACACCGGCGGCGAGTCCTTCGGCATGATCCTCACCGAGGCGCTGGCGGCCGGCACCACGGTCGTGGCCAGCGACCTGGACGCGTTCCGCCGCGTGCTCGACGGCGGCCGGGCCGGGCGGCTGTTCCCCACCGGGGACGCGGCGGCGCTGCGCGACGCCCTGGTCGACCTGCTGGACGACCCCGCGCGGCGGGCCGAGCTGACCGCCTGCGGCGACCAGGTGGTGGCGCAGTTCGACTGGCCCGTGGTCGCGCGCCGGGTGCTGGAGGTGTACGCGGCGGCGATCGAGGCGACCGACGGGCGGGTCATCGACCAGGAGTGGGCGGAGCCGGGCGGGCCGGAGTGACTGCCGGGGCCTCCGGGGCCGCCGTGACGGGCGACGCCGGCACGGGCCGTCCCCCGCCGGGGCGCGCCGCGCGGAACCGCCGACCCGTCCGGGTGGGAGGAGGCGGCACTACGATGCCGGGCATGTGGTGGGTGGTGGGCGCGACCCTGGTCGTCGGGCTGGTCGTGGCGTACCTGGTCTGGACGGCCGGTCGGGTCGAGCGGCTGCGCGTCCGGGCGGAGTCGGCGGCCCGGGCCCTCGACGCGCACCTGCTGCGCCGGGCGGCGGCCGCCGCGGTGCTGGCCGAGCGGCGCTACGGCGTGGAGCTGTACGCGGCTGCCCGCATCGCCCTGGACGCGGAGTCCGAGGGGCGGGAGGCGGCCGAGAACGACCTCACCCGCCAGCTGCGCGCGGTGCCGCTGGACCCGGCCGACGCGGACTGCGCGGCGGTGATCGCCGCGAGCCGGCGGCTGGCGCTGGCCCGCCAGGTGCACACCGACCTGGTCCGGGACGCCCGCGCGGTGCGCGGCAGGCCGCTGGTGCGGCTGCTGCGGATGGGGCGCCGCCACCCGTGGCCGCGCTACTTCGACATCGACGACCCCACCCTGGAACTGCCGGCGGACGTGCCGGCCTGAGGTCCGCCGCCGGGGTGAGGACCGCCACAAATCAGGCCACCTTGGGTCTGATTGGCTGTCGGTGGCGCGTTGACCCCGTCGTAACATTCGAACGAGCCAGCCCCGAGCACGCCGAGGAGCGATGACCCGTGCCCGAAACCACCCCCCAGAACGCCAGTGCCACCCCCGTCGTCGGCACCGCCCGCGTCAAGCGCGGCATGGCCGAGATGCTCAAGGGTGGCGTGATCATGGACGTGGTCACCCCCGAGCAGGCCAAGATCGCTGAGGACGCCGGCGCCGTCGCCGTGATGGCGCTCGAGCGGGTGCCCGCCGACATCCGCGCCCAGGGCGGCGTCTCCCGGATGAGCGACCCGGACATGATCGACGGCATCATCAACGCCGTCTCCATCCCGGTGATGGCCAAGGCCCGGATCGGCCACTTCGTCGAGGCGCAGATCCTGCAGTCGCTCGGCGTCGACTACGTCGACGAGTCCGAGGTGCTCACCCCCGCCGACTACGCCAACCACATCGACAAGTGGGCGTTCACCGTCCCCTTCGTCTGCGGGGCGACCAACCTGGGCGAGGCGCTGCGCCGGATCACCGAGGGCGCGGCCATGATCCGCTCCAAGGGCGAGGCCGGCACCGGCGACGTCTCCAACGCGACGACGCACATGCGGAAGATCCGCCAGGAGATCCGCCGCCTGCAGTCGCTGCCCGAGGACGAGCTGTTCGTCGCGGCCAAGGAGCTGCAGGCGCCGTACGAGCTGGTCAAGGAGGTCGCCGAGACCGGCAAGCTGCCCGTGGTGCTGTTCACCGCCGGCGGCATCGCCACCCCGGCCGACGCCGCGATGATGATGCAGCTCGGTGCCGAGGGCGTCTTCGTCGGCTCCGGCATCTTCAAGTCCGGCAACCCGGCCCAGCGGGCCGCCGCGATCGTCAAGGCCACCACCTTCCACGACGACCCGGACGTGCTGGCCAAGGTCTCCCGCGGCCTCGGCGAGGCGATGGTCGGCATCAACGTCGACGAGATCCCGCAGCCGCACCGCCTGGCCGAGCGCGGCTGGTGACGTGGGGCGGGGCCCCGGCCGACGCCGGGGCCCCGCCCGCGTAGCAGGGCATCGAGCGGAAACGGAAGCTTCGAGAGGTGACACACGTGACGGCACCCGCTATCGGCGTGCTCGCGCTCCAGGGTGACGTCCGCGAGCACGTCGCGGCCCTGACCGGCGCGGGCGCCCACGCCCGCCCGGTACGCCGCCCCGAGGAGCTGGACGCGGTCGACGGTCTGGTCATCCCCGGCGGCGAGTCCACCACGATCAGCAAGCTGGCCGACATCTTCGAGATGCGCGAGCCGATCGACAAGCGCATCGCCGCCGGGATGCCGGTCTACGGCTCCTGCGCCGGCATGATCATGCTGGCCACCGAGGTGCTCGACGGCCGCCCCGACCAGCGCGGCTTCGCCGGCATCGAGATGACCGTCCGGCGCAACGCGTTCGGCCGGCAGGTCGACTCGTTCGAGGCCCCGGTGGCGATCGCCGGGGTCGAGGGCGAGCCCTTCCACGCGGTCTTCATCCGGGCGCCGTGGGTCGAGCGGATCGGCGCCGGGGTGGAGGTTCTCGGCGAGGTGACCGAGGGCCCGGCCGCCGGGCGGATCGTCGCGGTCCGGCAGGGCAACCTCCTGGCCACCTCGTTCCACCCGGAGTTGACCGCCGACCTGCGGCTGCACCGCTACTTCGTGGACCTGGTCCGCGCCGCCTGAGCGGCGGCGCCTGAGCGGCGGCGCGGCCCTTTCCGTACCGGGAAGGGCGCCCTGCGCGGGACGTGCCGGGTGACGGGTGTGACGCCGACCGGCGCCGCCTCGGTAGGATTGCCGCGGTTCGGCAGGGCCCAGCGCCCGCCGCGGCCTTCCACGGAACGACCGACCGGCCCATCGCGTTCGCCGGTGGAGAGGTGGATCCGGCGCGGGCAGTCGACGCAGGCGTGATCAACAGACGGAGGTAGGAGATGTCCGGCCACTCTAAGTGGGCGACCACCAAGCACAAGAAGGCCGTGATCGACGCCAAGCGCGGCAAGATGTTCGCCAAGCTGATCAAGAACGTCGAGGTCGCGGCCCGCACCGGCGGCGGCGACCCGGCCGGCAACCCGACGCTCTACGACGCCATCCAGAAGGCGAAGAAGAACTCAGTCCCCAACGACAACATCGACCGGGCGGTCAAGCGCGGCTCCGGCCTGGAGGCCGGCGGCGCCGACTACCAGACGATCATGTACGAGGGGTACGGCCCGAACGGCGTGGCGCTGCTGATCGAGTGCCTGACCGACAACCGTAACCGCGCCGCCACCGAGGTGCGCACGGCGCTGACCCGCAACGGCGGCTCGTTCGCCGACGCCGGCTCGGTGTCGTACATGTTCTCCCGCAAGGGCGTGGTGATCGTGCCGAAGGGCGACACGACCGAGGACGACGTGATGCTGGCCGTCCTCGACGCCGGGGCGGAGGAGGTCAACGACCTCGGCGAGGCGTACGAGGTGGTCTCCGAGCCGGGCGACCTGATCGCCGTCCGCACCGCCCTGCAGGACGCCGGCATCGAGTACGAGTCCGCCGAGTCCTCCCTCATCCCCAGCGTGAACGTGCCGCTGGACGAGGACGGCGCGCGCAAGATCTTCAAGCTGATCGACGTCCTGGAGGACTGCGACGACGTGCAGAACGTCTACGCGAACTTCGACGTCAGTGACGAGATCATGGCGGCCGTCGGCTGACCATGGATATCTACACCTCCCGGATATATCATCGTCCGGGAGGTGTATTTCATGGCCAAGACGCTGTTGGATCTCGATGAGGATCTTCTGGCAGAAGCGACGGCCGCTCTCGGCACCGCTACCAAGAAGGAGACGGTGACGGGGCCCTCCGGCAGGTCGTGAAGTCCAGCCGCGAGCGTCGGCAGCGGGCCCTGGTCGACCTTCAGGAGGTTGCCGACGAGGGGGGATTCCACTTCGAGCGGCTCACTGAGCTTGACCGGTGAAGTACCTGGTCGACACGAGCGCTCTGGTCCGCATGGTCCGTCGTCAGGTCGATCCGCGGTGGTCGGATCTGGCGGCCCGCGGCCTGATCGCCATTCCCCGTCGAGGACCCGCGCGGCCAGCCCGAACGGGAACCCGGTCACGCCGAGCGCCGAGACCGCCGGGGCGCCGGGCGACCTCTCGTGCTCGACCCACTCGCCACCGTAGGCCCGGACGGTGACTTCGCCGGTGTAGGCGCCGACCAGCCGCCACCACAGGTCGAGGCGCTCGTCGGCCAGCGGCCCGTCGGCGAGCAGGTCGGCGCACACCTCGTCGAGGGTCGACAGGCTCTCCGGCGACCAGTCCAGCAGCCGGCCGAACTGCCGGGACACCAGGCCCACGCATTCCTCGGCGAGGGCGAGCAGGTACGTTGGGTCCGGCGCACTCATGGTTGGCGATCCTCGCACAGATCACGCCGCCCTTCCGGCCCGCGCGGTAATCCGGGCGGTGGTGATCCCGTCGCGTTCGACGTCCCTGACGAGGCGCGGCCGGAGGTCTCTGGTGCCGGGCGAGATGACGGGACGGAACGGGTGGGCGCAACGGGCAGACGGGCGGCCGGGCGGCGGTTCGCGCCGGGCGACGTGGTCGTTCGGCGGGAGGTGCTGCGCGGAGAGGTCTGGTTCGCCGTGCCGACGATCTGCGTCGAGGACTCGCCCGGCCTGCTCGCGCTCTACCTGCCGCCCGGCGCCGAGTTCGGGTTCCCCGAGCGGGGCAGCTTCCCGTGCGGGCGGCACCCGTGGCAGACGGCGGGGCGCAGCCGGTGGCACGGGCACGGCAAGCTGATGCTGCACCGGCCCGGCGAGGCCCACTCGATCGACGTGTTCTGGACCGGCCCGGGGCGGGAGTTCGCCGGCTGGTACTTCAACCTCCAGGACCCGGTGCGGCGTACCCCGATCGGGGTGGACACCCTGGACCACGAGCTGGACCTGTGGTGGGCGGCGGACGCCGACCGGTACGTCTTCAAGGACGTGGAGATGTTCGCCCAGCGCCTGGTCGAGGGGCGCTACCCGGGAATGGCCGAGGCCATCCGGGCGGAGGGCGACCGGATCGCCGCGCTGCTCGACGCGGGGCGGCGGTGGTGGGACCCGGCCTGGGCACGCTGGTGCCCCGACCCCGACTGGCCGGTGCCCCGGCTTCCGGAGGGCTGGGACACGGTCCCCTGCTGACCCTCGGCGAGGCTGCGGAACGCGCGCAACTCCTTGGAAGATGTGGCCTGGCGCGCGCTTCGAGGCGACGCTTTCCCTGAAGTTGTTCGGATCTTGGACGCCCTGGTGTGGGGCGGCGCTGTGCCGGACACGCGGGGTCTCCGGCGAGACGCACCACACCTCGGCGCGCCGGTGGAGCCACTCCGGTGACCTCGGTAGGGTGGTGCCCGGCCGGTTCCGGCCGACCATGATTTCGACCCGGGGGGGCTCTGCATGGGCGAATCGTTCGCGCATCTGCACGTGCACACCGAGTACTCGATGCTCGACGGGGCGGCCCGGCTCAAGGACCTGTTCGCCGAGGTCAGCCGTCAGGGGATGCCGGCGGTGGCGATGACCGACCACGGCAACATGCACGGCGCGAACGACTTCTACAAGCAGGCGATGGACGCGGGTGTGAAGCCCATCCTCGGCATCGAGGCGTACGTGGCGCCGGAGTCGCGCTTCCACAAGCAGCGGGTGCGCTGGGGGCGGCCGGAGCAGAAGAGCGACGACGTCTCCGGCAGCGGCGGCTACACGCACATGACGATCTGGGCGGCGAACAAGACCGGCCTGCACAACCTGTTCAAGCTCACGAGCCGGGCATACACCGAGGGCTTCTTCGTCAAGTGGCCCCGGATGGACGCCGAGGTCCTCGCCGAGCACGCGGACGGGCTGATGGCGACCACCGGCTGCCCGTCCGGCGAGGTGCAGACCCGGCTGCGGCTGGGCCAGTTCGACGAGGCGCTGAAGGCCGCGGCCAGGTACCAGGACATCTTCGGGAAGGACAACTACTTCCTGGAGATCATGGACCACGGCATTCCCATCGAGCACCGGGTCCGGACCGAGCTGCTCGAGATCGGCCACAAGCTGGGCATCCCGCCGGTGGTCACCAACGACTCCCACTACACGTACGAAGCGCAGGCGGAGTCGCACGACGTGCTGCTGTGCGTGCAGACCGCGGCGAACGTCGCCGACCCGAACCGGTTCCGCTTCGACGGCAACGGCTACTACATCAAGTCCGCCGACGAGATGCGCGCGGTCGACAACTCCGACGCCTGGCTCGAGGGCTGCCGGAACACGCTGCTGGTGGCCGAGAAGGTCGACCCGGCGGGGATGTTCACGTTCCACAACCTGATGCCGCGCTTCCCGACCCCCGAGGGGGAGACGGAGGAGTCGTGGTTCCGCAAGGAGACGTTCGCCGGGCTGGCCCGCCGGTTCCCGAACGGCATCCCGGAGGGCCACGTCGTCCAGGCCGAGTACGAGTTGGGCGTCATCGTGCAGATGGGCTTCCCGTCGTACTTCCTCGTGGTCGCCGACTTCATCCAGTGGGCGAAGAGCCAGGGGATCGCGGTGGGTCCGGGGCGTGGGTCGGCCGCCGGCTCCCTGGTGGCGTACGCGTTGGGGATCACCGACCTGGACCCGATCCCGCACGGGCTGATCTTCGAGCGGTTCCTGAACCCCGAGCGGGTCTCGATGCCGGATGTCGACATCGACTTCGACGAGCGTCGGCGCGGTGAGGTGATCAAGTACGTCACCGACAAGTGGGGTGAGGACAAGGTCGCGCAGATCGCCACGTTCGGCACGATCAAGGCGAAGGCCGCGATCAAGGACTCGGCGCGGGTGCTCGGCTACCCGTACGCGGTCGGTGACCGGATCACCAAGGCGATGCCGCCGGCGGTGATGGGCAAGGACATCCCCCTGTCCGGGATCTTCGACGCGAAGCACCCCCGCTACGCCGAGGCCGGTGAGATCCGGGGCCTGTACGAGTCCGACCCGGACGTGCGCAAGGTCATCGACACCGCGAAGGGCATCGAGGGGCTGATCCGGCAGACCGGCGTGCACGCCGCCGGCGTCATCATGTCCGCCGAGCCGATCATCGAGCACATCCCGCTGATGCGCCGGGACTCCGACGGGGTGATCATCACCCAGTTCGACTACCCGACGTGCGAGTCGCTCGGGCTGTTGAAGATGGACTTCCTCGGCCTGCGCAACCTGACGATCATCGACGACGCCGTCAAGAACATCCAGCTCAACCACGGCAAGGAACTGGACCTGCTGGCCCTGGAGCTGGACGACAAGGCGGCCTACGAGCTGCTGGCCCGCGGCGACACCCTCGGGGTGTTCCAGCTCGACGGCGGGCCGATGCGGTCGCTGCTGCGGCTGATGAAGCCGGACAACTTCGAGGACATCTCCGCCGTCCTCGCCCTGTACCGGCCGGGCCCGATGGGTGTGGACTCGCACACCAACTACGCGCTGCGCAAGAACAACCTCCAGGAGATCACCCCGATCCACCCGGAGCTGGAGGAGCCGCTGCGGGAGATCCTCGCCCCGACGTACGGGCTGATCGTCTACCAGGAGCAGGTGCAGCGCGCCGCGCAGATCCTCGCCGGCTACAGCCTCGGTCAGGCCGACCTGCTGCGCCGGGCGATGGGCAAGAAGAAGAAGGAGATCCTCGACAAGGAGTTCATCCCGTTCCGGGACGGCTGCCGCGAGCGCGGCTACTCCGACGAGGCGATCCAGGCCGTGTGGGACGTCCTCGTCCCGTTCGCCGGGTACGCCTTCAACAAGGCGCACTCCGCCGCGTACGGCCTGGTGTCGTACTGGACGGCGTACCTGAAGGCGCACTACCCGGCCGAGTACATGGCGGCGCTGCTGACCTCCGTCGGCGACGACAAGGACAAGATGGCGCTGTACCTGTCGGAGTGCCGGCGGATGGGCATCCAGGTCCTGCCGCCGGACGTGAACACCTCCGCCGGGCCGTTCACCCCGGTCGGCGCCGACATCCGCTTCGGCCTCGCCGCGATCCGCAACGTCGGCGCGAACGTGGTCAGCGCGATCATGCGCTGCCGGGAGGAGAAGGGCGCCTACGCCGACTTCTACGACTTCCTGTCGAAGGTCGACGCGGTGGTCTGCAACAAGAAGACCATCGAATCTCTGATCAAGGCCGGCGCGTTCGACGTCATGGGCCACCCGCGCAAGGGGCTGCTCGCCGTGCACGCCGACGCCATCGACGCGTACGCCGACGTCAAGCGCAAGGAGGCCGTCGGCCAGTACGACCTGTTCGGCGCCGGCTTCGGCGACACCGAGGCGGCCACCACCACGACGGTGATGCCGACCATCGGCGACAGCGAGTGGGACAAGCGCGACAAGCTGGCCTTCGAACGCGAGATGCTCGGCCTGTACGTCTCCGACCACCCCCTGTTCGGCCTGGAACACGTCCTCGGCGCGGCGGCCGACTGCACCATCGCCACCCTCTCCGAGGAGGGCACCGTGCCCGACGGCGCGGTGGTCACCCTCGCCGGCATCCTCTCCGGCGTGCAGCGCCGGGTCACCAAGCAGGGCCGCGCCTGGGCCTCGGCCACCCTGGAGGACCTCGGCGGCGGCGTGGAGACCCTGTTCTTCCCCAACACCTACGAGGTGATCGGCCAGTACATCGCCGAGGACGCCATCGTGGTGGTCAAGGGCCGGGTGGACCGCCGCGACGACACCCCGCGCATCATGGCGATGGACATGCAGATGCCCGACGTCACCAGCAACCCGGCCAGCAAGCCGGTCAGCCTCACCATCCCGGCACACCGGTTCACGCCGCCGCTGGCGGACCGGCTGAAGGAGACCCTGGTGCTGCACCCCGGCGACACCGAGGTGCACGTCAAGCTGCTCAAGGGCGGTGGCAAGATCGAAACGTGGCGGATGGGACTGTTCCGGGTCGCGCCGACCACCGCGCTGATGGGCGACCTGAAGAGCGTCCTCGGCCCGGCCAACGTCAGCTGACAGCGCGGTCACGGCCCGTGCCCGCCGTCGCCTCCGTACGGGGCGGCGTCGGGCCGGCCCGCCCGACGGTCACGCCGTCCGGTACTCCACCTCCGGGCGGCCCGGGGTGCCGTAGCGGGAGGCGCGCACCGCTCGCTCGACAGTCACCAGGTACTCCAGGTACCGCCGGGCGGTGACCCGGGAGATGCGGCGAGCCGCCCCACCTCCGTGGCGGACCGGCCGCTCTCGCGCGACAGCGAGCCGAGCACCGCCCCCAGCGTCTGCTGGTCCAGGCCCTTCGGCAGGGTCTGCGTGGCCGGGCCGCGCAGGGTGGCCAACATCCGGTCCACCTCGTGCTGGGCGGCCACCTCGCCCTCGGCGACGACCTGGCGGCGGTACTCGGCGTACCGGTTCAGCTTGTCCCGGAACGCCGCGAACGTGAACGGCTTGAGCAGGTAGGAGGTCACCCCGAGGGAGACGGCGCTGCGGACCACGGCCAGGTCCCGGGCCGAGGTCACAGCCAGCACGTCGACGGGACTGCCGGCGGCGCGCAGCGCCCGGCACACCTCCAGGCCGTGCAGGTCGGGCAGCCGGAAGTCGAGCAGGACGAGGTCGAGCGGGTGCTCCTCCCGCCGCCGCAGCGCCGCCATCGCGTCCCGGGCGGTGTGCGCGACCCCGACGACCGTGAACCCCGGCACCCGCTCCGTGTACGCGCGGTGCGCCTCGGCCAGCAGCGGCTCGTCCTCCACCACCAGGACCCGGATGTCCGTCACGGCGTCACCGCCCGGATTGGGGCGGGGACCGGCAGCCGTACGGTGAACAGTGTCCCGCCGTCGACCGAGCGGCCGACCTCGGCGCGGCCGCCGTACCGCTGGACCACCTGGCCGACCAGCGCCAGGCCGAGCCCACGGCCGGTGCTCTTGGTCGACCACCCGCGGCGGAACGCGTCGCCCACCCGGTCCGCCCGCCGGATGATCCGGACGCCCGCCGCCCCGCTGGATGATCCCGCCGCCCCGCCGGACGACCCCGGCGGGGCGGCGGGGCGGACCATGTCCCGGCGGCCGGCCGGGCCACGGGTGGCGAATTGGGCGCTGACCGTCCCGCGCCCGCCGTCCTAGCGTCACGCCATGGAGCTGGAACAGGCGCGGAAGCTGTGGCAGCCGGAACCGGGCTGGTTGAACACCGCCAGTTACGGACTGCCACCGGAACCGGCGTGGGCGGCTCTGCAGGAGGCCCTCGCCGACTGGCGGGTGGGGCGTACCTCCTGGGAGGGCTGGAACGACGCGGCCGGGCGCGCCCGGGCGGCCTTCGCCCGGATCGTCGGGGTCCCGGCCGCCGACGTGGCGATCGGCGGCAGCGTCTCCCAGCTGCTCGCCCCGGTCGCGGCGGCGCTGCCGCCCGGGGCCACGGTGGTGGTGCCGGAGGTGGAGTTCACCTCCAACCTCTTCCCCTGGCTGGTGCAGGCCGAGCGGGGCGTCGAGGTGCGGACGGTGCCGCTGGCCCGGCTCGCCGACGCGGTCGACGCCGACACCGACCTGGTGGCGTTCAGCCTGGTCCAGTCCGGCGACGGCACCGTGGCCGACCACGACGCGATCGTGGCCGCCGCCCGCGCGCACGGCGCGCTCGTGGCGGTGGACGCGACGCAGGCCTGCGGCTGGCTGCCGTTCGACGCGAGCCTGGCGGACGTGGTCGCGGTCGGGGCGTACAAGTGGCTGATGGCGCCGCGCGGCGCCGCCTTCGCGTACCTGGCGCCCGAGCTGCGGGAGCGGCTGCGCCCCGACGCCGCGAGCTGGTACGCCGCCCCGGACCCGCACGCCGCCTACTACGGTCCGCCGCTGCGGCTGGCCGACGACGCCCGCCGGTTCGACCTCTCCCCGGCGTGGTTCAGCTGGGTCGGCGCCGCGCCCGCCCTGGAACTGCTCGCCGAGATCGGCGTGCCGGCGGTGCACCGGTACGACGTGGCGCTGGCCAACCGCTTCCTCGCCGGCCTGGGCCGGCCGCCCGGGGACAGCGCGATCGTCACCGTCGAGGTGCCCGGTGCCCGGGAGAGGCTGGAGCGGGCCGGCGTCCGGGCGGCGGTGCGCGCCGGGCGGGTCCGCGCCTCGTTCCACCTGTACACCACGGACGCCGACGTCGACCTCGCCCTCGACGCGCTGACCGCCTGACGCCGCCCACGCCGGTCACCCGGTGTGGGCGGACGCTCACCGGTCGGTGCCGGTGATGATGCCCGGGTTGATGCACAGGCCCGGCGAGCTGCCGTTCTTCTCGGCGATCTCCAGGCAGCGGGTCACCTTGTCCACCTTGGCGTTGGTCTCGGTGATCTGCTTCTGGATCTCGGCGTTGCGGCGGTCCTGTTCCAGGTTGCGGGTCTGGGCGAGCTTGTCCTGGAAGGCCTTGATGTTGCCCTCGGTCTTGTCGTCGTGGTTGACCCGGGTGATGGTGACCGACAGGATGTCGACGTCCTCGGCCAGTCGGCCCTTGGCGTTGGTCTTGATGCTCTCGGCGAACGGCTTGAGGTCGACGTTCAGGTTGCCGGTCTTCGAGTCGATCCGCTCCAGCGGGTTGTAGGAGGAGAAGGCGTCGTTGACGGCGCTGTCGAGCTGGACGCCGACCCGCTGACCGCGGAAGCTGTCGAAGTCGCCCTTGTAGTTCATGAACTGCTGCGCGGCGTTCTCGGGCCGGACCTGCCACTCCACCAGCACCTCGACGCACGCGTCGGCGAGGGTGCTGGTGCGCACGCGGACGCACTTGTCGCTGCCGATGTGGTCGTACTTCTGCCGCCCGGCGTCCCACTCGCCGACCCGCTGCCACGGCGCGACCCACTTCAGCCCGGAGCCGGTGACCTCACCGGTCGGCTTGCCGAAGCTGGTGACGATCCCGACCGAGCGGATCGGCACCGAGTGGGCGCTGGACGTGACCGTGAGCAGGACGGCGGCGACCAGGGCGCCGGCCGCCGCCAGGAAGGCGGGCTTCCGGACCATCGGGCGCGGGTTCAACAGTGCGACGGCGACGGCGATGATCGCGGCGACGGCGACGACGATCGCCAGGGTGAAGCCGGACGGCATGTGTGCGGGGCCTTTCGCGGGGGATGGCTTGCTGAGCTGCTGATCAAGGTAGCCGCCCTGGGCAAGGCGCCCGGGGGGCGCGGGGGTGGCGCGGGACTGCCCGCGGCCGGCGGCCCGGGGTCGCCCGGTCGGCCGTGGCGCCGCCACATGTCCGCATCCATCGGCGGCAACCGATCCCGCGCAGAGGCCGCCGAGAGGGATGCCCGGGTGGGCGCCCTATGGCGGCAGTACCCGTATCCGTCGGGGTGAATGTGTGCGGAATCGACATGGTTCGACTCCTTCGGCTCGCCGTAGGTTTCCTGCACGCGACGGCCCTGTGACCACTGTCACCGACCGGCCGTCGCGACGGACCTGCGGAGGGTGTGGCGATGGCCGGGCAAGCGGTCCTGACGGCTCGCGGGCTGACCCGCGACTTCCGGGGCTTCCGGGCGGTCGACGGCGTCGACCTCGACGTGGCGCCGGAGAGCGTGCACGCCCTGGTCGGCCCGAACGGCGCCGGCAAGACGACCCTGTTCAACCTGCTCACCGGCTTCCTGCGGCCCACCGGCGGGCGGATCGAGCTGGCCGGCCGGGACGTCACCGGCCTGCCCCCGGAGCAGGTCGCCCGGCTCGGGGTGGCCCGGTCCTTCCAGATCACCAGCCTGTTCCCGCAGCTGTCGGCGCGGGAGCACGTCGAGCTGGCGTTGCAGTCGCCCAGCGGGCTGGGCTGGCGGTTCTGGCGCTCGGCGAAGCTGATGCGCCGCTACCGCGACCGCGCCGAGGAGCTGCTGGGCATGGTCGGCCTCGCCGAGCTGGCCGAGGCGCCGGCCGAGGCGCTGGCGTACGGCCGCAAGCGGGCCCTCGAACTCGCCATCGCGCTGGCCCTCGACCCCAAGGTGCTGCTGCTCGACGAGCCGACCGCCGGGATGGGGCTGGAGGACGTCGACCGCACCGTGGAACTGATCTCCCGGATCCGGCGGGGCCGGACGGTGGTCATGGTCGAGCACAACATGAGCGTGGTCGGCCGGCTCGCCGACACCGTCACCGTCCTGCAGGCCGGCAAGGTGCTGGTCGAGGGCCCGTACGAGCAGGTCCGCGCCGACGAGCGCGTGATCACCGCCTACCTGGGAGCCGCCGATGCTGCGCATTGAGAACCTCTCCGCCTGGTACGGGGAGGCGCGGGTGCTGCGCGAGGTCAGCCTCGACGTCGCCGCGGGGGAGGTGGTCACCCTCGTCGGGCGCAACGGCGCCGGCAAGTCCACCCTGCTGCGCTGCGTGATGGGGCTGCACGCCGGCCAGAGCGGCACGGTGGAACTCGACGGCCGGGACGTCACGCGGCTGCCCGCGCACCGGCGGGCCCGGCTCGGGCTGGGCTGGGTTCCCGACGACCGGGGCAGCTACGCGACCCTGTCCGTCACCGAGAACCTCACCCTGCCGCCCCGGGTCGGCCCCGACCCGTGGCCGCTGGAGCGGGTGTACGAGGCGTTCCCCGCCCTGTACGCCCGCCGCGACTCGGCGGCCACCCAGCTCTCCGGCGGCGAGCAGCAGATGCTCGCCCTGGCCCGGGTGCTGCGGATGGGCGCCCGGCTGCTGCTGTGCGACGAGCCCACCGAAGGGCTCTCCCCGCTGCTGGTGCAGCAGGTCGGCGACCTGCTGCGCGAGGCCAAGCGACACGGGGTGACCGTGCTGCTGGTCGAGCAGAACCTGCACTTCGCCACCGGCGTCGCCGACCGGCACTACCTGCTGGCCGAGGGACGCATCGCGGAGGCGATGGACAACTCCGAGGTGCGCTCGCGGGAGCGCGAGCTGCTGGCGTACCTCGGAATCTGATGTCGACGCTGAGCCGCGCGGTGCGCGGATGGAGGGACGGACATGCGTAGGACCGTGGGTGTGGCCGCGGCGTCGGCCGCGGTGGTGCTGGCCGCCGGCTGCGGTGGCGGTGGCCCCCAGTCGTCGGGGGACCAGAAGCTGACCGGCGACAAGATCGTGCTGGGCGTGCTCAACGACCAGTCCGGGGCGTACTCGGAGCTGTCCGGGAAGAACTCGGTCAAGGCCGTGGAGATGGCCATCGCCGATTTCAAGGCGAAGTACGGCGACAAGGCGGTGACCAAGAACATCTCGGTGGAGACCGCCGACCACCAGAACAAGCCGGACGTGGCCAACAGCAAGGCGCAGGAGATGATCGACCGCAAGGGCGCGGACGCCATCCTCGACGTGCCGACCTCCTCGGCCGCCCTCAAGGTCGCCGACGTCGCCAAGGAGAAGAAGAAGCTCTACTTCAACATCGGCGCGGCCACCACCGACCTGACCGGCAAGAGCTGCAACAAGTACACGTTCCACTACGCGTACGACACGTACATGCTGGCCCACGGCACCGGCACGGTGACCACCCAGCAGGTCGGCAAGAACTGGTACATCCTGTACCCGAACTACGCCTTCGGTCAGGACATGGAGAAGAGCTTCTCCACGGCGATCGGCGCGGCCGGCGGCACCGTGGTCGGCAAGGACGGCGCGCCGTTCCCGAACACCAGCGGCGACTACTCCTCCTTCCTGCTCAAGGCCCCGACGCTGAACCCGAAGCCGCAGGTGCTCGGCACCATGCAGGCCGGCGCCGAGCTGGTCAACGTGGTCAAGCAGTACAACGAGTTCAAGCTGCGGGACAAGGGCATCGGCCTCGCCGTGGGCCTGATGTTCATCACCGACATCCACTCGCTCACCCCGGCGGCGCTGGCCGGCACCACCTACACCGACGCCTGGTACTGGAACTTCGACCAGCAGAACCGGGAGTGGGCCGACCGGTTCCAGAAGGAGACCGGCACCCGGCCGTCCTTCGCGCACGCGGCCAACTACTCCGCCGCCATGCAGTACCTGGAGGCGGTGCAGGCGGCCGGCACCGACGACGCGGACGCCGTGGTCAAGGGCCTGGAGGGCAAGGAGGTCAACGACCTCTTCCTGCGCAACGGCAAGATCCGCGCCGAGGACCACCGGGTGGTCCACGACGCGTACCTGGCCCAGGTGAAGCCGCAGGCCGAGGTGAGCGAGCCGTGGGACTACGTCAAGGTCCTCAAGACCATCCCGGCAGCGGAGGCCTTCCGCGCCCCGTCGCCGGACTGCAAGCTGTGACAGGCTTTCTGCAGAACACGTTCAACGGGTTGGTGAGCGGGGCGTTCTACGCCCTGCTCGCCCTCGGGCTGGCGGTCATCTTCGGCATGCTGCGGGTGGTCAACTTCGCCCACGGCGCCTTCTACATGCTCGGCGCGTTCGGGGCGTACGTGCTGCTCGCCGAGGCGGGCATACCGTTCTGGGCGGCCCTGGTGATCATGCCGCTCGCCCTCGGCCTGCTCGGCATGGTCCTCGAGCGGACGGTGATCCACCGGCTGACCCGGCTCGACCCGCTCTACAACTTCCTGCTCACCTTCGGCCTGACGCTGATCCTGCAGGACCTGGTCAAGACCCGGTACGGCATCCAGTCCAGCCCGTACACCACGCCGAGCGAGCTGGA
The DNA here is from genome assembly GCF_043198215.1 of Micromonospora sp. NPDC048830. Taxonomy (NCBI): domain Bacteria; kingdom Bacillati; phylum Actinomycetota; class Actinomycetes; order Micromonosporales; family Micromonosporaceae; genus Micromonospora; species Micromonospora sp. NPDC048830. The sequence goes on from NZ_JBICUP010000019.1 coordinate 73,155, forward strand.
AGGATCCGTCGACTTCGGGCTGTTCGACTTCCCGACGTACCGGGTGTTCATCCTCGGCTTCACGGTGCTGCTCTGCGTCGCCGTGTGGTGGGCGCTCAGCCGCACCCGGGTCGGCATGGTCGTCCGGGCGGCCACCGAACGGCCCGAGCTGACCCGGGCCTTCGGCATCGACGTGGGAAAGTGGGTCACCCCGGTCTTCGGCTTCGGCATCGGCCTGGCCGGGCTCGCCGGGGTGCTGGCCGCGCCGATGCGCGCGGTGAACCCACTGATGGGCGCCGACCTGATCATCGTGGTCTTCGCGGTGGTGGTGATCGGCGGGCTCGGCTCGATCTTCGGCTCGGTCGCCGCCGGCTTCGGCATCGGCCTGGTCCAGGCATGGGGCGAGGCGTACCTGTCGGACTACCCGCTCGTCTCCCAGACCGTCGTGTTCATCGTGATGGCCGTCGTGTTGCTGTGGCGGCCGGCCGGCCTGTTCGGCCGAGAGGAGGCACCAGCATGAGCGAGCGTAGCGAGCGAATCAGCCAGCTCAGTGTCACAGCTCATGACGGCGCCGGAGGTGACGGCATGAGCGAGCGCAGCGAACGAATCAGCCAGGTCGGTGCCACAGGTCATGACGGCGCCGAGCGCAGCGAGGTGACGGCATGACCAGCGCCGTGGACACCCCCGCCGAGGCGACCCGCCCCACGCCGCCGTCCGGGCTGGTCGCCGTGGCCCGCGCCCCCGGCTGGGTCCGGTACGCGCTGCTCGCCGTCGCGGCGGTGGCCGCGCTGTGGCTGCCCAACGGGCTGTACCCGGCGGTGGCCGTGGACATCCTCTGCTGGGCGCTGTTCGCCGTCTCGGTGGACCTGCTGCTCGGCTTCACCGGGCTGATGTCCTTCGGGCACGCCGCGTTCTGGGGCACCTCCGCGTACGTGACGGGCATGGTGGCCATCCACGCCGGCCTGCCGTTCCCGGCGGCCGTGCTGGCCGGGGCGCTCGCCTCGGCGGTGCTGGCCGTGCCGATCGGGTACCTCGCGGTGAAGCGGACCGGCATCTACTTCGCGATGGTCACCCTGGCCTTCGCGCAGATGGTCTACTACATCGCGAACGAGTGGCGCTCGGTCACCCAGGGTGAGAACGGGTTGCAGGGCGTCCCGCGCGAGTTCTTCGGTACGGACCTGAGCGACGACTACTACTTCTACTACGCGATCCTGCCGATCGTGGCGCTCGGCCTGCTCGCCGCCTGGCGGATCGTCAACTCGCCGTTCGGCCGGGTGCTGGTCGGCATCCGGGACAACCCGGCCCGGGCGCGGGCGCTGGGCTACCCGGTGCACCGCTACAAACTGACGGCGTTCGTGCTCTCCGGCTTCCTCGCCGGCCTCGGCGGCGGGCTCTTCGCCATCGGACACCGGTTCGTCTCGCTCGAGGTGCTGCACTGGACCACCTCCGGCAAGGCGGTCATCGTCGTGGTGCTCGGCGGCATCGGCACGCTGTGGGGTGGCGTGCTCGGCTCGGCGCTCGTCGTCCGCCTGGAGGACTGGCTGTCGTTCTCCGGGTTCGAGGCGATCGGCCTGGTGACCGGCGGCATCTTCGTGCTCGTCGTGCTGCTGTTCCGGCGTGGGATCTGGGGGTCTGTCGCGCACCTGGCGCTGCGGTTCCGTCGTCGCGGCTAGCTGGTTGTCGGTCGCTGGCTGCTGGCTGCTGGCTGTTGGCGGCTGGTTGCTGTTGGGGCTGGGGGCGACCGTGCCCGGCTCCGGGCGGTCAGGCTTGATCCCTACGCCGGGCACGGTCGCCCCCAGCCCGTCGTGGTCGCCCTCCGCCCGTGAGTGGCGGTCGTCATCCGGTACGCGGTCGCGTGAGAAAGCCGCTGGCCGGCACCCCGTCCTGTGGGGTGCCGGCCAGCGGCATTTGTTGTCCCTGTGTCAGCTGTTCCAGTGCTGGGCGACGAGGTCGGCGGCCTGCTGCTCCCACTGGGCGTACGCGTCGGGGTACGCCGACACCTGCACCGTCTGCGCGGCCTCGGTCAGCGGCATGTCCTGCCACCCGTCGACCTGCTTCAGGCCCTTCAGGAACGCCGTCGTCGAGTACTCCGGGTCCGTGATCTGCTCCGGGGTGCCCCAGCCCGACGACGGGCGCTGCTGGAACAGGCCCAGCGAGTCGTGGTCGTTACGGTCACCCAGGTGTCCGAGGTTCTCCAGCTTCGACTCCTGGAGGCTGGTGGCGATCGAGATGACGGCGGCCCGCTCGGGCAGGCCGGCCTTCTTCGTCGCGGCGATGATCGCCTTAGCATTCGCCACCTGCTCGCCGTCAAGGTCGATGCGGGACTGCGCGCCCTGCACCCCGTGCGGGATCAGCTTGCCGCTGTCGGGCTTGTCGGCCTGCACGGCCACGGCAACGGGCTTCGCCTCGACCGGCGGGGCGGCGTGGGCGGCGGTGGCGTGCAGGGGACCGGCGGCCAGCCCACCGGCGAACGCGAGACCGGCGACACCGAGAACGCTCTTACGCAGCATCGTGTTCATCATCAAAGCTCCATTCGGGGGTTGGCGCACACCGCCGAGGGGGATCGGGCGGGCGTGCGCAAGCACCGTCAGGCGCTCGAAAGAGGGGAAGTATCTGGCCGGTGCGACCGCGGGGCGGGGGGTGCCTCGTCGCGGCGCCGGGACCATGTACAACGACCGGCGGCCCGTCACCATTCCGGGCCCGGCCCACCCGCCTCACGGAAGCGGGACGCCTCCCTCGGTCGTGCGTCAGGTCCGGGTCCGGCACACCCGCGTCACGGAAGCGGGACGCCGTCCTCGGTCGTGCGTCAGGTGTAACGACCCCGGCCCGGCCACGATTCCGCCCCCACGATGCCGCCGATCACACCCGGCAGCAGCCGCGAACCGGACACACGGTGGCGAATGGCCGCATCCCGGGGGCCGGGGTGATCCACTCCGTGTCACCGACATCGGGGCATCCGTGTCACTCGGATAGCCCCATGTCGCCACCATGGAGTCGATTACGACGCCGACATCCACCCCGCCCCGGCCACGACCCCGCCCCGGCCACGAATCCACCCCGACGCCGGTCACACCCCACCCGCGAACCGGACATACGGGGCCGATCGCCGCACCCGGGTCGGAATTCACCCCCGTGTCGCCGACATGGCGGCATCCGGGGTGCCCGGACACCCCTATGTCGCCGACATTGAGTCGATCAAGACGCGGCGACCGCCCGCGAACCGGGTGGGGCCCGCCGTGCCCGGCGCAGGGATCAAGCCTGACCGCCCGGAGCCGGGCACGGCGGGCCCCACCCCAACCGCAACCAACGACGGACCGGGCACGGCGGGCCCCACCCTTCAGGAAGCGCCGGTCCAGCCCGCCAGGGGGCCACCGGCCCCACCCTGCAGGCGAAACCACCTAGGGTGGTCAGCGTGGCGACACTTCTCCTCCTGCGACACGGTCGTACCACCGCCAACGCCGACGGCGGCCTCGCCGGCCGCCGGCCGGTGGAGCTGGACGACACGGGCCGGGCCCAGGCCGCGGCGGTGGGCGAGCGGCTGCGCGCCCTGCCCCTCGCGGCGGTGGTGACCAGTCCGCTGGTCCGCTGCCGGCAGACCCTGGAGCTGGCGTTGCCGCAGGCCACCCCGGTCGTGGACGAGGGGCTGATCGAGTGCGGGTACGGCAGTTGGGAGGGGCAGCCGCTGAAGACGCTGGCGAAGGAGCCGCTCTGGCCCGTGGTCCAGCAGCACCCGAGCGCCGCCGTCTTTCCCGAGGGCGAGTCGATGGCGGCGATGGCCGCCCGCGCGGTCGCGGCGGTACGCGCCTGGGACGCCCGGATCACCGCCGAGCACGGACCGGAGGCGGTGTGGCTGGCGTGCAGCCACGGCGATGTGATCAAGGCCATCGTGGCGGACGCGCTCGGCGTACACCTCGATCTCTTCCAGCGCATCGTGGCCGACCCCGCGTCGGTGACGGCGATCCGGTACACCCCGCTGCGGCCGTTCGTGCTCCGGCTCAACGACACCGGCGGCGACCTGGGCGCGCTCGTGCCGCCGTCCCGCAAGCGACGCCGCAGGACGGCGAAGCCGGCGGACTCGGACGCCGCGGTCGGCGGGGGAGCGGGGGCGGTGCGGTGAGACCGTCGGCGCGCGCGACCACGCCGGCACGGGCGGGAGGGTACGGCGGGCGCGGCCGGCGGGCGCGATTCGGTGTCGGTGGGGTACGCGACGTTGTGGTGGGCCGGATAGGGTCATGGGTATGACCCACCAGGTGCACGCCTTCGAGCCGCCGGAGCGGTTCGTCGCCGGGACCGTCGGGCCGCCGGGGGAGCGCACGTTCTTTCTCCAGGCGCGCGGCGGGGGCCGGTTGGTCAGCGTCGCGCTGGAGAAGGTCCAGGTGGCGTTGCTCGCCGAGAAGCTGGAGGAGCTGCTCACCGAGGCGCAGCGACGCTTCGGGGTGCAGCTGCCCGAGGCGCCGGCCACCACGGGCGACAACGAGCCGCTGGACACGCCGGTCGACGAGGAGTTCCGGGTCGGCACCCTCGGGTTGGCCTTCGACGTGGACACCGCGACCGTGGTGATCGAGGCGATCGCCGCCGGCGAGGCCGAGGCCGAGGTGGAGTTGGGCGACGACACCGACGACGAGGACGCCGACGACGAGGAGCCGGACGACGACCTCGACCGGCTGCGCGTCCGGCTGACCCCGGAGGCGACCCGCGCCTTCATCGAGCGGGCCCGCCGCGTCGTCAACGCCGGCCGTCCGCCCTGCCCGCTCTGCGGCCAGCCGTTGGACCCCGCCGGGCACCTCTGCCCGCGGCACAACGGTTACCACCGGTGACCTCGTCGGAGTTGCGACCCCGACAGGACGGCGCTGCGGCGCTGCGGCTGCTGCGCGACGGTGAGCTGACCGTCGAGGGTCGCCTGGTGGACGCCTCCAACGCCACCCTGCTCGGCACGCTCACCCTGGGTGAGGCCAGCGCCCGCTGCGTCTACAAGCCGGTGCGGGGCGAGCGGCCGCTCTGGGATTTCCCGGACGGGACGCTCGCCGGCCGGGAGGTGTCGGCGTACCTCGTCTCCCGCGCGACGGGCTGGGATCTGATCCCTCCGACGGTGCTGCGCGACGGCCCGTTCGGGCCGGGATCCTGCCAGCTGTGGGTCGACGAGCCGTCCGACGCCGAGCGGCTGGTCGGGTTCGTGCCGGCCGCCGAGCTGCCGCCGCGCTGGCTCCCGATCGCCGCGGCCCGCGACGACGACGGCACGCCGTACGCCCTCGCTCACGCCGACGACCCGCGCCTGGCCCGGCTCGCCGTGCTCGACGCGGTGATCAACAACGCCGACCGCAAGGGTGGTCACGTGCTGGTCGGCCCCGACGACCGGATCTACGGCGTCGACCACGGGGTGAGCTTCCACGTCGAGGTGAAGCTGCGTACGGTGCTGTGGGGTTGGGCGGGCCGCGAGCTGCCGCCGGACGCGCTGGAGATGCTCGCCGGCCTCCGCGCCCAGCTCGGCGGGGCGCTGGGTGACGAGTTGGCCGAGCACCTGACGATCGGCGAGGTGGCGGCGTTGGCCGCCCGGGTGGACGGGCTGCGCGAGACGGACCGGTTCCCGCAGCCGTCGCAGGACTGGCCCGCGGTGCCCTGGCCGCCCATGTGACCTGCCCGCGCCGTCTGCCGGTGTCCGTGCTCGTCCGCCGGCCCGTCGGTGTCACGTTGATCACTGCGGGGCCGGCTCCGGCACCCGGGACGGCTGGTTAGGCTGGCGGTCATGGAGTCTTGGCTGGGGCACGAGATGCCGCGGCTGCCCGGCAGGGGCGGCGCGCTGATGTTGTTCGACTCGGCGCGGCGCGGTGTCCGTCCCAGTTCGCCCGACGGCACGGCCACCATCTACGTCTGCGGCATCACCCCGTACGACGCGACCCACCTCGGCCACGCCGCCACCATGATCAGCTTCGACCTCGTGCAGCGGATGTGGCGGGACGCCGGCCTGGGTGTCCGGTACGTGCAGAACGTCACCGACATCGACGACCCGCTGCTGGAGCGGGCCGAGCGCGACGGCGAGGACTGGAAGGTCCTGGCGATGCGGGAGACCGCGCTGTTCCGCGAGGACATGGAGGCGCTGCGGATCATCCCGCCGGATCACTACGTCGGCGCGGTGGAGTCGATCCCGGACATCGCCGAGAAGGTCCTGGTCCTGCTCAAGGACGGCGCCGCGTACCGGCTCGACGACGGCAGCGGCGACGTGTACTTCGACATCAGCGCCGCGCCGGCGTTCGGCTACGAGTCGAACATGTCGCGGGAGGAGATGCTGGAGATCTTCCCGGAGCGCGGCGGCGACCCGGACCGCGCCGGCAAGCGCGACCCGCTGGACCCGCTGCTGTGGCGGGGCGCCCGCGAGGGCGAGCCGTCGTGGCCCGGCGGTGACCTGGGCCCCGGCCGGCCGGGCTGGCACATCGAGTGCGCCGTGATCGCGCTGAACCTGCTCGGCGAGACGATCGACGTGCAGGGCGGCGGGAACGACCTCATCTTCCCGCACCACGAGTGCTCCGCCGCGCACGCCGAGCGGCTCACCGGGCGGGCGCCCTTCGCCAGCCACTACATGCACGCGGGCATGATCGGCCTGAACGGCGAGAAGATGTCGAAGTCCAGGGGGAACCTGGTCTTCGTCTCCCGGCTGCGCGCCGACCGGGTGGACCCGATGGCGGTCCGGCTCGGCCTGATGGCCGGCCACTACCGCGCCGACCGGACCTGGACCGACGACGTGCTCACCGCCGCGCAGGAGCGGCTGGCGCGCTGGCGTCGGGCCGCCGCGGCCCCGGCCGGGCCGCCGGGGGCCGAGCTGCTGGCGGCGGTACGCGCCCGCCTCGCCGACGACCTCGACACCCCGGGCGCCCTCGCGGCCGTCGACGGCTGGGCCGAGCGGGCCCTCGCGGGCGTCGGGGACGACTCCTCCGCCCCGGCCCTCGTCACCGACACCGTCGACGCCCTCCTCGGCATCCGCCTCTGACGTCGCCCCGGGGCACCTGAGGAGCGGCCGAGGACGAGGCCCGGGGCCGGTCGGGTCAGCCGAGGACGAGGCCCGGGTCGGGGTCGGGCTCCGGCGCCGGGGCAGGGACGCGGTACTCCTCGGTGAGCGTGGTCACCGGCCCGGGCCAGGTGGCCTGGGCCACCTCGATCGGCTTGCGGTGGGCGTCGTACGCGACGTGCAGCAGGTGCAGCACCGGGGTGTCGGGCCGGATCTGGAGCGTCTCCGCCTCCTCCCGGCTGGGCTGGCGGGCGGTGATGGTGTCGGTCGCGGTGACGTACCGCCGTCCGGTGGCCTCCTCCGCCTCCTGGTACAGCGGCCGGCCGAACGCCTCGGCCCGCTCCAGCGAGGTGCCGGCGGTGTCCGCCGGGAGGAACCAGGAGGCGCCGACCTCGACCGGGGAGTCCTCGGTGCGTACGAGGTGCCGCCGGCACAGCAGTTCGGTGCCGTCGGCGACGCCGAACGCGTCGGCCACCTCGGGCGGGGCGGGTGCCCGTCCGACGGAGACGAGCTGCTGCCGGTACCGGGCGGCGAGGTCGGTGTGGTAGCCCCGGAAACCGCCGTACCGGCCGCGCGAGAGGCGGTTGAGCCGCCGCCGGGTGCCCCGGACGTACGTACCGGAGCCGGGCTTGGTGATCAGGATGCCCTCGACCCGCAACTGGTCGACGGCGCGCTGCACGGTCTGCTTCGCCACGCCGAACATCTCGGCGATGGCGGGGATCGACGGCAGCCGCTCGCCGGGCCCCCAGTCGCCGCGGCGCACCTGTGCCTTGAGCTGCGCGGCGATCTGCCGGTGGGGAAACTCGGCCGCGCCCGGGTTGATCTGCATGCCCGACCTCCTGCGTGACAGCTAGGTTCCTAGGATGCCCCAGACGGCGTGACCGCGCCACCCCGGCGCGCGAAAAGGGCCCCGGACGGACGTCCGGGGCCCTCGACGCTGGGCGGCCGACGGCGCTGGGCAGTCGGCTACCAGGAGCCGGCGGTGGGGCCGGCGGAACCGCCCCGCCGGCGCAGGTACTTCTCGAACTCCTGGGCGATCTCGTCACCGGTCAGCGGGGTGATGCCCGCGTCGCCGACGCGTTCCTCCAGCTCGCGGACGTACTCGCCCAGCTCGGCGTCCTGCTCGGCGGCGCTGCGTACCCGCCGTTCCCACTCGGCGGCCTCCTCGGCCAGGTCGGCCATCGGCACCGGCAGGTCCAGCACCTCCTCCACCCGGTGCAGCAGCGCCAGGGTGGCCTTGGGGCAGGGCGGGTTGTTGGCGTAGTGCGGCACGTGCACCCAGAACGACACGGCGTCGACCTCGGCGCGGGTGCAGGCGTCGTGCAGCACGCCGACGATGCCCGTCGGGCCGTCGTACCGGGTGGGGGTGAGCTGGTACCGCTTCGCCGCGTCGGCGTCCGAGGCGCTGCCGCTGATCGGCAGCGGGCGGGTGTATGGCACGTCCGCGAGCAGGGCGCCGAGCAGCACCACCCGCTCGACCTCCAGGCTGTGGCAGATCTCCAGCACCTGCTCGCAGAAGGTACGCCAGCGCATGCTCGGCTCGATGCCCCGGATCAGCACGACGTCCCGCTCCGTGCCCTCCGGGCTGGCCACCATGAACCGGGTGGTGGGCCACTCGACCCGCCGCGTCTCGCCGTCGGCCATCGTGATCGTGGGCCGGCTCACCTGGAAGTCGTAGAAGTCCTCCGGGTCCAGTTCCGTCACCGGCTGCGCCTGCCAGACCTGCTCGAGGTGCTCGACCGCCGCGGTCGAGGCGTCCGCGGCGTCGTTCCAGCCCTCGAACGCGGCGATGGCCACGGGGGACCGCAGCACCGGCAGTCCGTCGAACTCGGTCATGCCGTCACCTCACCCTGCTCGTAGAGGGCGGCCCCGGGCTGCGGCCCGGTGGTCCGCCCGCCGTGCACGGTGGCGTCCCTGTTGTCCTTCACGTCCGCCAGCCTACGTGGCACGGCCGCACCCGGCCCGTCGGCCGCGCCGGTGCGGCCCACGCACCGGCCGCCCACGGGTCGGCACAATGTGGGAGGGCCAACCGGGGCCGACCGTCGGGCGGACTCGCGCACTACCCTGAATCCGTGCGGACTTCGTTGCTGGATGTGCTGTCAGACCGGGTTCTCGTCGCCGACGGCGCGATGGGGACGATGCTCCAGGCGGCCGACCTGACCCTGGACGACTTCGACGGGCACGAGGGCTGCAACGAGGTCCTCAACGTCACCCGCCCGGACGTGGTCCGCGGGGTGCACGACGCGTACCTGGCCGTGGGCGCGGACTGCGTGGAGACGAACACGTTCGGCGCGAACCTGCCGAACCTCGCCGAGTACGGCATCGCGGGGCGCATCCGGGAGCTCTCCGAGGCGGGGGCCCGGCTGGCCCGCGAGGCCGCGGACGCGTACGCCACCGCGGAGCAGCCCCGGTACGTCCTCGGCTCGATGGGTCCGGGCACGAAGCTGCCCACCCTCGGGCACGCGTCGTACGCGTCGCTGCGGGACGCGTACCTGGAGAACGCCGCGGGTCTGATGGTGGGCGGGGCGGACGCGCTGATCATCGAGACCTGCCAGGACCTGCTGCAGGTCAAGGCGGCGGTCGTCGGGTCGAGGCGGGCGATGGCCGAGCTGGGGCGGGACGTGCCGATCATCTGCCACGTCGCCGTCGAGACCACCGGCACCATGCTCCTGGGCAGTGAGATCGGCGCGGCGCTGACCGCGATCGAGCCGCTCGGGGTCGACCTGATCGGGCTGAACTGCTCGACGGGCCCGGCCGAGATGGGCGAGCACCTGCGCCACCTGTCGCAGCACTCCCGGATCCGGTTGTCCGTGATGCCGAACGCGGGGCTGCCCGTGCTGACCGCGGACGGCGCGTACTTCCCGCTGACCCCGGAGGAGATGGCCGAGGCGCTGGACCGGTTCGTCACCGAGTACGGCGTCTCGCTGGTGGGCGGCTGCTGCGGCAGCACCCCGGAGCACATCCGGGTGCTCGTGGAGCGCCTGCGGGGCCGGCCGCCGGTCGTCCGCGAGCCGCGCTCCGAGGCCGGGCTCTCCTCGATCTACCACCACGTCCCGTTCGCGCAGGACGCCAGCGTGCTGATGGTGGGGGAGCGGACCAACGCCAACGGCTCCAAGGCGTTCCGGGAGGCCATGCTCGCCGCCGACTGGCAGGCGTGCGTGGACGTGGCGCGCGGCCAGGCGCGGGACGGCTCGCACCTGCTGGACCTGTGCGTCGACTACGTCGGCCGGGACGGCACCGTCGACATGCGGGAGCTGGCCGGCCGGTTCGCCACCGCGTCGACGCTGCCGATCATGCTGGACTCCACGGAGCCCGCGGTGATCGAGGCGGGGCTGGAGATGCTCGGTGGGCGGTGCGTGGTCAACTCGGTCAACTTCGAGGACGGCGACGGCCCGGACTCCCGTTACGCCCGGGTGATGCCGGTCGTGCGGGAGCACGGCGCGGCGGTGGTGGCGCTGCTCATCGACGAGGAGGGGCAGGCCCGCACGAAGGACTGGAAGGTGCGGGTCGCGGCCCGGCTGATCGAGGACCTGACGGGCCGGTGGGGGATGCGCCGGGAGGACATCCTGATCGACGCGCTGACCTTCCCGATCGCCACCGGGCAGGAGGAGACCCGCCGCGACGGCATCGAGACGATCGAGGCGATCCGGGAGATCGCCCGCCGGTACCCGGGGGTGAACTTCACCCTCGGCATCTCGAACGTGTCGTTCGGGCTCAACCCGGCCGCGCGGCAGGTGCTGAACTCGGTGTTCCTGCACGAGTGCGTGCAGGCGGGGCTGACCTCGGCGATCGTGCACGCGAGCAAGATCCTGCCGATGTCGAAGATTCCCGAGGCACAGCGCGAGGCCGCCCTGGACCTGGTCTACGACCGGCGCCGCGAGGGGTACGACCCGGTGCAGCGGTTCATCGAGATCTTCGAGGGGGTGGACGCGGCGTCGGCGCGGGCGTCGCGGGCGGAGGAGCTGGCGGCGCTGCCGCTGGAGGAGCGGCTCAAGCGGCGGATCGTCGACGGCGAGCGCAAGGGCCTGGAGGTCGACCTCGACGCGGCGATGACCGGCGGCCGGTCCCCGCTGTCGATCATCAACGACCTGCTGCTGGACGGCATGAAGGTGGTCGGCGAGCTGTTCGGCTCGGGGCAGATGCAGCTGCCGTTCGTGTTGCAGTCGGCCGAGGTGATGAAGTCGGCGGTGGCCTACCTGGAGCCGCACATGGAGAAGGCCGACGACGGGGGCAAGGGCCGGATCGTGCTCGCCACGGTGAAGGGCGACGTGCACGACATCGGCAAGAACCTGGTGGACATCATCCTGTCCAACAACGGCTACGAGGTCGTCAACATCGGCATCAAGCAGCCGATCAACGCGATCCTCGACGCGGCCGAGGAGCACCGGGCCGACGCCATCGGCATGTCCGGGCTGCTGGTGAAGAGCACGGTCATCATGAAGGACAACCTGGCCGAGATGGCCGCGCGGGGGGTCGCGGAGCGCTGGCCGGTGCTGCTGGGCGGGGCGGCGCTGACCCGGGCGTACGTGGAGGACGACCTGCGGGCGATGTTCCCCGGTCAGGTGCACTACGCGCGGGACGCGTTCGAGGGGCTGGCCCTGATGGACCGGGTGATGACGGCCAAGCGGGGTGGGGCCCCGGTGGTGGACGCGGAGCGGGAGGCGGCGCTGGCGGCGCGGCGGGAGCGCCGGGAGCGGCAGCGGGCGGTGGTCCGGGAGGCGCTTCCGGAGTTGGACGACGCGTCGGTGCGCTCCGACGTGGCCGTGGACGTGGAGGTGCCGACGCCGCCGTTCTTCGGCACCCGGGTGGTCAAGGGTGTGCCGCTGGCGGAGTACGCGGCGCTGCTGGACGAGCGGGCGACGTTCCTGGGCCAGTGGGGGCTGCGCGGGGCGCGGGGCGGAAAGGGCCCGTCGTACGAGGAGCTGGTGGAGACGGAGGGGCGGCCGCGGCTGCGGTACTGGCTGGACCGGCTGACCGCCGACAAGGTCCTCGAGGCGGCGGTGGTCTACGGGTACTTCCCGGCGTACTCGGAGGGCAACGACCTGGTGGTGCTGGACGAGAGCGGGCGCGCCGAGCGGGCCCGGTTCTCGTTCCCGAGGCAGCGGCAGGAGCGGCGGCTGTGCCTGGCGGACTACTTCCGGCCGCGGGGCGACGCGCTGGACGTGGTGGCGTTGCAGTTGGTCACGGTCGGGCAGCCGATCAGCGAGTACACGGCGAAGATGTTCGCCGGCAACGAGTACCGCGACTACCTGGAGGTGCACGGCCTGTCCGTGCAGCTCACCGAGGCGCTGGCCGAGTACTGGCACCGGCGGATCCGGTCGGAGCTGACGCTGCCGGGCGGCCGTACGGTGGCCGACGACGACCCGGCGGACCTGGCGGGTCTGCTGCGCACGGACTACCGGGGTTGCCGGTTCGCGTTCGGCTATCCGGCCTGCCCGGATCTGGAGGACCGGGCGAAGATCGTGGAGCTGTTGGGCGCGGAGCGGATCGGGGTGCAGTTGTCGGAGGAGTTCCAGCTGGTGCCGGAGCAGGCCACGGATGCGATCGTGGTGCACCACCCGGAGGCGAACTACTTCAACGCCAGGTGATCCTGGCCTGCGCCCACCTTTTGCGGGACGGCAGGCCAGCCGCCGGGTGACGGCGGCTGGCCTGGTGGGCGTTGGCGCTGACGTGGGGTCGGGAGCTGCCCCCGGTGCTCGTGGCGGTCGTGGCGGCGTTCCTGGCGGGGGCGGTGCTGGCGGCGGTCCACCACGCGGAGGTGGTCGCCCACAAGGTGGGTGAGCCGTTCGGGTCGCTGGTGCTGGCCGTCGCGGTCACGGTGATCGAGGTCGCCCTGATCGTCACCCTGATGATCAGCGGCGGGGACAAGACGCAGGCGCTGGCCCGGGCCGCAGTTCTCCCCGGCCCAGCTCGCCTTCGCCGCCGTCGCCTCCCTGGCCCTGTACGGGCTGTTCGTGCTGGTGCAGACCGGCCGGCATCGGGACTACTTCCTCCCCGTCAGAGCCGACGGGACGGTCGTCGACGCCGACGGCGACGGGCACGCCGACCCGCCGTCGACCAGGGCCGCCCTGGCCAGCCTGGTGCTGCTGCTGGTGGCGTTGGTCGCCGTGGTGGGCGACGCGAAGGCGGTGTCCCCGGCGATCGAGGCCGGGGTGTCCGCCGCGAACCTGCCGGAGGCGTTCGTCGGCGTGGTCATCGCCCTGCTCGTGCTGCTGCCCGAGACCCTGGCCGCGGCGCGCGCCGCCCGCCGGGACCGGGTGCAGATCAGCCTGAACCTGGCCCTCGGCTCGGCGATGGCCAGCATCGGGCTGACGATCCCGGCGATCGCCCTGGCGTCGGTGTGGCTGGACGGGCCGCTGCTGCTCGGGCTCGGCGGCACCCAGATGGCCCTGCTGGCGCTGACCGTCGTCGCCGGTGTGCTGACCGTGGTGCCGGGCCGGGCCACCCTGCTGCAGGGCGGCGTGCACCTGGTGCTGCTGGCCGCGTTCGTCTTCCTCGCCGCGAGCCCGTGAGCCCCTCCCGGCCGTCGACCGGCCGGGCGGCGGGCAGGTCCAGGCCGGCGGGCGCGCAGGTCCGGGCCGGCGGTGGGCAGGTCCGGGCCGGGCCGAGGGGCAGGTCCGGGCCGGGCGGTGGGCGGGCCGGGCCGGCGGCGGACAGGCGCGGGCCGGGCCGACGGGTAGGGCCAATCGGATACTCGCCCGAAAGGCCGCAGACGGGCATGATCGACGGCAGGCCGGGGTACCCGGTCCGGCACGGACGATCCGCGGAGGGGACTGTGACCGCACGCTCGCAACGTCGGCCGGCGGCCACCCTGGCCGGTCTGCTGGCCGCGCTGGTGCTCGCCGGCGGCTGCGCGGTCGGCGGGCCGGAGCAGGACGAGCCGGGGCGGCCCCGCCCCGAGCAGCCCCGGGCGAGCGCTCCGTCCGGCGCCGAGGACGATCGCGCAGACGGCACCACCAGCGTCGCCGAGTTCGCCAAGGACTTCGAGGTCGCGGTGGACAAGGCGGAGCTGTACTGGGCCGAACAGTTCCGGGCCTCGGGCCGGCGGTTCGAGCCGATCCGACAGGTCATCCCGTACCAGCGGGAGGGCGAGGTCTCCTGCGGCGGGCAGCCGGTGCCGCGCAACAACGCGGTCTACTGCTCGGCCGGCGACTTCATCGCGTACGACGTCAGATGGTCGGTGGCGGCGTTCCGGCAGGTCGGCGACGCGTTCCTGTACTACCTGCTCGGGCACGAGTACGCCCACGGTGTGCAGGTGCGCCTCGGCGTCCGCTACGACTTCACCATCCAGCAGGAGTTGCAGGCCGACTGCATGGCCGGGGCGTACCTCGGCGGCTCGGTCCAGGCCCGGCAGTTGGAGTTGGCAGAGGGCGACCTCGACGAGTTCCGGGAGGGGCTGCTCGCCGTCGGCGACGACCCCGACCAGCCGTGGTTCGCCGAGGGCGCGCACGGCACCGCCGAGCAGCGCACCGACTTCTTCTTCCGGGGGTACGAGTCGGGCCTGTCGGCCTGCGGCCTCGGCTGAACCCGCCCGCGCCGCCGCCCGCGGTGTCGAGAGGCCGGCCGGGGGTAAACGCGGGGGTGTGGGCCACGCCGGGTCAGCCCGGGAGGACACGGGCGTCGGGACGTCCCGACGCGGACGAGGTGAGAGATGGAAGGAACGACGATGGCCGACAACGTGCCAGTCAGGGTTGCCCCGGCCACGGCCACCATCGTCGGCGTACCGGCCGACTCCGCTGTCGCGGAACCGCCGAGCAGCCTCGAGCTGTGGGTGCGGGCGCAGGAGTTGCACCGCTGCTTCGGCGAGGACGACGGCGAGCCGCACATCCTGCGCGGCCTGGACTGAGCCGGTGGCCGGGAAGCACCTCCGCGGCGGTGGATGATGCCGCAGGTCACCCTCGCCGGGTACGGCTGACGGCGGGCCGCGGCCGGCTGGGAGGATCAACCGGTGCGCCCACCGGAGGAGGGACCCCTGAGCAGCCACCGCCCCGCCGCCGTGCTCTTCGACATGGACGGCACCCTGGTCGACAGTGAGAAGCTGTGGGACGTCGCGTTGCAGGAGCTCGCGGCGGTGTACGGGGGCAACCTCTCCGACGCCGCCCGCAGGGCGATGGTCGGCACCAGCATGGCCGACTCGATGCGGCTGCTGCACGACGACCTGGGCCAGCCGCACCGGGACCCGCAGGCCAGCGCCGACTGGATCCACGAGCGGATCCTGGGACTGTTCCGTACCGGGCTGCGCTGGCGGCCCGGCGCGCTGGCCCTGCTGCGGGCGGTCCGCGCGGCCGGCATCCCGACCGCCCTGGTCACCTCCAGCGTCCGGCCGCTGGTCGAGGTCGCCCTGGACACCCTCGGGCGGGACAGCTTCGACGCGGTGGTCTGCGGCGACGAGGTCGACGAGGCCAAGCCGCACCCCGAGCCGTACCTGACGGCCGCCCGGCTGCTGGACGTGCCGATCGCCCGCTGCGTGGCGATCGAGGACTCCCCGGCGGGGGTGGCCAGCGCGCTCGCCGCCGGCGCGGCGGTGCTGGCGGTGCCGGCGGAGGTGCCGATCGCGCCGGCCGACGGCGTACGCCAGCTGGAGAGCCTGACCGGCGCGGACGTGGAGCTGCTCTGCGCGCTGCTCGGCGAGCCGCCGGCCTGACGGGCCAGCCTGCCCCGGGTGCCAAGAGGGCCCCCTGCCACGCCGTGGGCGTTGACAGGGGGCCTTCCCAGCATCTCGGGTGAAGGACTCCGTGCTTGATCAGTCGTGGGCGATCGCGCCCAGGACGTTGATCCGGGCCGCGCGGATCGCCGGCAGCACCGCGGCGACGACCCCGACCAGCGCGGCCAGCCCGAGGACGGTCCCCATCTGGGACCAGGGCAGCACCAGGTCGGTGATCCCCTCGTCCTTGAGCGCCTCCACCACGGCCGCGCCGAGGCCGGTGCCGACCGCGACGCCGAGCAACGCGCCGAAGACCGAGATCACCACCGCCTCCACGGTGATCATCCGCATGGTCTGCGCGCGGCGCAGCCCGATCGCCCGCAGCAGGCCCAGCTCCCGGGTCCGCTCCAGCACCGACAGGGCCAGGGTGTTGACGATGCCGAGGACCGCGATCACGATCGCCAGCGCCAGCAGGATCTGGATCATGGTGAGCAGCGAGTCGAGCTGGCTGGTCTGCTGCTCGATGAACGCGTTCCGGTCGGCGACGGACACCTCGGGGGAATCGGCGAGCAGCGCCTCGACCTGCGGCTGCACGGTGACGACCGGCGCGCCGGGGGTTAGCTGGACGAATCCCCGGATCGGCTGCGGGACGAGGAACTCCTTCGCCGCGTCGGCCGGAAGCGTCACCGGGCTGGTGAGCGACGAGCTGGCGTAGATGCCGGTGACGGTGTAGGTGCGCGGTTCACCCCGCTGCGCCTGCACGGTCACGGTGGAGCCGACCGACAGGTTGCGGGACGCGGCGGCGTCCGAGCTGACCAGTAGCTGCCCCGGCGCCAGCCGGTCGACGACGCCGGCGGTCGCCTCGGCGCCGAGGATCCGCCGCAGTGCGGCCGGGTCGCTGTGCGCGCTCGCGTAGGTGGTCTTGCCGTCCACCTTCACCATGTCGCCGTACTCGCCGTCGACCATCCGCACGCCGGGGATGGCCGCGGCCCGCTGGAGCACCGCTGGGTCGAAGCTCGCCGGGCGCGGCCCGCTCTGCGCCCCGGAGATCACCAGCTCCGCCTGGATGTTGTCCTCGGAGTACTTGCCGATGCTGCCCTTGGCCGAGTCCAGGATCACTGTCACGCCGGTGACCAGCGCGATGCCGACCATCAGGGCGGCGGCGGTGATCGCGGTGCGGCGCGGGTTGCGGCCCGAGTTCAGCCGGCCGAGTTTGCCCGGCACCGACCAGGCGAAGATCGCGCCGAGCAGGCTCACCACCGGCCGGCTGATCAGCGGGGTGAGCAGGGCCACGCCGATGAAGGTGAACAGGACGCCGGCGAGGATGGTGGGCAGGACGTTGTCGCCGGCGTTGTCGCTGAGGCCGAGGAAGAGCAGCACGGCCCCGACGGTGGTGACCAGTGAACCGGCGACGGTGACCTTGGTCAGCGGCCGGTCCGGGGTGGCCACGTCCTGCATCGCCGCGATCGGCGGGATCCGGGACGCCCGCAGCGCCGGCAGCAGCGCCGCCACCACGGTGATCACCAGGCCGACCGCGAACGCGCCGATCACCGCGGCCGGCGGCACGCCCAGCCCGGCCAGGGGAAGCCCGCCGGCGAGCCGGCCGAACAGCCACGCCAGCAGCGCGCCGACGCCGACGCCGGCGGCCAGGCCGAGCACCGAGGCGATCAGGCCCACCGCGATGGCCTCCAGCACCACCGAGCCGATGATCTGCCGGCCGCTGGCGCCGATGGCGCGCATCAGCGCCAGTTCCCGGGTGCGCTGCGCCACGATGATGGAGAAGGTGTTGAGGATCAGGAAGGTGCCCACCAGCAGTGCCACGGCGGCGAAGCCGAG
This sequence comes from Micromonospora sp. NPDC048830, assembly GCF_043198215.1. Taxonomy (NCBI): domain Bacteria; kingdom Bacillati; phylum Actinomycetota; class Actinomycetes; order Micromonosporales; family Micromonosporaceae; genus Micromonospora; species Micromonospora sp. NPDC048830. Next base: position 90,614 of record NZ_JBICUP010000019.1, read on the forward strand.
CAGGATCCGGTTGAAGAACGTCAGCCCCTCCTTCAGGCCGGCGGCCTGGTCGGCGGCGACCTGCTCGCCGGTCTTCACCTCGAAGTCCGCGCCGAGGACGGCGGCCACGTCGTCGCGCAGCCGCTCCGGGGTCACCCCGTCGGCGGCGGTGACGGTGACGCTGCTGAACACGTCGGGCTTGCCGAGCATCAGCCGCTGGGCCGTCGGGGTGGTGAACATGACCTCGTTCACCCCGCCGATGGAGTCCCGGTCGCCGCTGTAGCCGAAGACCCCGACCAGGGTGAAGTCCCGCCGCTTCGACTCGAACGCGGTGAGCACCCCGACCCGCTCGCCCACCTTCACCCGGGCGGCGTCCGCGAGGGCCCTGTTGACGACGATCTCGTCGTCGGCCTGCGGGGCGCGGCCCTCGCGCAGCCGCAGCAGGTCACTCTCGCCGGTCCAGTTCTCGCCCAGCTGTGGCGGCCCGAACGAGGTGACCGCCTTGCCGTTGCTGCCGATCAGCCGGGCGCCGTCGGCGACCACGACGCCCACCGCGTCGGCCACCCCGGGCACCTGCCGCACCCGGCCGACGGTGGCCGCCGGCAGCGGGTTCGCGACCTGCTCGCCCTCCAGTTCGCTGACCGCCACCTTCGGCTTCGCCGCGACGTTGACGTCGATCTCGGACGTTCCTTCGGCGAAGATCGCGTCGAAGGAGCGGCCGAGGGTGTCGGTGAGCACGAACGCGCCGGAGACGAACATGACGCCGAGCACCACGGCCAGGCCGGAGAGGATCAGGCGCACCTTGCGCGCCAGCAGGCTCTTGAGGGTCGCCCGGAACATCAGTTACCCACCTCGGTGGGGGTGTCGAGCTTCTTCATCGTGTCCAGCACCGTGTCGGCGGTCGGCTCGATCAGCTCGGAGACGATCTGCCCGTCGGCGAGGAAGACCACCCGGTCGGCGTACGCGGCGGCGGTCGGGTCGTGGGTGACCATGACGATGGTCTGGCCGTGCTCGCGCACCGAGTTGCGCAGGAAGTTCAGCACCTCGGCCCCCGAGCGGGAGTCGAGGTTGCCGGTCGGCTCGTCGGCGAAGATCACCTCGGGGCGGGCGACGAGCGCCCGGGCGCAGGCCACCCGCTGCTGCTGGCCGCCGGACAGTTGCGCCGGGCGGTGGTCCAGCCGGTCCCGCAGCCCGACCGTGTCGATCACCGTGTCGTACCAGGCCGGGTCCGGCCTACGCCCGGCGATCGACATCGGCAGCAGGATGTTCTCCTTCGCCGTGAGCGTGGGCAGCAGGTTGAACTGCTGGAAGATGAAGCCGACCTTGTCCCGGCGCAGCTTCGTCAGCCCCGAGTCGCCCAGCCCCGTCACGGTGGTGTCGCCGATCGACACCGTGCCCCGGGTGACCGCGTCCAGCCCGGCCAGGCAGTGCATCAGGGTCGACTTGCCCGACCCGGACGGGCCCATGATCGCGGTGAACCGTCCCCGCTCGAACTCGGCGGTCACCCCCCGCAGCGCGACGACCTGGGCCTCGCCGCTGCCGTACACCTTCCACACGTCGCTGGCCCGGGCCGCGGCCTGCGCCTGCCGGCCTACCGTCGCCGTCAAGTCATCTACCTCTTCCGTGTCTGGCTGGTCGCGCGCACCGGCCCCCGCTGGTCCGGTGCGCCATGTCCTCATCCTCGGTGCCGCGCGGGTGCGATCCGTCCGACTCCGGGCGGAGTGGGGGCGGATTTCCCGCTGCGGGTGGGCCCCGATGCCGGCTCAGGGTTGTCCCCGACTGCTACCGCCCGCGACGGCGGCGCCGCCGCCGCGGTGGACGGTAGGGCGTGACGCCACGTCAGGGTCACACCACGCCCGACCGTCTCTGGTCACGGTAGGTGACGAAGGCAATGCGGGCGTCGTCCCGCCGGCGACCCCGGTGGTACGCGCGGCGCGGCAGCCGCGGCCGCGCCGGCTACGCCCGCGGACGTACCAGGCCCGACTCGTACGCCAGCACGACGGCCTGCACCCGGTCGCGCAGCCCCAGCTTCGTCAGCACGTGCCCGACGTGGGTCTTGATGGTGGTCTCGCTGACCGACAGCGCCTGGGCGATCTCGGCGTTGGACAGCCCCCGGGCCACCTGGACGAGGACCTCCCGCTCGCGCTCGGTGAGCGCGCCGAGCGCCTTCGGCGGGGTGGCCGCCGGGTCGGGCAGCACGTCGGCGAAGCGGTCCAGCAGCCGCTTGAGGATCCGCGGGGCGACCACCGCCTCGCCGGCGGCGACCGTGCGGATCGCGGTGATCAGGTCCTCGGCCGGCACGTCCTTGGCCAGGAAGCCGCTGGCCCCGGCGCGCAGCGCGCCCACCACGTACTCGTCCAGGTCGAAGGTGGTCAGGATCAGCACCCGCACCGGCAGCCGGGCGTCGACGATGGCCCGGGTCGCCGCCACCCCGTCCATCCGAGGCATGCGGATGTCCATCAGCACCACGTCGGGCAGCAGCCGGCGGGACAGCTCCACCGCCTCCAGCCCGTCCCCGGCCTCGGCGACGATGTCCAGGTCGTCCTCGGAACCCAGCACCATCCGGAAGCCGGTGCGCAGCAGCGGCTGGTCGTCGGCGAGCAGGATCCGCACCGGCCGCGCCGGGCCCACGCCCCCGGTCATCGCCTGCCCCCGTCGCGCCCGCCCCGGTCAGGTTGGTCGTGACGCGGCAACTTACTGGACCCTCCGCTCATCGGGCAACGGTAGCCGTCGGCGGGGCCGGATCACCGGAGCCGGCGGTGAACCCCGTCTCCTGCACAGGCAGGGAACTCATTCGTCCGCGCCCGGGACCGCAGGCCGTGACCGGGCGTCGACCAACGGGTCGGCCGCGCCCGCGTCGGCGGGGAACGGCGGCGGAGTGCCCCCGAAGCTGGGGCACAACGCCCGATGGCTGCACCAGTCGCAGAGCCGGCTCGGGCGGGGCCGGAAGTCCTGCCGTTGCGTGGCCGCCTCGATCGCCTGCCACAGCGCCACCACCGTGCGCTCGAACCGCAGCAGCTCCTCGGCGTCCGGGGTGTAGTCGCACACCTCGGCGTCCTTGAGGTAGAGCAGCCGCAGCACCCGGGGCACCACCCCGCGGGTGCGCCACAGCACCAGCGCGTAGAACTTCAGCTGGAACAACGCGCGGGCCTCGAACGCCTCCCGGGGCGCGCCGCCGGTCTTGTAGTCGACCACCCGCAGCGCGCCGTCCGGGGCGACGTCGAGGCGGTCCAGGTAGCCGCGGATCAACAGCTCGTCGTCGACCACGGCGGAGATCAGCGCCTCCCGCTCCGCCGGCTCCAGCCGGCGCGGATCCTCCACCGCGAAGTAGCCGCGCAGCAGCCCGGCCGCCGAACGCAGGAACTCGGCCGTGCCCGCGACGTCGGCGGCGTCGAACAGGGCGGCCAGCTCCGGCTGCTCGGCGACCAGCCGGTCCCACTGCGGGGCGACCAGGTCGCCGGCCGCCTCCTGCGTGCGGGCGGCGGCCGGCAGGTCGAACAGCCGCTCCAGCACGGCGTGCACGAGCGTGCCCCGGGCCTGCTCCACGCTGGGCCGCTCCGGCAGCCGGTCGATGCTGCGGAACCGGTAGAGCAGCGGGCAGGTCTTGAAGTCCGCCGCCCGCGACGGCGACAGCGACGCCCGGACCGTCGCCGGCGCCTCCGCCGTGGCCCGCGCCTGCTGCTGGTCGATCGCCGGTTCCGCCGTCATGCCCGGAAGGTTAGGCCACCGGTCCGACACCGGCCGACCCGCCGCTCCGACCGGTGGCCGCCACCGGCCGGTCCGTAGCATCGGGACGATGGAGCAGCAGACCACCCGGCCGTCCCGCCGACCGCAGCGGCGCCTCGGCCTCACCGTCGGCCGGGTCTTCGGGGTGCCGCTGCGGCTGGACGTCTCCACGCTGCTGCTGACCCTGCTGGTCACGGTCCTGTACGCCGAGTTCGCCCGCCGCCAGCTCGAGCTGTCCCAGCTCGGCGGCTACCTGATCGGCCTCGGGTTCGTCGTCTCGCTGCTCGGCTCCGTGCTGCTGCACGAGCTCGGCCACGCGCTGACCGCCCGCCGGTACGGCATCGGTGTGCGCGGGATCACCCTGGAACTGCTCGGCGGGTACACGGAGATGGACCGCGACGCTCCCACCCCCCGGGTGGACCTGCTGGTGTCGCTGGCCGGGCCGGCGGTGTCCGCGGCGCTCGGCGCGGTCGCGGTCGCCGCCACCCTCGCCCTGCCCGACCGCACCGTGGCCGACCAGTTGGCCTTCCAGCTCGCGGCGAGCAACGTCATCGTCGCGGTGTTCAACATCCTGCCCGGGCTGCCGCTGGACGGCGGCCGGGCGCTGCGCGCCGCCGTGTGGGCGTTCACCCGGGACCGGCACACCGGCACCGAGGTGGCCGGCTGGGTCGGCCGGGCCGTCGCGCTCGGCACCGCCGCCGGGGTCGTCGTCCTCACCGTCGAGCGGGTGCTGGCGCCGCTGGCGCTGCCGCTGATGCTGCTGGTCGCGGTGACCCTGTGGCGCGGCGCCGGGCAGTCCATCCGGTTCGCCCGGATCAGCCGCCGGTTCCCGCTGATCGACCTGGCGCGGCTGGCCCGCCCGGTGCTGCCGGTGCCCACCGGCACGCCGCTGGCCGAGGCGCAGCGCCGCCGCGCCGAGAGCGGGCGACCGGACGCGGCCCTGACCGTCATCGACGGCTCCGGGCGGCCGGTCGCCCTGGTCGACCCGGTCGCCGCCGACGCCGTACCCCCGGCGCGCCGGCCCTGGATCGCGGTCGACGCGGTGGCCCGCTCCCTGGCCGGCCTGCCCACCCTCCCGGTCGGCCTCGACGGCGAGCGGGTGATGGAGACGGTGCAGACCCACCCGGGCGCACAGTACGTCGTGACGGCAGGCGAAGATGTCGTCGGCGTTCTGCACATCGCGGACCTGGCGCAGCTCCTGGAACCCGGACGGAAGACGAACACGTGACCGCACATCCCCCCGCCCTCCCGGCCGACCCCGGCACCCCGGCGTACGCCGACACCCCGGCGCCGCCGCCCGTTCACCGGGGCCCGTTCCGCCCCGGCGACCGCGTGCAGTTGACCGACCCGAAGGGGAGGATGCACACGATCACCCTGGAGCCGGGCAAGGCGTTCCACACCCACCGCGGCATCCTGGAGCACGACGCGCTGATCGGGCAGCCCGACGGCAGCGTGGTCACCACCTCCGGCGGCGGGACGGCCTTCCTCGCGCTGCGCCCGCTGCTGGCGGACTACGTGCTGTCCATGCCTCGCGGCGCCCAGGTGATCTACCCGAAGGACTCGGCGCAGATCGTGGCAATGGGCGACATCTTCCCCGGCGCGAAGGTGCTGGAGGCCGGCGCCGGCTCCGGCGCGCTGAGCTGCTCCCTGCTGCGGGCCGTCGGCACCACGGGCGAGCTGCACTCGTACGAGTTGCGCGAGGACTTCGCCCACATCGCCCGGCGCAACGTCGAGGCGTTCTTCAACGGGCCCCACCCGGCGTGGCGGCTGCACGTCGGCGACGTCGCCGAGTGCCGCGAGACCGGCTTCGACCGGATCATCCTGGACATGCTCACCCCGTGGGAGATGCTCGACATGGTCGAGCGGGCGCTGCTGCCCGGCGGGGTGCTCATCGGGTACGTCGCCACCACCCCGCAACTGTCCGAGCTGGTGGAGGCGCTGCGCGAGCGCGGCGGCTGGACCGAGCCGCGGGCCTGGGAGTCGCTGGTGCGCGACTGGCACGCCGAGGGCCTGGCGGTGCGCCCCGACCACCGGATGATCGCGCACACCGCGTTCCTCGTCTCCGCCCGCAAGCTCGCCCCCGGCGTCACCGCCCCGCCGCGGCGGCGCAAGCCGAGCAAGGGCGCCGAGGCGTACGCGCAGCGGCGGCAGGCGTTGCGGGAGGCCGAGACGGCCCGGCAGGCGGTCGCGGCGCCGGCCGGCGAGGCCGAGCCCCCGGTGGCGCCGTGAGCGCGGGGGGTGAGCGGGTTCTGCGGGCCCCGCAGCGCGAACCAAGATGTCGCGGTGAGCGTGAGGAGTGAGTGGGGTTGCTAGCCCCGCAGTCGGGAGCCGGGGAGGCGGCATGAGCGAGCGCAGCGAGGTGCCGGCATGAGTCAGCCGGGCTACGGCGGTCAGGACGTGCCGGCGGTGTTTCCCGACTGGTCGCCGTACCAGGACCTGGAGTCGGCGGCGCGGGCGTACCTGCGGGACCCGGACATCGCGCTGGAGGCCCTCGGCGGGGTGCTGCGCGGCGCGTCCGTGCTGGGCTTCACCCTGGAACGCTTCGTCAACGAGGTCAACGGGGTGTGGCAGGAGGTGGTGGTCTGCGACGGCAGCCGCCTCGTCCTCTGGCACGGCGAGGACGTGCCGCCGGGGGAGGGCCCGCCCGGGTCGATGACGTCGTCGCTGCGGGTGGTGCCGGTCTCCACCGTCACGGAGGTGGGCTGCCGGCGGCGGCTCACCAGGGCCGACAGCGGCGCGGTCCGCGTCGACAGCATCGACGTGTACCTGCTGCTCACCTCGCTGGACGAGGCGCCGCCGGGCGACGAGGTCGTCGGCGCGCCCCGACACGACGCGCTGCGCTTCGGCAAGACCCTCGACGACGGCGGGGCCGGGCAGATCGCCCGACTGGAGGAGTTCGCCCGGCTGGTCGCCTCGGTGGTCGGCCGTCCGGTGCTCTGAACGGCTCACCCCGCCGTCGGGCGGCGGCGGGGGTGAGGGGCGCGTGCCTCCTCGCCCGGGCGGATCAGTCCTCGGCGTCCGGGCCGGCCACCTCGACGCCGTCGCCGGCGCGCACCACGTGGATGCACTCGCCCGGGCACTCCCTCGCCGAGTCGATCACCTCGAGGCGCAGGTGCTCGGGCACGTCCACCCGGCTGCCGGGGGTCAACCGCAGCTCGCCGTCGGCACCCTTGACGTAGGCCAGACCGTCGACGTCGAACTCGAAGACCTCCGGCGCGTACTGCACGCACAGCCCGTCGCCCGTGCACAGGTCCTGATCCACCCAGACCTGGAGCTCGTCCGTCGCGACCTCGGCCACCGGCGCACCCCCCATGTTCTCCCGTCCCACGCCCTGACGGTACCCGAACGCCCGGACCAGCCCCTCCGGCCACCCGCGGCGATCAAGGTTCGGTGATGAGGGCGTTGCGTGGGGCCGAATCGGCCTCACAGCGGCTAGTGTTAGGGCAGAACGTTCAAGCCCCCCGGGGAGGTGGGACGTGGCACGCAGCGACGACGCGGACTCGCGCGCCGCACGGTGGGAGAAGGAGGCCCACGATCTCTCCACGCAGGTCGCGTTCCTTCAAGAGGAACTCGCTCTGGTGCGGCGCAAGTTGACCGAAAGCCCCAGACACGTCCGGCAGCTCGAGGAGCGGCTGGCGGCCACCCAGGCCCAGTTGGCGCGGCTGACCGAGAACAACGAACGGCTCGTGAGCACCCTCAAGGAGGCGCGGGCGCAGATCGTGACGCTCAAGGAGGAGATCGACCGCCTTGCACAGCCGCCGAGCGGCTACGGTGTCTTCCTGGCGCGGCACGACGACGGCACGGTGGACATCTTCACCGGCGGTCGCAAGCTGCGGGTGGCCGTCTCGCCCTCGCTCGACGCGACGGAGTTGAAGCGCGGCCAGGAGGTCCTGCTCAACGACGCGCTCAACATCGTCGACGCGTTCGGCTACGAGCGGGTCGGCGAGGTGGTCATGCTCAAGGAGGTGCTCGCCGGCCCCGGCGGCGCCCCGGGTGACCGGGCGCTGGTGGTGTCCCACTCCGACGAGGAGCGGATCGTGCACCTCGCCGACTCCCTGATCGGCTCGCCGATCAGGGCCGGCGACTCGCTCATGATCGAGCCCCGCTCGGCGTACGCGTACGAGCGGATTCCCAAGAGCGAGGTCGAGGAGCTGGTCCTGGAGGAGGTGCCCGACGTCGACTACACCGACATCGGCGGCCTCCACGCGCAGATCGAGCAGATCCGCGACGCGGTGGAACTGCCCTTCCTGCACGCCGACCTGTTCCGGGAGCACCAGCTCCGCCCGCCCAAGGGCATCCTGCTCTACGGGCCGCCCGGCTGCGGCAAGACCCTGATCGCCAAGGCGGTGGCCAACTCCCTGGCCAAGAAGATCGCCGAGAAGCGGGGCGAGGAGAAGCACACCAGCTTCTTCCTCAACATCAAGGGCCCGGAGCTGCTCAACAAGTACGTCGGCGAGACCGAGCGGCACATCCGGCTGATCTTCCAGCGGGCCCGGGAGAAGGCCGGCGAGGGCACCCCGGTCATCGTGTTCTTCGACGAGATGGACTCGGTGTTCCGCACCCGCGGCTCCGGCGTCTCCTCGGACGTGGAGAACACGATCGTCCCGCAGCTGCTCAGCGAGATCGACGGCGTGGAGGGGCTGGAGAACGTCATCGTCATCGGCGCCTCCAACCGGGAGGACATGATCGACCCGGCCATCCTGCGCCCGGGCCGGCTCGATGTGAAGATCAAGATCGAGCGGCCGGACGCCGAGGCGGCCAAGGACATCTTCTCCAAGTACATCCTGTCGGGCCTGCCACTGCACGCCGACGACCTGGCCGAACACGGCGGCGACCCCAACGCCACCGTCGCCGCCATGATCGACGCCGTGGTGCTGCGGATGTACTCCGAGACCGAGGAGAACCGCTTCCTCGAGGTCACCTACGCCAACGGCGACAAGGAAGTCCTCTACTTCAAGGACTTCAACTCCGGCGCGATGATCCAGAACATCGTTGACCGGGGCAAGAAGATGGCCATCAAGGAGTTCCTCACCTCCGGGCGCAAGGGGCTGCGCCTGCAGCACCTGCTCGACGCCTGCGTCGACGAGTTCCGCGAGAACGAGGACCTGCCCAACACCACCAACCCCGACGACTGGGCCCGCATCTCCGGCAAGAAGGGCGAGCGGATCGTCTACATCCGCACGCTCGTCTCCGGCGGCAAGGGCGCCGAGGCCGGCCGGTCGATCGAGACCGCCAGCAACACCGGTCAGTACCTGTAGGACAGCGGCACGCCCGGGGCCCGCGACCACGCCGTCGCGGGCCCCGTCGCATCGCCGCCCGCCGGCGACACCCGGTCGCCGGCATGCCCGCCGTACCCCCACACCGCGTGGCGCCGACTACGCTCGACGTGACGGGGGGACCGGGTCGGGCGAGTGGAGCGGTAGGTCGATGAGCGTTAGACGGATCATGGGCACCGAGGTCGAGTACGGCATCTCCGTGCCCGGCCAGGCCGGAGCCAACCCGATGGTCACCTCCTCGCAGGTGGTCAACGCGTACGGGGCGCGCCCCGAGCTCAACCGCGGCGGCCGGGCCCGCTGGGACTACGAGGAGGAGTCGCCGCTGCGCGACGCTCGCGGCTTCACCTACTCCGGCGCCGCGTACGACCCGGCCGAGGCCCTCGCCGACGAGGACCTGGGCCTGGCCAACGTCATACTCACCAACGGCGCCCGGCTGTACGTCGACCACGCCCACCCCGAGTACTCCACCCCCGAGGTCACCAACCCCCTCGACGTCGTGCGGTGGGACAAGGCGGGCGAGCGGGTGATGGCCGAGGCGGCCCGGCGGGCGGCCACCATCCCGGGCACCCAGCCCATCCACCTGTACAAGAACAACACCGACAACAAGGGCGCCAGCTACGGCGCACACGAGAACTACCTGATGCGCCGGCAGACGCCGTTCTCCGACATCGTGGCGTACCTGACGCCGTTCTTCGTCACCCGGCAGATCGTCGCCGGCGCGGGCCGGGTCGGCATCGGCCAGGACGGCGGCCAGAGCGGCTTCCAGATCTCCCAGCGCGCCGACTTCTTCGAGGTCGAGGTGGGGCTGGAGACGACCCTCAAGCGGCCCATCATCAACACCCGGGACGAGCCGCACGCCGACGCCGACAAGTACCGGCGGCTGCACGTGATCATCGGCGACGCCAACCTGTCGGAGATCTCCACGTACCTGAAGGTCGGCACCACCGCGCTGATCCTCACCATGATCGAGGAGAAGGCGCTCGGGCCGGACCTCGGCATCGCCGACCCGGTCTCGGAGCTGCGCGCGGTCAGCCACGACCCGTCGCTGAAGCACCTGATGCGGCTGCGCGACGGGCGCCGGCTGACGGCCCTGGACGTGCAGTGGGCGTACTTCGAACGGGTGAAGTCCTTCGTGGACGACCGGTACGGCGCCGACGCCGACGAGCAGACGGTGGACGTGCTCGCCCGCTGGGAGAGCGTGCTGGACCGGCTCGGCCGCGACGCCTTCCTGTGCGCCGACGAGCTGGACTGGGTGGCGAAGCTGCGGCTGCTGGAGGGCTACCGGGAGCGGGAGAAGCTGGGCTGGGGCGCGCACAAGCTCCAACTGGTCGACCTGCAGTACTCCGACGTCCGGCCGGAGAAGGGGCTCTACCACCGGCTGGTGTCCCGGGGGGCGATGAAGACGCTGCTGGCCGACGAGCAGACCCGCACCGCGATGACGGAGCCGCCGGAGGACACCCGGGCCTACTTCCGGGGCCGCTGCCTGGCGCAGTACGCCTCGGAGGTGGTCGCCGCGAGCTGGGACTCGGTCATCTTCGACGTGGGCCGGGAGTCGCTGGTGCGGGTGCCGATGATGGAGCCCGAGCGGGGCACCCGCAAGCACGTCGGCGCGCTGTTCGACCGGTGCGCCAGCGCCAAGGATCTGCTGGAGACGCTGACGGGCGGCTGAGCCGTCGCCGACGGGGGCCCGCCGCGCGCCGGAAGCCGGCGCGGGGCGGGCTTTTCGTCGCCTCCGCGAGGTAAGTTCATCGGAGACGATCGTGGAGGAGGCAGCTATGGCCACTCGTGACAGCGGCGGGCAGTCGCAGTCGGGCAAGTCCCGGCAGGGCGAGGAGATCGAGGACGTCACCACCGAGGCGAACCCGGAGGTCGCCGAGCGGCACGCCGAGATCACCGAGGACGTCGACGACCTGCTCGACGAGATCGACTCCGTCCTGGAGGAGAACGCCGAGGAATTTGTGAGGGGCTATGTCCAGAAAGGGGGAGAATAGGGTCAAATGTCCGATTTGCCCAACGAATCGGACAAGACCTGCCCGCAATGCCGGCGCCTGTTGCCCACGACGGAGTTCCATCGCAACCGGCGTCGGGTCGACGGGCTCGCCTTCTACTGCAAGTCCTGCGCGGCGGCCCGCTCAGAGGCGAGCCGCCGCAGGCGCGGGATCGGCCCGCAGAGGAAGGCGGCCGTCGCGGTGCCCGGCGGGATGAAGTGGTGCCCGGACTGCGACCAGGTCAAGCCCCTGGCGGACTTCCCCCGCACGAGGAAGGCCAGTGGCCGGCACAGCTACTGCAAGCCCTGCCACAACGCCCGTGGCAAGGAGACGGCGCAGCGGCTCTACGGCGGCACTCGCGAGTACCACCTGCGGCGGCGCTACGGGATCGGGGAGAAGGAGGTCCAGGAGCTCCTCGCCGAGCAGGGCGGCGTCTGCGCGGTCTGCGGCGACCCCGATCCGGAACATGTGGACCACGATCATCGCACCGGCTGGGTGCGCGGGATACTCTGCTTCAACTGCAACGGTGGTCTTGGCCAGTTCCGTGACAGTCCTACGAGGCTGGCCAGGGCGATCACGTATCTGAGAGGAACCACGTGGCAGCGGGTTTTGATCCATCCGGGCGTCTACCAGATGTGTTCACCAACGCGGGGACGTCCTCCTTCACAGCGTTCCTGAGCAAGGTGGCCCCCGAGATGCTGCCCGGCCGCCGGCCGCTGCCGCCGGGCATGGCCGCCGACCTGGCGCCGCACGCGACCACCATCGTGGCCATCTCGGCCGCCGGTGGCGTGGTGATGGCCGGCGACCGCCGGGCCACCATGGGCAACCTGATCGCCCAGCGGGACATCGAGAAGGTGCACCCGGCGGACGCGTACTCGCTGGTCGGCATCGCCGGCACGGCGGGCATCGGCATCGAGCTGATGCGACTGTTCCAGGTGGAGCTGGAGCACTACGAGAAGATCGAGGGCGCGATGCTCTCGCTCGACGGCAAGGCCAACCGGTTGGCCTCGATGATCCGCGGCAACCTCGGCGCGGCGATGCAGGGCCTCGCGGTCGTTCCGCTCTTCGCCGGCTTCGACCTGGCCGCCGCCGACCCGGCGAGGGCCGGCCGGATCTTCAGCTTCGACGTCACCGGCGGCCCGTACGAGGAGACCGGCTACGACGCGATCGGCTCCGGCTCGCTGTTCGCCAAGTCGGCGCTGAAGAAGCGGTTCCGCGCTGGGCTGTCGGTCGACGACGCGGCGCGGCTCGCGGTCGAGGCGCTCTACGACGCGGCCGACGACGACACGGCGACCGGGGGCCCGGACCTGACCCGCCGGATCTACCCGGTGGTCATGACGGCGACGGCGGAGGGCACCCACCGGTTCACCGACGCCGAGACGGCCGCGATCGCCGAGGCCGTGGTCGCCGGCCGGATGGAGAACCCGGGCGGCTGAGCCGTCCCGTCCGCACCCTGTCAGCAGTCGTCAGCACAGCTCCCTAAGGAGAACCGCCGCCGTGGCCATGCAGTTCTACGCCTCGCCCGAGCAGATCATGCGCGACCGCTCCGAGTTGGCCCGCAAGGGCATCGCCCGGGGGCGCAGCGCGGTGGTCCTGAGCTACGAGGGCGGGGTGCTCTTCGTCGCGGAGAATCTGTCCAGCACCCTGCACAAGGTCAGCGAGATCTACGACCGGATCGGCTTCGCGGCCGTCGGCCGGTACAACGAGTTCGAGAACCTGCGTCGCGCCGGCGTCCGGATGGCCGACCTGAACGGCCTGAGCTACGACCGGCGCGACGTGACCGGTCTGGCGCTGGCCAACGCGTACGCGCAGACCCTCGGCGCGATCTTCACCGAGCAGTCGAAGCCGTTCGAGGTGGAGATCTGTGTGGCCGAGGTGGGCGCGACGCCGGAGAAGGACGCGCTGTACCGGCTGACGTACGACGGGTCGGTCAACGACGAGCCGGGCCGGATGGCGATGGGCGGGCAGGCCGAGGCGATCTCCGGCGTGCTCAAGTCGGAGCACCGGGCCGACATGTCGCTCGGCGAGGCGGTCAAGGTGGCCGTGAAGGCGCTGGGCAGCGTCGGCGGCGAGGGCGGGGCGGCCCGTACGATCGCCGCGAACCAGTTGGAGGTGGCGGTCCTGGACCGGCGCCGGGTGGGGCGTGCGTTCCGGCGGATCACCGGGGCGGCGCTGGCCGCGCTGCTGGACGGCGACTCCGCGGCGGAGTCGGCGCAGGAGCGCCCGGAGACCCCGGCGACGCCGACGGAGGAGGCGAAGAAGCCGACCACGTCGGCCGGCTCGGCGGACCTGGAGGGCCAGGCCGAGTAGTCGCCGCGCCGTCCCGCGCGGGCGCGACCGGCGCCCTTGATCGTCTGATGGGAGAGGAGACGGCACGCCGAGGCGTGCCCTCTTCGACCTCAGGCGGTCAGGGGGCGCCGTCTTTCGGTCACGCGGAGCGTGCCCGCCCGTGACGGGCCGTTGTGGTCCGGTGCGTTCAGCGCTGCCCAACTGGGGCCTCGGAAGGCTAATGTCACATCATGGAGCGGCGAATCTTCGGCCTCGAGACCGAGTACGGCGTCACCTGTACCTACCGCGGGCAGCGGCGGCTGTCCCCTGACGAGGTTGCCCGGTACCTGTTCCGCCGCGTGGTGTCGTGGGGCCGGTCGAGCAACGTGTTCCTGCGCAACGGCGCCCGGCTCTACCTGGACGTCGGGTCGCATCCGGAGTACGCGACGCCGGAGTGCGACTCGGTGGTGGACCTGGTGGCGCACGACCGGGCGGGCGAGCGGATCCTGGAGGGGCTGCTCGTCGACGCGGAGAAGCGGCTGCACGACGAGGGCATCGCCGGTGAGATCTACCTGTTCAAGAACAACACCGACTCGGCCGGCAACTCGTACGGCTGTCACGAGAACTACCTGGTGTCCCGGCACGGGGAGTTCGGCCGTCTGGCGGACGTGCTGATTCCGTTCCTGGTCACCCGGCAGTTGATCTGCGGTGCGGGCAAGGTGCTGCAGACCCCGCGCGGGGCGGTGTACTGCCTGTCGCAGCGGGCCGAGCACATCTGGGAGGGCGTGTCGTCGGCGACCACCCGGAGCCGGCCGATCATCAACACGCGGGACGAGCCGCACGCGGACGCGGAGCGGTACCGGCGGCTGCACGTCATCGTCGGCGACTCGAACATGAACGAGGTCACCACGCTGCTGAAGGTCGGCTCCGCGGACATCGTGCTGCGGATGATCGAGGCGGGGGTGGTGATGCGGGACCTGACGCTGGAGAATCCGATCCGGGCGATCCGCGAGGTGTCGCACGACATCACGGGCCGGCGTAAGGTGCGGCTGGCCTCCGGCAAGGAGGTCAGCGCGCTGGAGATCCAGCAGGAGTACCTGGCGAAGGCGACGGAGTTCGTGGAGCGCCGGGGCGGGGACCAGACGGCCAAGCGGGTGGTGGAGCTGTGGGGCCGGGTGCTGCGCGCGGTGGAGACCGGTGACCTGGAGCCGGTGTCCCGGGAGATCGACTGGGTGACCAAGCTGCGGTTGATCGAGCGGTACCAGCGCAAGCACGACCTGCCGTTGTCGCATCCGCGGGTGGCCCAGATGGACCTGGCGTACCACGACCTGCGGCGCGGCCGTGGCCTGTACGGGCTGCTGGAGCGGCGCGGCGAGGTGGATCGGGTGGCCACCGACCCGGAGATCTTCGAGGCCAAGGAGACGCCGCCGCAGACGACGCGGGCGCGGCTGCGGGGTGAGTTCATCCGGCACGCGCAGGAGAAGCGGCGCGACTTCACGGTGGACTGGGTGCACCTGAAGCTCAACGACCAGGCGCAGCGCACCGTGCTGTGCAAGGACCCGTTCCGGGCGTACGACGAGCGGGTGGAGCGGCTGATCGCGAGCATGTGACCGTCGGCGGCCCCCGTCCCGCGGTGCTGATCACGGCGGGCGGGGGCCGCACGGGTACGCTGGCCGTGCCATGACGACGTCTGAACCTCCCGGCCGCGGCCGGAACACCGAGAAGCCGAACTGGGTGGAGCGCCGCCGCGAGAAGATCCGTGCCGAGGTCGAGCGGAACCGGCGCGGCGAGTACACGGTGCCGACGTGGGTGTTGGCGGTGGCGCTGGTGGTGATCGTCGGCGCCTGGCTGGCGTTGATCTTCCTGGCCTGACGGTCCGGGTCGCCGCCCCCGGGCCGCGGGCCTGCGTGGTTCCGGGCCGCGGACCTGCGTGTTCGCAGGCCGCGGACCTGCGCGCCCGGCGGTCGGCGCGGACGAGGCGCGGGCCGGTCAGCGGATCAGGGCGGCGGCGTGCCGGCCGGCGGCCGCGGCGGCCAGGAAGTACGCGTGGTCGGCGTCGAGCCCCCGGCCCATGGTGGACAGCGGCACGGCGCTGGCGCGCAGCGCGGCGTCGAGCCCGTCGGTGGGCACCCGGACGAGGCGGTGCCGGGCGGCGAGCGGCGCGAGGGCGGCATCGACGTCGCGGGCCAGCGCCGGGGCCAGGCCGTCGGGCACCACCAGGTCCGCCGGGGCGAGGGCGACCCGGCCGTACGCGGTGAGGCTGTGGTGGGACACCCCGCGGTGCCGGGTGCGGGGGTCGGCGTTGGAGATGCGCAGCGAGCCGACGGGCCGCCCGCCGAGGGTGGCGACGGCGTTGACGGCCTCGCCGACGGCCACGCCGGAGTAGCCCCAGCGGGTGCCGGTGCCGAGGTTGCCGGGCCCCTGGGCGAGGATCACCACGTCGGCGGCGAGCACGTGCCGGGCGGCCAGCAGGCCGCTGTGCACGGTGGTGGCCTCCAGGTCCCCGCCGAACGCCTGCCCGACGCTGACGGTGCCGACGAGGTGGTCGCGCAGCCCGTCGAGGGTGCGGGAGAACCAGGCGGGCAGGGCCCCGCCGTCGGTGAGCAGGTACGCGACCCGCGCGTCGGGGGCGTCGGCGCGGATCCCGGCGAGGATGGCCGGGAGGGCGGAGTGCAGGTCGGCGGTGACCACGGGCAGGCCGGCGAGGTCGTCGGCGGCGGCGAGGACGTCCCGGTGCGGGCTGGCCTCCTCGTCGACGCCGAGCAGGATCGGCTGCAGGGGGGTGTAGCGGGCCTTCACCAGGTGCCCGGCGTCGCGGGTGTCGCCGGCCCGGGGCGGGTCGGGGGGCAGCCGGTCGGGCAGGGCCACGACGAGGGCGTACCCGCCGGTGCCGAGGCCCATCAGCAGCGCGCCGGCGTTGAGCAGGACCCGGTCGCCGGGCTCGGGCGAGCCGACCAGCTCCGGGTACGCCAGGGCGCGCATCGTCGTGCCGTCGGCGAGCCGTACGTCCAGCTCCACCGCCCCGGTCCACGCCCGCCGCAGGGTTGTCACGGTTCCGGACCGCCATCGCACCATGGTGCGAAACGCTATCGGCGGCGGGTGCGGTGTCAGGCGGAGGGGTCCTGGGTGTGGCGGGTGCGGCGGGCCCGGGTGCCGGGGCGCGACGGGGTGGGGTCGAGGAAGACGTACGCGATCTCGGGGTAGCGGTCGGTGAGGCGGCGCTCGGCCTCGTCGGCGGCGTTCTCGATGTCCGCGCCGGTGACGTCGTTGTGGAAGTCGACCTTGGCGGCGACGAGGATGTCCTCGGGGCCGAGCTGCATGGTGAGCAGGGTGTCGACGCGGTCGACGGTGGGTAGTTCGGCGAGTTCCTGCTCGACCTCGTGGCGCAGCCGTTCGGGGATCGACCGGCCGACCAGCAGCGAGGTGTTGGCCTTGGCCAGGACGACCGCCACGACCAGCAGCAGCAGGCCGATCGCGATGGAGGCGAGGCCGTCGTAGAGTTCGTCGCCGGTGAGCTGGGACAGGGCCAGGCCGATCCCGGCCAGCACGATGCCGATCAGGGCCGCGCAGTCCTCGAGGAAGACGGCCTTGACGGTGGTGTCGGGGGTGAGCCGGAGGAACCGGCGGGGGGTGGTGCGCCAGCGGCGGGACTGGCGGCGTACCTGGCGGACCGCCCTGGCCAGGGAGACCGACTCGATCACGAAGGAGACGACCAGCACGATGTACGCGACCCGGTACTGACCGCTGTGCTCGTGCACGAGGATGGTGGTCACCCCGTGGGTGATGGCGAAGCCGGCTCCGGCGACGAAGGTGAACAGCGCGGCGAGGAACGCCCAGACGTAGCTTTCCTTGCCGTACCCGAAGGGGTGGTGCACGTCGGCGGGGCGCGCGCCGCGACGCAGCGCGAGGTAGAGCAGTACCTCGGTGGTGGTGTCGGCGACCGAGTGCGCGGCCTCGGAGAGCATCGCCGCGGAGCCGGAGATCAGCCCCGCGACCAGCTTGGCCAGGGCGATGGCGAGGTTCGCCGCGCCGGCCACGACGACGGTGCCGACGCTCTCGGCCTTGGCTTCGGCTTCCGACATGGGGTCACCATATGGCCGCCCGGCGGCCGTCGCCCGGCGAGCGGCCGGGTTCCGCCGTGCGCACCCCCGGGCCGGCGGCCGGCCGCGCGGGACCGGTCGGGCGCCGGCCGCGGCGGCGGTCGTGACCCGGACACACGGCGGGTTCGCGCGCCGCGCCCGCGTGGGTGCACGCGTGCGCGGCGCGGGCTGCTAGCGTGCAGACGTGTCGCGGACCCGCACCGAACGCCTGGTCAACCTGGTGATCTGCCTGTTGTCGACGCGACGGTTCCTGACCGCCGCGCAGATCGCCGCGACCGTGCCCGGTTACGAGCACGATCCGGACGACGCGAAGGACCATGAGGCGTTCCAGCGCAAGTTCGAGCGGGACAAGGCCGAGCTGCGGGAGCTGGGGGTGCCGCTGGAGACGGGGACGGCCAGCGTCTTCGACTCCGAGCCCGGCTACCGGATCGCCCCCCGGGAGTACGCGCTGCCGGACATCCCCCTGGAGCCGGACGAGGCCGCAGCGGTGGGCATCGCGGCGCGGCTGTGGCAGCACGCCGGGCTCGCCGCGGCGGCGTCGTCGGGGCTGGCGAAGCTGCGCGCCGCCGGGGTGGACGTGGACCCGCAGGCCACGCTCGGCCTGGAGCCGATGGTGACGGTGGACCCGGCGTTCGCGCCGCTGACGGCCGCCGCGCGGGACCGCCGCGAGGTGAGCTTCGACTACCGGGTGCCCGACCGGGACGCCCCGAGCCGCCGCCGCCTGCAGCCGTGGGGGGTGGTGTGCTGGCGGGGCCGGTGGTATGTGGTGGGCCACGACCTCGACCGGCAGGCCGCGCGGTGCTTCCGGCTGTCGCGGGTGGTGGGCGCGGTGCGGGCGACCGGCGAGCGGGGCGGCTACGAGCCCCCGGCGGGGGTGGACCTGATCAGCCACGTGGCCCGCTGGTCGGGGCCGGTGGAGCGGACGGGGCGGGCGACGGTCCTGGTCGCGCCGGGCCGGGCGGCGGGGCTGCGCCGCTGGGCGGTGGGCGCCACGCCGGGGCCGGACGGCGACCGGCTGGTCCTGCCGTACGCGGACCCGGAGGTCCTCGCCGGCCAACTGGTGGGGTACGGCCCGGACGTGCGGGTGCTGGATCCGCCGGAGGCGCGCGAGGCCGTCATCCAGCGGCTGAAGGAGATCGCCGCGCGGCACGAGGAGCTGACCGTGACCGGAGGTGCCCGATGACCCGCCCGGCCAACCGTCCGGCGGTCCGGTCGGGCGGGGGCGCCCGCGCGGGTGCCGGCCGGGCGTCGGCGGACCGGCTGGCCCGGCTGCTGAACCTGGTGCCGTACCTGCTGGCCCGGCCGGGGATCGAGATCGCTGAGGCGGCCGGCGACCTGGGGGTCACCGAGCGGCAGCTGCGGGAGGATCTGGAGCTGCTGTGGGTGTGCGGGCTGCCCGGCTACGGCCCGGGCGACCTGATCGACATGGCGTTCGACGGCGACCGGGTGACCATCACCTACGACGCGGGCATCGACCGGCCGCTGCGGCTGACCCCGGACGAGGCGCTCGCGCTGGTGGTGGCGCTGCGGATGCTGGCCGAGACGCCGGGGGTGGCCAACCGGGAGGCGGTGGAGCGGGCCCTCGCGAAGATCGAGAGCGCGGCGGGTGACCTGGTAGCCGCCCCGGTGGAGGTGCGGCTCCCGGCCGACGGCCGGCGGGTGGAGCAGCTGAGCGCGGCGGTGGAGCGGGGCCGGGCGCTGCGGATCACCTACTACACGGCGGCGCGGGACGAGACCACCGAGCGCACGATCGACCCGCTGCGGATGCTGATGGTCGCCGGCCGGGCGTACGTGGAGGCGTGGTGCCGCCGGGCGGAGGCGGTCCGGCTGTTCCGGGCCGACCGGATCGACGCGGTGACGGAGCTGGACGAGCCGGCGGTCGTGCCGCCGCAGGCCCGCCCGTACGACCTCACCGAGGGGGTGTTCCGTCCCTCGCCGGACCTGCCGCTGATCACGCTGCGGGTGGGCCGGGGCGAGCGGTGGATCACCGAGTACTACCCGTGCGAGCACGTGGAGGCCGGTGACGGTGACCGGTGGCTGGTGTCGCTGCGGGTGACGGACCTGGGTTGGGCGCGCCGGTTCGTGCTCGGGCTGGGCCCGGACGTCACGGTGGTCGCCCCGGCGGAGCTGGCCGAGCAGGTCCGCGGCGCGGCGGTCGCGGCCCTCGAGGCGTACGCCGTGCCCGACGGCGCGCCGGCTGCCGACCCGGCGGTGTCCGCGTCGCGCCGGTAGGCTGGCCGCCGTGGTGACGTGGATCGTGGTCGCGGTGGTGCTGTTGGCGCTTCTGGTGCTGGCCCTGGTCGTGCGGCCGGTGGTGGCGCGGCTGCCGCTGCTGGGCCGGGCGGCCGTGCGGCTGCAGCACCGGCAGGCCGAGGCGGAGGCGCTGCGGGTCACCGCCGAGGCGCTCCAGGAGCGGGCCGAGGCCCTGCAGGCCCGGGTCGCCGTCACCCAGCGGCGGCTCGCCGTGATCAAGGCGAAGCGGGGCGGCTGATCGATTCCGGTCGGTGCCGCTGCGGCGGCCTGCGCGTTCCGGGGCCGTAGCGCGCAGGATCGATCTACGGCAGGTGGTTGACGGGATGCGCGGCGTTGGTCAAGACTTCACCGGCCAGCCGCGATCACCAGCGGCTTGGCGGGTGGCAACGGCCGGTCGCGCACGTACGATGGGCTGCGGTACACCCCTCAAGGACGTAAGGACGGGAGCTTCCCATGGGTGCCCTCAAGCCGTGGCACATCGCCGTACTCGTGGTCGTGCTGATCCTGCTCTTCGGCGCGAAGCGGCTCCCCGACGCGGCCCGCTCGCTCGGCCGGTCGCTGCGGATCATCAAGGCCGAAACCAAGAGCCTGCACGACGACGACCGCGACCTGGCCGAGAAGGCGGACGCGCAGGCGGGCTACCAGCCGCTGCCGCCGAACGTCGGGCAGCAGCCGCAGCAGCAGTACGCGCCCCAGCAGCAGACCCCGCAGCAGCCGGTCGTCGACCCGGTGCAGCGCGTCCGCGACAACTGACCGGGGGGCCCGATCACCGTGGCCTTCGCTCTCCGCAAGCGCGGCCCGAGCACCTTCGAACGGGCCGCCGACGGCTCGATGACGCTCATCGAGCACATCCGTGAGCTGCGCAACCGGCTGTTCCGCGCCTCCCTGGCGATCGTGGTCGGCTTCGGCTTCGGCATCTGGCTGGCCACGCCGGTACGAGAGCTGCTGTCGAAGCCGTACTGCGACCTGCCGGCCTCGATCGACCCGGAGACGGGCAAGTGCCTGTTCGTCCAGTTGGGCGTGGCAGACGTCTTCCTGCTCAACCTGAAGATCGGCCTCTGGGTCGGGTTGATCATCGCAGCGCCGGTGTGGCTCTACCAGTTGTGGGCGTTCATCGCCCCGGGCCTGCACCGGCACGAGCGGAAGTACGCCTACATCTTCACGGCGCTGGCCGCGCCGCTGTTCGCCGCGGGCGCGGTGCTGGCGTTCTTCGTCACCTCCAAGGGCCTCGAGTTCCTGCTCAACGTCTCCGGCGACGACATCTCGACCAACCTCGAGGTAACCCGCTACATCTCCTTCGTCACCAACCTGATCCTGCTGTTCGGGGTGGCGTTCGAGTTCCCGCTCGTCGTGCTCATGCTCAACTTCGTCGGGCTGGCCAGCGCGAAGCGGCTGCTGTCCTGGTGGCGGGTGGCGGTCTTCGTGTTCTTCGCCTTCTCGGCGGTGGTCACGCCGACGCCGGACCCGTTCGGCATGACCGCCTTGGCGATCTGCCTCTGCGCGCTGTACTTCGCCGCCGTCGGCGTGGCGTTCATCAACGACAGGCGGCGCGGGCGCGGCAAGGAGGTCTACGCCGGGCTCGCCGACGACGAGGTGTCGCCGCTGGAGCTGGACACCGAGCCGGTGGAGCCGGCGCAGCGGATCGAGGCGAGCACGCCGGTCGCCGCCCCGGCGCCGATCGACCGCCGGTTCGACGACATGACCTGACCGGTCGACCCGTACGACGACGCGCCGCCCACGTCCGGGGCGGCGCGTCGTCGTCTGTGCGCCGCGTCGCCCCTCGCCGACGGCGGGGCCGGTGCGCGCGACCGCCATCGGCCGGCAGGACGATGATCGGGACGGCCGCCGGGGCAGTACGGTGCTCACCGTGACCGCCGCCGATCACCCCGCGCCGGATTCAGGCCGCCCCGCGCCGTTGCCCGACGGGCCTGTCGCCGACCGCGCCGAACCGCGCCCCGGCGGATTCGCCGCCGACCACCCCGCCCCGGATGGGCCCGTCGCCGTGCTCGCCAACCCGACCGCCGGGCGGGGCCGGCACCGGGGGCTGCTGCCCCGCCTGCTCGACCGGCTGGCCGACGGCGGCCGGCCGGTGCGGCTGCTGGAGGCGCGCACGGCCACCGGGGCGGAGGCGGCGTGCCGCGAGGCGGTGGCCGACGGGATCGCCGGGCTGGTGACGGTGGGCGGCGACGGCACGGTGCACCGCGGGTTGCAGGCGGTGGCCGGGACGGCGGTGCCGTTCGGCCCGGTCCCGGCCGGCACCGGCAACGACTTCGCCGCCGACACCGGCTTTCCCGCCGACCCGCTCGCCGCCGTCGAGGTGATCGCCTCGGCCCTGCGGGACGGGCGCAGCCGCCCGGTGGACCTGGCCCGCGTGACGGACCCGGACGGCGCCGCGCGCTGGTACGGGGCGGTGCTGGCCGCCGGCTTCGACGCGATTGTCAACGAGCGGGCCAACCGGATGCGCTATCCGCGCGGCCCCCGCCGCTACGACCTGGCGATCCTGGTGGAGCTGGCCCGGCTGCGCCCCCGCCGGTACGCGCTGCGCCTCGACGGCCGACCCCTGGACGTCGACGCGGTGCTCGTGGCGGTGGGCAACACGGCCAGCTACGGCGGGGGAATGCGGGTCTGCCCCGACGCCGACCCGACCGACGGCCTGCTGGACGTGGTGGTCGGGGGCCGGTTCGACCGGCGCACCCTGATCCGGGTGAAGCCGCGCATCTACCGGGGCACCCACGTCGAACACCCGCTGGTGAGCACCCACCGGGCGCGGACGGTGGAGCTGAGCGCCGAGGGCATCACCACGTACGCCGACGGGGAGCGGGCGCTGGACCTGCCGGTGACGGTGACCGCCGTCCCGGGCGCCGTCCGGCTGCTGCACTGAGCGCGCCGTCGCCGCCCACCCCGCCGCGGACTGCGCTGAGCACCGGGCGCCGCCAGCCCGGCTGACGCGCCGCCGATCATGGGGTTGCCGGCGACGGAACGGACATTCCGCCGCGCCAACCCCATGATCACTGCGGTCCGGCGCCCGGCAGCCCCTCGGTCGGGCCCTGTCACTCAGCCGCGACCGCGTGCCCGCCGGACGGTGTCGCGGTACCACAGCGCGCTGCGCTTCGGGATCCGCTCCTGGGTGTCGTAGTCGACCCGGACGAGCCCGAACCGCTTGTCGTAGCCGTACGCCCACTCGAAGTTGTCCAGCAGGGACCAGGCGAAGTAGCCGCGCACGTCCGCCCCGGCCTGCCGGGCCCGGGCCACGGCGCGCAGGTGCTCGGCCAGGTACGCCACCCGGTCGTCGTCGGCCACGAAGCCGTCGGCGTCCGGCCGGTCCTCGAACGCCGCGCCGTTCTCGGTGACGACCAGGGGCACCCCCGGGTAGTCGCGGCCGAGGCGCACCAGCAGCTCGGTGAGGCCCTCCGGAAGGATCTCCCAGCCCATCGCCGTGGTCGGCAGCCCACGCGGCACCGCCCGCCGCACCGGCCGGCCGTCCTCGTCGCGCTCCTGGCCGGCCTCGTCCACCCCGGAGAAGAGCTGCCCGAAGTAGTAGTTCACCCCGAGCACGTCGATGGGCGTCGAGATGACCTCCAGGTCGCCCGGCTCGACGGGGACGCGTACCCCCTCGCCGGCCAGGTCGGCCAGCACGTCGTCCGGGTACGCGCCGCGCAGCAGGGGGTCCAGGTACAGCCGTGCGCCCAGGCCGTCGGCGGCGCGGGCCGCGTCGCGGTCCGCCGGGCTGTCGGTCGCCGGCACCGCCGGGGACAGGTTGAGCGTGATCCCCAACTCGACCGGGCCGGTGGCCGCCGCCCGCATCCGGGAGGTGGCCAGCCCGTGCCCGAGCAGCAGGTGGTGCGCGGCGGCGATCGCGTCGCCCAGGTCCCGGCGGCCCGGGGCGTGGTCACCGTAGAAGTAACCGAGCATCGCCGAGCACCACGGCTCGTTCAGCGTGGTCCAGGTGCGCACCCGGTCGCTGAGGGCGTCGAAGACCAGCATCGCGTAGTCGGCGAACCGGTACGCCGTGTCGCGGGCCGGCCAGCCGCCGGCGTCCTCCAGCTCCTGCGGCAGGTCCCAGTGGTACAGCGTGACCCACGGGTCGACGCCGCGGCCCAGCAGCTCGTCGACAAGCCGGTCGTAGAAGGCCAGCCCCGCCGGGTTGGCCGGCCCCCGCCCGCCCGGCTGCACCCGCGGCCAGGCCACCGAGAACCGGTACGTGTCGACGCCCAGGCCGGCGAGCAGCTCCACGTCCCGCGGCATCCGGTGGTAGTGGTCGCAGGCCACGTCCCCGGTGTCGCCGCCGGTTACCGCGCCCGGCACCCGGCAGAACGTGTCCCAGATGGACGGCGTGCGGCCGTCCTCGGCGACGGCGCCCTCGATCTGGTACGAGGACGTGGCCACCCCCCACCGGAACGACGGCGGCAGGCTGTCGATCGGGTCGTCGGTGGCGGTCGTCACGGCGCTGGGCTTCATGGCTCTCCTCACGGACGGGGCGAACGGGTCTGACACGCCGGACGGGGTCACCGTCGGGCGTCCTCGGCGACGGGATGCCGCCAGCAGGCGACGGCGCGCGCGCCGGTGGCGTCGGCCGGCGGGCCGAGGGGCGGCAGCCGGGTGTCGCACGGCTCGACGACGCGGGGGCAGCGCGGGTGGAACGCGCAGCCGGCCGGCATCGCCCGCAGGTCGGGCGGGGAGCCGGGGATGCCGGTCAGCTCGCGGCGCGGCCCGCGCAGCGCGGGGAAGGAGTGCAGCAACCCGTCGGTGTACGGGTGCAGCGGCGCGGCGTACAGCTCGGCCGCCGGCGCCTGCTCGACGATCCGCCCGCCGTACATGATCGCGATGCGGTCGGAGAACTCCACCAGCAGCGACAGGTCGTGGGTGATGAACAGCACCGCGAAGCCGAGCCGCTCGCGCAGCTCGGCGAGCTGGGCCAGGATCTGCCGTTGCATCACCACGTCCAGGGCGGTGGTCGGCTCGTCCATGATGACCACCTGCGGCTCCAGGGCCAGCGCCATGCCGATCATCACCCGCTGCCGCATGCCGCCGGAGAGTTGGTGCGGGTAGGCGTCCAGCCGGTCGGCGGAGATGCCGACCAGGCGCAGCAGCTGCGCCGCGCGGGCCCGCCGCGCCGGGGCGCTCATTCCCGGCTCGTGGGCCCTGATCACGTCGAGCAGCTGGGTGGAGATCCGGTGCACGGGGTTGAGCGAGTTCATCGCGCCCTGGAACACGATCGACGTCTCCGCCCACCGGTACGCGCGCAGCTGCGCCGGGGTCAGCGACAGCACGTCGACCGGCGGCCCGGTCACGGGGTGGTGGATCACCTCGCCGCCGCTGACCACGCCCGGCGGCGGAAGCAGCCGGGTCAGCCCGTACGCCAGGGTGGACTTGCCGCTGCCGCTCTCCCCGGCCAGGCCCAGCACCTCGCCCCGGTGCAGGGTGAGGTCCACCTCCCGCACGGCGTGCACCGCCTCGTCGCCGAGCCCGTAGTCGACGCTCAGGCCGCGGATCTCCAGCACGGGTTCGCTCATCGCCCGGCGTCCTTCCTCTGCGGGGTGGCCGGCTCGGTCGGCCGCCGGGACGCCGGTGGGGCGGACGGCCCGGACGCGTCCGGAGCGGGTCGTACGGCCGCCGGCGGGGTCGGCCGGGGCGCCAGTACGGGGGTGAAGCCCACCCGCATCCGCACGGTGCGCCCGTCGGCGGTGCGGACGCGGGCGCGGCCGCCGGAGCGCAGGCGGGGGCTGACGAACTCGTCGATGCCGAAGTTGATCAGTGCGAGGGCGGTGCCGAGCAGCGCGATGGCCAGCCCGGCCGGGACGAACCACCACCAGGCGCCCTGCGCGAGGGCCTGCTGGCTCTGCGCCCAGAACAGGATGGTGCCCCAGTTCCACGAGGACACCGACGAGATGCCGATGAAGGCCAGGGTGATCTCCGACAGCACGGCGAAGATGACGGTGCCGACGAAGCCGGAGGCGATGACGGCGGTGAGGTTCGGCAGGATCTCGAACACGATGATCCGCCAGGTGTGCTCGCCGGTGGCCCGGGCCGCCTCCACGTAGTCGCGGCGGCGCAGCGACAGCGTCTGCGCCCGCAGCACCCGCGCGCCCCACGCCCACGAGGTCAGGCCGATGACCACGGCGACGACCAGGTCGCCCGCTTCGGTGATGGTGGAGGTGACGATGATGACCAGCGGCAGCGCCGGGATCACCAGGAACACGTTGGACAGCGCGGACAGGCCGTCGTCCCACAGGTCGCCCAGGTAGCCGGCGGTCACCCCGACCAGGACGGACAGCACGGTGGCCACCACGCCGGCGGCCAGGCCGACCAGCATCACGCCGCGGGTGCCGACCAGGACCTGGCTGAACACGTCCTGCCCGAGGTGGGTGGTGCCGAACCAGTGCTCCGCCGACGGCGGCTGGAGCAGGTCGGCGCTGCGCGCGTCCGGGTCGTACGGGGCGATCCACGGCCCGATCACCGCGAGTACGGCGTACCCGGCGACCACGGCCAGCCCGGTCGCGGCCTTGCCGTTGGCGACGAACCGGAACCGGCGCCGCCGGCCGGGTTTCGCGGCGGGCTGCGCCATCGCGCCCTGCCCGGGGATGACCTGTTCGACGCTGGAGGTGGGGATGCTCACGGCTCAGCCCTCCCGGCGGGTGCGCGGGTCGAGAACCAGGTACGCCAGGTCGGCGAGCAGGTTGGCCACCAGCACCGACAGCGTGATGACCAGGAAGATGCCCTGCATCAGCGGATAGTCCTTGGCGCTGACGGCCCGGAACAGCAGGAAGCCGAGGCCGGGATACGAGAAGACGATCTCCACGAGCAGGGTGCCGCCGACGATGAAGCCCAGCGACAGCGCGAAGCCGGCGACGTTGGGCAGCAGCGCGTTGCGGGCCGCGTAGCTCATCGCCACCCGACGCTCGGACAGCCCCTTGGCGTGCGCCACGGTGATGTAGTCCTCGGCGGCGACGGTGACCATCATGTTGCGCATGCTGAGGATCCAGCCGCTCATCGAGGCGACCAGGATGGTCGCCGCCGGCAGCAGGCTGTGCCGCACCGCGCTGCCCAGGAAGATGGTGTCCCACGCGGGGACCAGGCCCGGCTCGTAGCCGCCCGAGGACGGGAAGAAGCTGCCCGGACCGGCCAGCACGGCGATCGCCACCAGGCCGAGCCAGAAGTACGGCACGGAGGACAGGAACGTGGTGACCGGCAGCAGGCCGTCGACCCACGACCCGCGCCGCCAGCCGGCCAGCACGCCCAGCCCGGTGCCGAGGGCGAAGCTGACCAGCGTGGTGATGCCGACCAGGGCGAGCGTCCACGGCAGGGCGTCGCCGATCACCTCCGACACGGGCGCCGGGAAGGCCGTGAACGACAGCCCCAGGTCGCCGCGCAGCAGCTGCCGCCAGTAGTCCACGTACTGGGTCCAGATGCCGTCGTCGGAGTCGATGCCGAACAGCACGTACAGCGAGTTGATCGCGTCGGTGCTGAGCTGCCCCTGGTAGCGGGAGATCAGCGCCTTGACCGGGTCGCCGGGGATCATCCGGGGGATGAAGAAGTTGAGGGTCAGCGCGGCCCACGCGGTGAACAGGTAGAACGCGAGCCGCCGCAGCAGGAAGGTCACCGCGCGGCCTCCCGCCCGTCGTCGGCGCCGACCGCCGCCAGGGCGGCGGGGCCGGCCTGCGCGTCGCGGGTCGCCGGGTCGTGCAGCCAGCAGGCCGCCCAATGCCCGGGCCGGTCGCCCACCTGAAGCGGCGGCGGCAGCTCCGCGCCGCAGCGGGGCATCGCGTACGGGCAGCGGGGGTGGAACCGGCAGCCGGCCGGGGGCCGCAGCAGGCTCGGCGGCTCGCCGTCGCCCCGCTCGGTGACGGTCGCGCGGCCGGCCCCGGTGATCCGGTCCGGGTCCGGCGCCGAGTCGATCAACAACCGGGTGTACGGGTGCGCGGGGTGCTGGGTGACCGTCTCGCTGTCGCCGCCCTCGACCAGGCGGCCGGCGTACATGACCAGGGTCTCGTCGGCGAAGTACCGGGCCGAGGCGATGTCGTGGGTGATGTAGAGGACGGCGAGCCGGAGCCGCTCCTTCAGGTCGCGCAGCAGGTTGAGCACGCCCAGCCGGATGGACACGTCGAGCATCGACACCGGCTCGTCGGCGAGCAGCACCTCCGGGTCGGCACCGAGCGCCCGGGCGATGGCCACCCGCTGCCGCTGCCCACCGGACAGCTCGTGCGGGAACTTGTCCAGGTAGCGCTCCGGCGGGGTGAGGGTGACCCGCTCCAGCAGCGCGCGCAGCGCCGCGTCGAGGTCGGCGGCGGTGCGCCCGGCGTTGCCGTGCACCCGCAGCGCCCGGGTCAGGTGGTAGCGCACCGTGTGCACCGGGTTCAGCGAGGCGAACGGATCCTGGAAGATCATCTGCACGCGGCGGGCGTACGCCCGGAACCGCCGCCCACCGCGGACGGTGACCGGCGCGCCGTGCAGCCGGATCGTGCCCGCCGTGCGCGGGTGGAGCTGGGCCAGCAGCCGCGCGACGGTCGACTTGCCGGAGCCCGACTCGCCGACCAGGGCGGTGACCCGGCCGCGGCGCAGGGCCAGCGTCACGTCGTCGACGGCGTGCACGCGCGGGGTGGTGCGGGAGAGGAGGTCACGCAGCCGCCCGCGGACGGGGAAGTGCTTGGTCAGGCCGATCGCCTCCAGCACCTCCTCGCGGACGGCCGGCGCGTCGGTGTCGGGCGACGTCATGCCGGGTTCCTGTCTGCTCGGGGTGGTCGCGGCGCCGCCGGCCGGCGGCCCGGGCGACGACGCCCCGGGCCGCCGGCGCGGCGGGTCAGGAGTTCGCCGGCCGCAGCCGCCGCACGACGTCCGCGGCGTTCGGCTGGGTGGGCTGCGCCGCGCCGTACGCGTCCGCGTCGTCCGGCCAGCCGACCCAGTTCCTCGTGCTGTAGGCCGCGCCGATGTTGTCCGCGCCCACCGGCACCATCGGCACCTGCTCGACGAAGACCTTCTGCAGCGTCGCCAGCGCCGCCGTCCGCGCGGCGTCGTCGGTGGCGTTCGCGTACGCGGTGAGCGCGGCGGTCGCCTCCGCGTTGTCGAACCGGCCGAAGTTGCCGGCGGGCGAGGCCTTGCCGACCGGCTTGAGCAGCCGCCCGTCCATCACCGTCTGGTAGATGTCGTACGGGGTGGCGCCGCCGTTGGTCCACCGGAACGTCGCGTCGAACCGGCCCTCTTCCACGTTGCGGAACCACGCGTCCTGGTTCGCCTTCTCCACGGTGGCGGCGATGCCGATCTTCGACAGGTTGTCCTTCACGATCTCCAGGCTGGTCTGGTAGTCCGACCAGCCGGCGGGGTCGGTCAGGGTGAGGGTGACGGGCTTGCCGGACGGATCCCGGAGGGTGCTGCCCGCGTACGTGAAGCCGGCGTCGGTGAGCACCTTCTTCGCCCCGTCGACGTCGACCTTCTGGTCCTGCCCCCGGTACTGCGGGGCGATGTACGCGTCGCCGGCCGGGCTGGGCAGCCCCGTCACGCTCTTCACCAGCGGGTGGAAGTAGCCGGCCGAGGCCTGCTGGAAGATGTCCTCCCGGTTGACCACCATGTTCATCGCGCGGCGCAGCGCCGGGTTGTCGAACGGCTTCTTCGTGGTGTTGATGTAGAGGCCGTGGATGCCGAGCACCGGCGGCGCCCACACCTTGTGGTGCGCCGGGTCCTTGCCGACGAACACCGTCTGGACGTTCGGGATGAACACGAAGCTCCACTCCGACTCGCCGTTGGCCAGCGCCGTGGTCTGCGCGTTGTTGTCGGTGTACGACGTGTAGCGCAGCTCCTTGACCTTCGGCAGCTCCTGCCAGTAGCCGCCGGTGCGCACGGCCAGCGTGGTGGTCTGCGGGGTGAACGACTTCAGGGTGTACGCGCCGCTGCCGACCGGGTTCGGGTTGGTGCTCGTGGCCGGGTCCTTGATGCTCGACCAGACGTGTTCGGGCACGATCGGCACCTGCGCGATGATCTTCTGCTGGTTGACGAACTGCGGCGAGGAGAACGCGAGGGTCACCTGGTTGCCGTTCGCGGTCACCGACGCGTACGGGATGGCGTGGATGTTCAGCGCCTCGTTGCTCTTGAGCAGGTTGTAGGTGAAGGCGACGTCGGCGGCGGTGACCGGCTTGCCGTCCGACCAGGTGGCGTTGTCGCGGATGGTGACGGTGACCGACCTGTAGTCGGGGCTCCATTCGGCCTTCGTGGCCAACCACGGTTTGAACGGCTCGGCGGGCCTGACCGGGTTCCACATCATCAGCGGCTCGTAGATCTGCCACCGGTAGCCGAGCGACGCGGCCGAGGACGTCGTGAGGAACGGGTTGTGGTTCTCCGTCTGCGGGCCGTTGGGCATGCCGACGTTGAGGACGGTGGCCGCATCCCCCTTGCTCTCCCTGGCCCTGGTGTTGGCGGTCTCGCCGCAGGCGGCGGTGGTGGTGGCCACCGCGCCGGCCAGCGCGATGGCGAGGAACTGCCGTCTTCTCATGTGGTCTCCCTCGGTGCGCCCCCGCCGGTGAGAGCGGGGTCGGTGGGACGGGTGCGGGTGTGCGGTAGGGGGCCGGTCGACCCGTGGTTGCGGACGGTGGCTTCCGGTTCCGGGGTGGGGCGCGGCCGGTCAGCCGGAGCTGGTCGAGCCGGGCACGGTGAACGAGGTCGGGATGACGTCGGCGTGTCGGGCAGGGAGCCCGGGTGCGACGGGGCAGGAGGGTGCAGGCAGAACTCCTCGGTCACGATCAAGAGAGCGCTCTCTGAGTGTCCGGTCGTTTGCCGACGCATGTCAATGGACCGGCTGTCGCAGGCGGTGTGGTGCCGGCTTTCGCCGAGCTCGTGCCCTCCTCGCGGGCCTGCGCCGGGCGGGGCCCGGGCTCTGCCGGGGGGCGGATTTGGTGGGACGGAGCCGACCGGGTATGGTTCATCGCCGGCAGGGAAACGGACGCCAAGCGGGAGACCGTGGCGGACGGCCTGTCGGAACCCCACGAGGCGGACGGCGGTAGCCGTTCGGTGAGTGGTGCCCGTGATTCGGGTGGAAGCGGGTCAGATCGGGAGGGTCCGGTTTGACAGGGCGGAAACCGGCGGGTAACGTAGTAAAAGTGCCCGGCGCGAGAGCGGCGGGTTGCGGGACGAGATGCCCCGGCTGGTGGTCCTCCTGATGGGGGGTTTCTGGTTGGTGTGTGGTTGTTCTTTGAGAACTCAACAGGGTGCTTGATAAGCCAGTGCCAATTATGATTTACCCCCGCGCTGGTCGAGC